>DASQQB010000140.1:0-2936 GCA_035643635.1 Nitrososphaeraceae archaeon | reverse complement strand
TAGAGGTATGAAATCTCTAGCTGGAATGACTTTCATCCCAAGCAAAACCGTAGCAGAATCTCTTACTATACTAGAGTTAGTATTGTTATTCAAATTGTTATGTCCGCCAGATCCAGTGCTATTACGTATTTGATCAATTGCGGACTCTATCAAAGTTTTAGGATTTGTAGGAAATGTCATCGTGGATGTAATATTTTGACCGTTCACATCGATCAAAGAAGAATCTTTGCTCTTATTGTTATCAACTGGCATATAATTTATAGATGAGGCCTTGTTTGGAGCTGCATTGCAAGATATTATCACTAAGGGCAATAGCAATCCCAAGAAAAATATGTTCATAAATTCCTTATTAGCCATACTTCGTTTTCTCCTTTTTTGTTATGTAGTCTTGATTCGCTATATATTAACCCATGAATTACTATTAATTGATAAAGTAGTGTGTCCAAATTTTATTAGCAAATTTCACAACTTGATAATTGTATAAGTAGGAGGATTCCTTGCTGAAAACTTGTATGATCATTTTTGTATCATTTGAGGAGTTAAAATACAAAATGCAGTAGATAGTATGAACAACAATTTACTATATTATTCATACAGCATACAATTAAAGCGTGTATGAAAATAATATTTTCCGATTGAAATGAAAAAAGATCTAAAGCTGGGAATAGCAAATACTAAACAATTTGGTTCTATGATTCCTTTATATGTTGATTATTTTTCTTAATAATTTAGTTAAATGGATTTTGCAAAACTCTGTGAACAGATCTTTACAATGAACAAGGACATACGCTATGTTGGTGTGATAGATGACGCCGGATTATTAGTCGCCGGAGGCATGCGGAAAGGCCTTGACTCAATGACTGAGCAAGATAATGATGAGGTATATTTAGCACAAACAGCATTACGGAAATCGATGAGACAGAGGTTTGATAACACAATGGGAAGGGCAAGATTTGCCTATGTGGAACGGGAAAAGATATCTATGCTGACCTTCTACATGGAGAAAAATATACTCATTATATCTGTGGAACCGAATATAGATTCACATACAGTCATGGATATAGCGAAAGATACACTCGAACTACTTGGTGGAATAGTCTAATAATGCCATTATCAATCCTCAGTTCCTCTTGCTTGTTCTCTTGCAATCTAACGACTAGATTCTACTGACTAGTATGTATATTTTTATGAGCTTTTAAAATGAAAGCTGCAGTATTTAGTAAGCCTGGAATAGAAAATGTGAGAGTACAGGAGTATCCTGAGCCAGAAATAGGAGACCACGATGTATTAATAAAAGTTAAGATGGCTGGTGTAAATCCAATAGATTATTTTACAGTTTCTGGTATGCGCGGATTAAAGGGACATGCTTTACCCATAAAAGTAGAACCGTTACCACATATACCAGGCTCCGAATTATCTGGCACGGTAGATAGATTTGGAAAACATGTAGAGAGATTTACTAAAGGTGACAGAGTAATTGCCTATAATAGATTATTTGATGGAACATGCGATATGTGTTTAAAGTCTTACGAAATGCTTTGCAGAAGTAAGGTTGGAGATGGATTAATAGGAGTCAATACTAATGGTGGTTTTGCTGAGTATGTGTCAGTCCCAGAAAAAAATTTATTTATTGTGCCGAACAATTTGGAATGGGATATAGCAGCAAGTATACCGATAACTGCCTTAACACCATTTCATGCATTAAAGGAAGCATCTCTGAGAGCTAATGAATCCCTGTTAGTATTCGGCGCATCAGGAAATACAGGAATGTTAGCCATTCAGTTAGGTAAGAAAATTGGGTCTTACGTGGTTGCAATTTCAAGTAAGATGTGGCTAAAAGATTTCGGAGCTGACTATATTATTACTGATCCTGAGAAGATTTTAGATGAGGTGGATAAAATCACCCAAGGTAATCTGTCAGATGTTGTTTTGAATGCTATGGGAAATGATATGTGGGAGAAGAGTTTCAAAGTTTTGGGTAGGAACGGAAGATTAATAACTTTCGGCGTACTCGCCGGCAATGAAGTTAAGCTCGATATTCACTCTCTCTATTCAAAGCATATACGGATAATAGGTTGCACCGGTGGGAGTAGAAGCGAATTACATGAACTTATTGGTTTTTCTAAAGAACTCAAGATCAAAGTATGGAAAAAGTTCAAACTAGAAGAAGCTAAAGAAGCCTTACAAGGATTATTCGCCCAACAAAGAGAGGGCAGAATTCTATTGGAGATAGGATAGAACAGCTTTTTGTACATAGTATAGTTATCGTTCAGATACTTATTATTTTATAAGATGTCAACAAAATATGCACGACAGGTAGATGATGAAACAATTCCGTAGAGAAGAGCAAGTAGCGTTATTTCAATACAGCTAGACAACTTTAAGAAGATGCAAATGGACATAAATCTACGTCAAAAAATTCCTGAAACTGCAGATGCTGAAGGGGTGTCATCCTCAATCAACACTTAAAGCATTTACAGTGTCTGAAGCAGCTAAAATGATTGAAAAAGTATCTTGAATCAAAGCGTTAGCTATTTCATAAGGCCAGACAAGTTAACATAAGCTAGAATAAAACAACAACAACAACCAAATATTCAATGCTCCCTCTCTCCCTCCCTCCCCAGCAAGTACTTTCGCCTATTAATACAAGATCCTTTAGCAATTCATCAATGGGAGAAAAGAAAACTGTAGTCGAATCTGAAATAAACAAGGATAATGCAAGGAAAAAAAGTTATCCCAATGAGGTAGTTGCGACGTCTACCGTGCCTGAAGACTTGGAAATTCAGGATATAGAAGGTGTCGGTCCAACTACAGCAAAGAAGCTTAAAGAAGCAGGTATTGTGTCAGTAATGGATTTAGCTGTGACAAGTGCTGAAGAGCTAGCTGTTGATATTAATACATCTAAGGAAACTGCTGCTTCGTTTATAATGGCAGCT
>DASQQB010000139.1:0-164377 GCA_035643635.1 Nitrososphaeraceae archaeon | reverse complement strand
ATTGTTTTCTCCTTCAGGATCTGGAGAAGTAGCAGGCATGTCTAGCAGGAGTTTAGGATTTATCAATTTATTGTCTACTAACTCATATCTATACAGACGATTATGCATAGACTGTGCATTTTGACTACTACTACTACTACTACTACTACTACTGCCGCCTCCGTCGTCAGATTCGGTATAACGCAAGAAAACGAAAGTAGGTTGGTTATTATTATTATTACCGTTTTGTTTTTCGACAGCGATTCCTAACATCCCCCATTCGACTTGTTTTCCGACGTTCACTTGAAGTAGAGGTTTTGATATGATCTTACCATCTATAACCCTCCTTACTGTACCTTCATTTTTCTCTAAAACCAAGATGTCCTTTGGTCCTAAAAATGCCATGCCAGTAGGAAAATTAAGTCCTTTAGCTACTAATTCTGTTTTTAGGCTCGGATCATTAATAATTGGACCCTTCGAGAGGGGTTCAGCTTTCATATAAGCACCGTAGGCATTCTTGTATATGTTTGCTAAAATACCAGGCATTACTAGGATTATCGCAAGAATAGTAAAATAGACTGTGCGAGTCATTCCTATTGGTAATAATGCAGAAATTTTAAAAAGATTCATTTTAGTGTCTAAGTCGCATTTTGATAGTTCAGGAGGCTTATATATTAACATTAGGACGACAGATTATTCTTCTTATGAGGTTTTTCATTTGTTTGTATATTGCGACAATTTTGCACCCACCCTTAGTTCTTATTGCACACAAGTGGAATGGTAGCAATGCTGCTGAAGAATCCAGCCTGTAAAATAAACTGTAGCATACCCCATTTAATTTCTGATTATGGATTTTGATCAGTATTTTCAATTGCAATGGCACGTATAGGTGATCCTGATGCGCCTATGAGCTTTAATGGCGCTAGTACAAGCATAAATCGTTCAGAATGTAACTTTTCTAGGTTACAAAGATTTTCTATTATTAAAATGTTGTTAGATAATAAAATCTTGTGCGCGTTGAAGTTAGTATCATCGCCGGGGTCTATGCCAGGACTGTCTATTGCAACGGCATTGACTTTTTTTTCAACTAAATAATTTGCTGCATCAGTAGACAATCCCGGATTATGTGTGATATAATTAACATCGTTTTTGTAGTGCCCTGCCCATCCAGTAAAAAATACTGCAGTATCTTTCTCTTTTAGATCAATTCCGCACTCTTTTATGTTTTTATAAGTAATTACCTCATTGGATTGTCTTCTTAGTTTGAATAATACTGCATTGCATACAAATCTATCAGTTGTAAACTGATCTATGCTATTTGATCCATGTAGAAAATGAGAAGGAGCATCCATATGAGTTCCTGTATGTGTACTTAGAAACATAGTTTCAGAATCGTAGCCTTGAATATCATGCCTAGACCATTTTATGAATATAGGCTGAGGATAGCCCGGAAAGACCTTAGTATGTGACGAAATCCCAAGCGTAAGATCGAGTGTTTTCAACATATGCTCCGTATAAGTATATAATAATAACACCATGATAGATATCTTCTTTGCTAATCCTAATACCGACGGATCAAGTCACGCTTTTAAGACCTGAACTTATATATCGTCAGCCATAATTTTCAATAAACCATAGATAATGAGTTCGAATTCATTTCAAATAAAATTGATGGATCGAATCTCTATATCCCTCTTAATTAGATAATAATAATAACTCATACTACCGAGTATTCGGTATACGATATAGTCATGCTAGCCTAACTTTTTGCATTAACACTATCTAATAGATTAACACAGATAAGGTAGTGCTAACAACTAAGTAGATACTACTGGTAACTACGGAGTTGATTCAATAGGAAACTTCTATGTGACAAAAAACAAATCGCATATATATAAGCACATATTTATTGTGTGTTCACTATCATAGCAATGATTCTATGTTCTATGTTTAGGTTTTTTGCTATATAGTTTCTAAAGAATATTATTCGAAAATATTAAACTATATCTTTCCTTTGAAGACGGTGAGGAGCATGTATAATATACTCCCGGTAGATAAAAGTACTACTCCTACTATCGCTGTGCCTATTGATACTATTATCATATTCGTAGATATGTACTCAGTTTTAGAATATAAGTCCAATGCGCTGGCCATATACAGACCAGATATTATTAGCAGTGCGATACCTGGTAACGCATAAAATGCCAAAGGGTGCCGCAACGAGATGAATTGTATTATTGTGTACAATACACCTATGCCATGAGATATAGGATTATGTGTAGATGTGCTGCTTCCTGTATTATATTTGATTGTTATAGGTACCTCCTTTATCTGTAAACTTTTCTCCTTGGCCTTTAACAAGATCTCTGTTGAGATAGCCATCCCTTCCTCAACTAGATTAATTCTTAATAAGGCATTTTTACTATAGGCTCTGAATCCGCTCTGAGCGTCTGTAAGATTGCTATAAGAAACAGTCTGAGTGAGCTTAGTTATAGCTTTGATTCCTACACTTCTGTAAGAGGGTAACTTTTCTTTATTTTCGTAACTTAAAAACCTAGAACCAATTACTATATCACTAACGCTATCCTCTATTGGTTTTACAATAGTAGGTATCTGGTCTGGGTCATGCTGACCATCTGAATCCATTGTAACTATAACATCAATACCATCTTTTTCTCTTGCTATAAGAAATAGTGCCTTAAGTGCTGCACCATACCCTTTATTGGCAGGATGCCTGAATACTACAGCTCCAGCAGCCTTTGCTAATTCCGTTGTATTATCAGTAGATCCATCATCATATACAATAATATCATCAGCATATTTTTTCGCCCTCGTAATAACATCCCCAATAGTTTTAGACTCATTAAAAGCTGGAATACATACCACAATCTTACCCTTATTTATCAAATTCAATTAATATCCAAATACTTTAAAAAATATTCAAATTACAGAGTATAAATGGATTTCGTCATACAATATCTATGCATTCTAATACAAAACATCTCTATCATAAAAGATTTAGAGGGCCCGGGTGCTCAGGACTAAATTGTAAGATAATGTTTCGACCAAATATTGTCTTTTTATTCTTTGAATATAAAGAGATGAACCTTTCAAAAACCAGATACTAAGGACATAATCTTGAATTTGTTACAAGTCATACATAACATTAAATTTTAGTTCGGTAGCTGTAATAACGAGTTTGTAGGTCTATAACCAAATCCTGTAATAAATAATCTCGCAACATTTTAAAGTCTAATGTTCGATAAATTTCTTTACATATATGTTATCTTCCACATCTGGAATCAATGTAATTTATTCATCAGAAACATTACCGCAATTGAAGTTTCCTTTTTTGATTTGTGGTTTCCCCGGAAGCGGGTACGTAGGAAAGTTGGCAGTCGATCATTTAATTGAGGAGCTGCATGCAAAACACCTTGTTGATATTTATTCTACATCGTTTCCTCCGCAAGTTATGGTTAGGACAGATGGAACGGCAGAACTTATGAAAAACAGTATATTTTACTCGAATGTGAGTATTAATACATCCAATGATAATGAGAATACGGGTCTACTATTATTGACAGGGGATTCCCAGCCAACTAATCCTGATTCCGAGTACATTCTTGCAGGGGCAATTTTAGATATTGCTTCTAAGTTTGGAACTCAGCATGTATTTACATTAGCAGCTTATATTACTGGGGTATTTGTTAACAAACCAAAGATTTTTGGAACCGCAACTGATGGAAGTCTTGTGAAATCATTGGGAGAACTGAATGTCTCAGTGATGGATGGCGGCAGTATAACAGGCATGAACGGCATTATTATCGGTGTTGCAAAACTTCGCGGAATGAAAGGTACTTGTCTTTTAGGCGAGACGTCAGGATATGTTGTTGATGCAAAAGCCTCAAAATCTATTCTGGAAACTTTGCTCCGGATAGTGGACATCAAGATAAGCATGACAAGTCTAGAAAAAAGGGCAAAAGATACTGAAACATTAATACAGACTATAGAACAACAAATGGCTGGAAGAACAGCAGGCGTTACCGAGGGTAAACAACAGACAACACAAGGTAAACCTCCCAATATGGGATATATTAGTTGATAGCGGGTAGGATTACCAGCAGAGTAATTGTTGAATTGTATATCTGTATTGAACTGAAAGCATATCAATTATTCTTACAACTTGGTATGGGATCATAGCCTTTTTAATGATCCGTACCTTCCTATATTCAAACTATTATCCCCACGAAACGCCTGAGTGTAGCCATTTTCTACTGAAACTTTATCCCCCTGCTTTACCAATTTAATTTGGTCATCCCATAAAGAAAGTTTAATGCTCCCGGTTTCGTCTGCTAAGATAGCATCAGCCACCTGAGCAGTGCCCCCTGTTCTCAGATTTACAGTTCTTGGTTCAGTTACACTATCTATATTTCCTTCAACAGTTACCCCTCGCATTCCTGGTTTGAGTTCAGCAATCTTCATTTTTCTTGTACAAGTTTTACTACTTATTATTATAATAAAGGTTCCTGATTACTGTCGTGTCCTAAGTGGATGAATCGCATAATCGTACTATAAATGGCTACTTTAAATGTTCGGAACTACTTCTATTCGAAAGAATCACTTTCTTACATCTCAACAGTAACCATGAAATAAGGTTCGCATAACAAATGCGTGTATCAACTAAGGAGGAGTAGCGAAGCCTGGTCAAACGCGCAGGACTCAAGATATGAAGAATGTAGACACGCTCCTTGACAAGGTTGGATCATGAGTGATCCCGTCTCTTAGGGGTTCGTGGGTTCGAATCCCACCTCCTCCATTGTGTAAGGTACAATTCTTACAATGAACTATGAATTTCTTTTGACTGGAAATCAAGGTCTTGATCAAATTTCTTTTGACGCCAATAAAATAAGCCCAGATAGAAATTCGAGAACAATATTCATAATATACAAGACGACTAACAGGAAGAAATTCTAGCAGCATGTGCTAGTATAACTGGGAGCGAGATATTCTGATATTTTTGTTGTTAAGTATTCTGTATAAGTCAGGTAATGAATACACAAAACCCACATGTACACAATCTGCTCGTTTATCGAGAAGACATTGAAGTTGGCCATCCTTTAATAATACTTCTGCGATTCTATTTCGTTTATTATCCTTTACAACGACACGATTGTGATCAATATCTACTTTCTCCATGAATGGTGCATTTTTGGCAAATACCTCATACCTGATCGTCATCTCTTCCATCATACTTGTAAAGTATCCGGAAAAACTTGTTATACCTCTTAACTCCAAATCTTTTCTATTCTTTTCGTAAATTTCAAAGAATCTATTATAGACATTTTCGCTTACCGTGATAGATTTAAAGCCAGGTTTTGGCAATGCTATTAAAAGTACGGTATTGAACCGAAGATATAAGAGTTTTCAAAACATCTATGAGTAATCTTCAGTAATAGACTTTAGTTATATATACAGTCAAAGACTCATTTAACGAGTCTTTTACAAATTGAATTTCAACTATCATGCATCATGTAACAGGAAGAAATAATTTAGAATCGTTGAAGACTGGGCTATTATACAAATCCGGTATGTGCATGATTGTACCCTCGTGAGAATAGCTCTTGTAATGATAGTGCTAGTAATTGCTAGTAATCTTGTGGATATACCTCAAGTTAATATACGCTGGATGTAAATTGTTAATGAGAATAGAAAAGGTATGCTTGATAAATTCTTTGAGAGATTCCTTGAAACCGCTTACTCTGCCTATAAACCAAAATTGGAAGAGATGTCTCAAATGAGGACTAAGGAACTTCGTCAAATTAAGGAAAAGGTAAGAAAAAGTCCGGACGAAGTTGAATTGTGGTTTGATAGAGAGATAGAAAAAGTATCTACCGTAGATGTTTCCTACATTCTGAATAAAATGAAAGCATTAGAAACTGAATCAGACATTTCTGAATTCAAGTGATTTTATGGTTTTTTTATTATCCGGCATTTTTACTTGTTAACAACATAAAAATCATAAGTTGGGATTTTTTTAGCCGTATTTGTTTGCCTTCTAACATAATATTCAATAAATGCACAGAATGCTGGAAATGTTTCTACAAGCCCAATTAACGGACAGAAGGCAAGAGTTTGCAAATGAAAGATAATTCGTTTTGGCCAGTTAATTTTTGAATATCGTAAATTCAGAAATAGTCCAAATTGATAAGAAAATAACCATACTACTGAAGAAAAAAGTAGAAGGGATCCGATTCCAAAATCTAATGGAGTAACACTATTAATTAATGAATGTATTATAGATTGGGTGTAAACTGTATTCAGTATTTTATCAAGTGACATTGTAACACCTGTGGTTATACTATTATTAATTTCACTTATTGAGTGAGATGAGGGCATTATCAACAGAATATTTGTTTGAACAGAAAGGATCAAGGAAATAATCCCTGATGCGAAACCAACAGAATAGCTTACCAACTTGTACATTAACTTAAATCTATGTATCGGTGGAAATTGATGTTGATGTATATTTTGTAAACTTCCTAGAATCCACCTTCTTCTCTGCATAAAATGATCTTTCATATTAAGAGGTGGTTGTTCAAGCAATACGCCTCCGTGCCAACCCATGGATTTTTGACCATATTTTTGAAAAAGTTTGAAACCGAACATTTGGTCCTCTGCAAGTGTGGGTCCAAAATTCCAACCGATAGCGTCTTCAATGTCCGATCGGACTAATAAATTGCTGCCATGCATGTGAAGTGGAGGAGATTTCTTCCTCATTTGGGATACACAGTCATAACAGGTAAACGGTCTTATAGATTCCGCAATTGCCGTAAGGGGGTTTGCTGATTCTAACTTTAAGGGGTAGAATATTGGGCCCTCTGACGCTATTGCTTTACTATTATTTCTAATAAATTTCAATAGTGAAAGTATTGTTTGAGTTGTTACATAGCTTTCATCATCCATATGAAAGACCCAATATTTTGGCGTATTCCTCCCTACCCTACGACGAGATTCCACGGCATATTGTAGAGCTCTTGCCTTTTTAATTGCGGACGTAGCAAATTGTTTATCCACTACTACTATGTCGCACGGACTAGATTTCAAAGTAATGAGATCTTCGGGGTCCTCAGTAATGATCGAAATCTGATAGCTACAATACTTTATGTTAAGTGTAGAATCTATTATTGAATCTATTCCCCTTTTTACTACTGACGTTTTGGTTGCTGAGCGAGTAGTTATCTGAAAAATTATATTTGGGGCACATAGATCCTGACAGAGGTCCTTTCCGATATAGATGCTTCTGTTGCGTAAGAACCTTATAACAGATAGAAATGCTATAGGAATATTAGTAAGCCATAAAAAGGTAATAATGCTTATTATAACGCCGTCTACCAACAGAAAACAGCATAAACGTATCTTAATAATAGTACATTCATTCTAGAACATTCTGGAGGCTTTATTCTGTATGATCGAATGAAAAGGTTAAAGATAGATTTATCTAAATTAATACATAGGTTAAATAGATATTTTCTTATATATCATAAACAAATATTAGAAATATCTGAATTCTAGAAAAACTATGGATAAAAAGTCTCTTAAACCTTTCATGATGGGAGCTACATTTAATGCCATCGGAGGGGAAACTAAACGAAAGTGACGCGGGACATTGTAACCAATGCAAAAATGGTAACGTAATTTTTGATATGGTTTCCAGTGAATTCGTATGCAGCTCATGTGGATGTGTTGCAAACGATAAATTTTATAATAATGAACATACTCTTGACTATTCTTCTCAATCGGGTTACAATGACAGATCCAGAGTAGGGATGCCAGAATCCTTGGCTATTCACCACAAAGGACTGTCAACATTGATCGGTATAGGTGATACTGATGCTAGAGGTAAGGCTTTAGAGCCCGCGCAAAGAATGAAAATGCAGAGACTTAGGACATGGAATAACAGATCTCAATTAAATGATTCAATCTCTAGGAACTTGGAAAAGGCTCTTAAGTTTTTAAATAATTTTGGAGACAAATTGTATCTAAGTCAAGCAGTTATGGAAAGCGCTGCATACATTTATAGAAAAGCTGCCATAAAAAAACTTGCGAAAGGCAGGTCTACACTAGGATTAGTAGGAGCTGCATTATATGCTGCATGCAGAGAAACGGCGACACCAAAGACTATTTCAGATGTTGCCACAGTATGCAATTTATCTAGCAAGGATGTAATGTCGCACTACAAGCTAATCTTGAGAGAACTCTCTTTGCAGATGCCAGTACTGCATGGACCAGATTATGTTACTCTCATCGCAAATAGGTTGAGTCTGAGTGAAAAGACGAAGCGAGAAGCCTTAAGAATTTATTCTCTAGTACAACAGAACAGAATTTCTATAGGTAAAAATCCAAGGGCGCTGGCAGGCGCAGTTATTTATCTAGCTGCTCAAAATTGTAGTGAGTTTCTCAGGCAAGTGGAGATTTGCCAAGTTGCGGACATATCAACGGTTTCATTGAGAAAACGATGCAAAGAAATCAAAGCTACTCTTGGAATTTAATGCATTAATTGACAGAGCATATTTTTATAATTTCACAACATTCTGCGATAAGTCGATAGCATTATGAATATTTCTTAATTTATCGGATGATATCATGATATACGCTGGCTCATAAGAAGGATAACCTTCTTTACATGAGAATAACGTCATTACGGCGCCATGATGGTCAATCTTAAATCCTTGACATGGTTCATGTCCTCTAATGATAGCTTTAGATCCACATATCTTTAACCACTTCCTAGAGATATTTATCCCAAAATACTTGCCAAAGCCTCTTTTAGAGTTTTCCCAATACAAGTTATTTCTAATATTCTCACGAGGGTCATTCCATAATATCTCCTCCATTACTGTATTACGAAGATAGTTTTCTGCTGATGCAGCAAAGATTTGTTTAAAATCACGTATCGTTGGCTCAGAGAAGTTTACAGGCAGGCCGCCGTGGACGATAATTAGGCGACCTTTTATCAATGTTACAAGAACTAGAAGCTTAAAAAATGGAAGGATCTTTTTATTATAAATCAATTTTCCAGTCTTTGCTCCAAATAACTTCACTATTTCAATTGGTAAGTTATGTGAACAAAACGGAAATTCTGCAGGAGATTCATGATTACCGCGCATAAGTATAACTGAGTTCGGATATTCGTATTTCAAATTGCATAACACATATAAAATTCCAATAGAATTGGTTCCTCGGTCAACGTAGTCTCCTAAAAATATAATCTTATTGTTAGAGTTGGCAAGGAAGTACTCAAAGTCAATACTTTGAAGTATTTCAAAAAATGATTTTAAATCACCATGTAGATCACCAATAATCACAAGATTTTCCGGTATTCGCAGCTCCATAAATCCTCCAGTTATTTTTCCACCAACAATACAACCAAAACGCCTTTCGTCTTGCATCATAGTGACAGCTTTGTCGAGGGCTTGAATAAAGTCAAGAGAAGTAATCTTGGGTATAACTTTTTTAAAGTCTTTCATTGTTATATTTCAAGAACTTTGTATTAAGTTAATAACATTACCTATATTGAACATGAACCTAGTGGTAGTAAAGTTAATGATAATTTGATATTACAATCGTAATATATAGTGAAACCAGCCTGTTTAGTATAGTTTATTTGTGAAATAAATATCATAGAATTTTCTTTTCTGCGCTTGAAAAGTACATGTACTATATAATAGTAAGAGATATAATACTATCTTGATAACAATTTGCCTTTAAATTCGAGCGGTTGGAGTAATAGAGGATGGTTGGAGATTATTGAATTTATACTCTCTATATGCAGTGGCGGAGCTAGGAAAACACACGTTATGTATAAATGTAACCTTAATTCTAAACAAATCAATGATTATCTGAATTTTCTACTTAAGCATGGAATGTTAGATAAGATACAAGAGCATCCAGATTCAAAGCGTCATATTTTCAGGACAAGTGAGTTAGGCAAAGAATTTATAGATAGATATAAACAGCTCACACATCTATTCCAGACAGACACCATCGTCTGACGTTAATGATTTATCAACAATTGTTATCACTTATTGAATAATATTTCTATCTGATAGTTCCATTCACATTAAATTGCATGTAGGTTTAATTCTATCGTCGATATGAAGAATCGTAGTCGATATGAAGTAATTGCTGCAATTCTAAAATCATCCGCTAAAGAAGAAACTCGTACAAAAATAATGTACAAAGCGATGTTAAGCAATGATCAGTGTAAAATCTACCTCGATTCACTGCTTAATAGTGGACTTATCCAAGAGGCTAACAATGGCAGTAAATTGGTATATAGAATAACTCATAAAGGTAACAAATTTCTTTCTTACTACGATCAAATGAAAGAGTTATTACCTGTTGGTATCGAAGAAAACTTTGCAGAAGAATACTACAATTTAAGTACGTAATACTATACAAGTGGTTCGAGCGTAATTTTTGGATATTCTATCGATGTAATTGTCGTAAGTGCATACAAGCGCATTGGCGGTCTTACTGAATGAAGACACAATGTTCCATTTATTGTCTTAAGTTTTAAATAAATATCGCTTATTCTAGTTAGGTGGTCATCCATATTTTGTGAATTAGTAGTTAGCAGAAGACATAGGTCACTATTTGACTTAATGAATGATATAATATCAAGTATCTTGAATTCATTAGTTTTGCTTATTTTTCCTGTGGTTGGCGTTTCTATTCCCAATACGTTCAACAAAAGTTTATCAGGATGTTCCTGTCTCGTTTTGGCAATGACATTTCTAAACAATTCAAATTGTTGTTGAAAGTTATTTAGGTAACCGTAGTCTATCACATCTAATGATGTTTCTCCTTTTTCTCCTTGTTCTTCCATTTCTTTGACTGGATAAAGGATTTGTACAAGTCCTTGCTTCATGGCTTCAATACGAACAAGAGTGTTCATGTAACATTCTACCAAATTAGCATCGAATATCGTAGATGGTTGAATTATGACGGGATTACATGATTTACCGAACTTTGATATGATACCGGCTAAAAAAGCAGTAGTTATCTTGAGATTTATAGATGGATCTGCATCTATAAGTACAATTCCTTTACTTGGAAATCCTCCTCCCAAGTCTGTATCTAAAACTTCATATCCACTTGTTATATAAGAGTCCTTAGAAAGTAATGGCTCCAGCGCCTGTGTAGCCTCTTTATTGACGCATGCAAAATTCGAACTGATGACAAAATCAGATAGCGAGTAAGAACTGTAGCTTCGAAACATACCATCATTAAGAGAATAAATATATGATGGCTTCTTTATTTCAATACCTCGTAATTTTGAAAGGAGAATTTGTCTTATCTTTAAATCATCATGGAACTTATATTGTAGCTCGACAATCCCATCGACAAGAAAGTCAAGTGTCTTGTTAGTTGGGTATTCACTTATAAGGATTAGCTTGGCTCCTGCCCTTTCACACCATGTTTGTAAAACGCGTTCATTATTTAATCTTGCTTCTTTATCCATAAAAGATGCGATAGCATCCCAGCTGTCAATGATAATGATGGGAGCTTTAACATCCATTAATTGATTGGTAATTCTCTCAAAAAGCGATTCGGGTTCATCAAGACGCGCATCCTCAAAGCTCGATAAAGTATATCCCTTATTAGGCGTCTCACCTGTTGATGAAGACATTTTGGATTCTTCAATTAATTCATGAAGCCAAGGATAATATGTAAAGAGTTGTTTAGTGGATATTCTTGTAGAAATGTAGAAGAAATTACTTTTGATTTTTAATGCCCTCAGAATAGTTAGTGAAAGAGTAGTTTTTCCTGTTCCTGCGTCGCCTTTGATCAGCAGAGAATAAGTATCGTGTTGCACAAATTGCAAAAGTTCAGAAGGAATATAGGCTAATTTATGTTGCTGATTTTTGCTTCTTGAACTCCTTACCATCTTTATCCAACTAGAATGAATCAGTGTCGATATAAACTATTTTGGTAAAAAGATGACTAAAACTTTTAAAGCATGTTCTAATACGATCTAGACCTTCATTGTATGATAATACATACGTTAACTTTATTATCATGTACATAGTCAAAATACTGGTTTATATAGTATAGCCTTTGCATCTAAATAACACAAGTCTTGTACATTAGGCTACAAAAGCCAAGGATTTATTCCCCTTTGAAAACGCAGTGCATCGATTAGACCCTCTGCATATCCAATACTTAAAACAGCAAGATCAAGTTTACCTTGTCTTAGAAATCTTTCTGCATCGTCAATATAATATTCTGCATTATTAAGGACTTCAATCGATCCAGTGTTGTTGATGACAGAATTATCATTTGCTCTAACTATATTTTTCATTTGTTCAACTGCTTTTTTGGCTTTTGGAGCATAATTTTTAACCATAGTAATAGACGCTCTATCCATAGTTATAGTATTATCCACTGGGGCATCCATGTTATTAGTAAGAGTCAATAGAGCATCTGACTCCGTAAAATGGAGTGACCCAGTTACTATTACTGAATGCGGTCCGACTCCGAAATTTGTGTCAATGAGTGATCTCACCTTTCCAGATACTATCTTTTTCTGTGTAGTACCAATTCTAGAACCAACAATTACAAATGTCTCTTCATAAAATATCCTACATTTTGAATGCTTTTCTATCTCTAATAATGATGAAAGAACATGACGTGGATCAAGAAAGAAAGGTTTCCCATCGTCATCATTACTGTATTCCGTTAAAATCATTGTATGGTTTCCAACGAGTAAATTATCCAAGATTGTATTGTATACGGAAATAGCAGATTGTGGTGCTAACATCAATGTAACTGTCCTGCCAAATTTATACATATGTAATCCGGCTTCACCAATCAAAGATGTAATTCCGGAAGCAGCATGTATAACATCAGTTTTAATGAAGTTTCTCACTGCTCGTACATACAATTCCGTATGAGTAGTAGCAATGAGTGGATCGCCATACGTTAGTAATGCCACATTATTATTTTTTGACTGTTCAAGTATCATACGTCCATCTTCTACGAACCATCGTTGGACAGCAGATATTTTTCTATTCTCATTTTCTTTGATTATATGTTTTAAACCTTCTATATCCACCTTGGTTAATGAGCTTGTAAAAGTATCAATGTATATTACATTACATGACTTCATAACGTCCAAGGCATAAAGACTGATGCCACGGTATCCATTGATACCTATTCCAATAAACCAGAGCATAAGGTCAATAGTAATTTGGCTCTATATTTTGTCTTTGGTACCGTAAACTCTAACTCCGTTAATACGATGGAGTCTAGATACATGAAACAATGCTCTGCTAAATACATCTATGCTAGAAATATACTCCTCTATGTTTACTCTCTCTTTAACACTATGAGAAACATGGGAATCTCCAGGTCCATAAGTTACTACGGGTATTTTGAAGGCATTCCCCAGAATATTCATATCGCCCGTGCCAGTCTTGCGTAAGAGAATCGGCCGTTTCTTACGAACATCAAGTATTGAAAGTGAGAGAGATCTTATAAGAGCAGATGATGGATTTGTTTCAAAGGGATCTGTCATGTCTTCAATTCTATATCTAGCCTTTACTCCTTCTTTTTCTCCTTCAATCTTCTTTATTGTTTCATCTAAAATACTGAGTACACTTTTGCATGTAGTGGAAGAAGGTACTCGTATATCTATTGTTATCTTGCATTGTTGAGGTGTGACATTATGACTAGAGCCACCTGTAATTTCCGTCAGACTACAACTAATAGCGCTAGACTTATTTTCCCCCACACTTGCTAAATTTATTTTGAGATTTATTGCATTCCAGAAATCAAATATCTCTTCAATCGAATTTTTAGCAAGCCAAGGAGCGCTTGCATGAGCACTATACCCAACATTACATGTAAGTCTAATTGCCAGTCTTCCTTTGTATGCAATAGTAATATTGTCTATGCCACTTGGTTCACCAAAGATGGCATAATCTACCGCGATGTTACTCTTTACAAGTTGCTTTATTCCAGTTGCATTTCCTTCTTCATCTACTACACCAGCAAAAATTATAGTTCCTCGTTGTTTCGGAAATTCAGAACCTGCGAGTAACATTGCGATCAATGGAGCTTTTGCATCTGACGCTCCGCGACCATACAGATAACCATCCTCTATTCTAATAGGAATTTGACCGGGAACAGTATCCATATGACCGCATAATAATATTCTCGGTTCCCCGTTACCCTTTGTTGCGATAATATTTCCAACACTGTCTATATGGGCCTGTTCAAAGCCAAGCTCATTAACACATTTATTTTTCAGCATATTTGCAAGAGATGCCTCTGATCGCGAAGGGGTATACTGCTCCAATGATCTTTTTAATAATTCTACTGCAAAAGTAGGAGAAATCAATTTTCTTATTCTTTCTGACTTTTTGCCTTTTTTAAAGCGTAATCAATCATCGACCCAGATACATCTATTCCCGTCACTCTTACCGTGTTTTTGAATTCAGTTGTATTATTGACTTCGTGAACAATTAATCCACGCTCGTTGCTTTCCATAAGGTCTACTCCAACGATTTCTCCACCAAGAGCATTTGCAGATTTTATACAAATGTCTTCTAATTCACTCGTAATCGGACAGGCTTCTGCACGACCACCTAATGCCATATTTGTTTTCCAATCATTGTTTTCAGAATAGCGATAAATGGCTGAAACAACTCTATTTCCTACAACAATCGCCCTTATATCACGTGGAGGACGTGCGATGAATTCTTCAAAATAGTAAACATGGTAAAGAGGGAACATATGTTCTCGGTCTTCTATTACTGCCTTCGCTGCATACTTGTCCCGCAAGAGAGCAATCAACCTACCCCAACTGCCAATAGTAGGTTTAATAATTGCAGGATAACCCATTTCATCAAGAACTTTTAGCGCAGATTCTTCGGAAAATGCTGAAAAAGCTTTAGGTGTTTTTATTCCAGCATTTTGAAGGATCATATGAGAAAATAATTTATTGCCACATACAATGGCTGGATAAAGTGGGTTGATCATATGCGCTCCTAGGCCTTCCAAAGCAGCGGTCGAATGAATACTCTTAAAATAGCTGACGCAACGTTGAAGAATAATTTTTTCTCTATATTGCTGAAAATCTTTGTTTAAATTAACAATGAGATTTTTACAATCAATATTATTTATGTGAACTCCTTTTCTTTTCGCAGACTCATAAAGAGCCTTTTCTTCCCATCTAATATTGTCATAAAGAATTGTAAGAGATAAGGATGATGTCTTTCCTTCAGTCACTGCCCCCAGTCCTCACCGACAACTTGGGCAGGTTTTATATTAAATTGATCTCCCTCCTTTACTAACTCGTAGCTTGTACCACAATCAGGACACGTCAAAATTTCGCCTTCTATTGAATCAGTAGGTACTTTTATTTCTGCATCACATTCTGGACATTTAACCATACTATTGCTTACTCCTTTACTTTCATAGTTGCATCATTAAGTATCTTTCTCTCCAATTTATCGTCTAGATATAATTCCAGGATATCGCCCATGCGAAGCTCTTTCAAACCGCGAGCTAAAGTTTCTGCTTCGTGATGTCCTGTTTCTAATCCCAGCAACGACAATAAATATGAGGCACCATTTTTACCTGCAAGTTCTCCAAATACGATCTTGCGTCGATTACCTACAGTCTTTGGGTCCAATATTTCATATGCTGCAGGATTTCTCAAAATTGCAGCGAGATGAGTACCGGCTTTATGTTTGTATGCACTGTCCCCTACAATTGGTTTTGATTGAGGAACTTCAATATTTATATATTGAGAAATCGTTTTAGACAGATCTTTGAGCATGTGTAGCCGTAAATCGTTCTCTGAGTTGTAAATTAATGTCAGCGCAACTGCAGCTTCCGCCAGCGAAGGAATGCCAGTCCTTTCCCCAAAGCCATCTATAGTTGTATGAAGTTGTTCCGCTCCTGCCTCACATCCTGCTAAAGAGTTTGCAAGCGCTAATCCTACATCATTATGACAATGAACATCTAGCGAGGTTTTTGATTTATCAATATTATCGTACACCATTTTAACAAGATTATACATACCTCTCGGTCGCATAATGCCTACTGTATCTGGAATACTGATCCTTTCAATGCCGCGTTTGCTTATCTCGTTGCACATCTCTATAAGATAGATAGGGTCGGTTCTACTAGCATCTTCCATGGTAAACCTAGATTTCAATCCATGGGATTTGATATAATCTATCACATCTAGTGCTCTTATCTTTGCTTCTTCTCTTGTTATCTTTAATTTTGAAGAAAGATGGATATCAGAAATACCCATGTAGGTTGCTATCCAAGATGAATCGCACCTCAATGCAGTATCAACATCACTTTTTATTGCCCGTACATGTGCCAGGATATCAGCTTTTAAACCCTGTTTTATAATTGTCTTTGTAGATACTTCATGATCAGGTGATACTACGGGACTAATTTCTATTTGATCAACCCCAAAAGAATCCAGCATCCAAGCAATTTGGATTCTTTGTTTTGTTGTAAATGAAACTCCAGGATGTTGCTCCCCTTCTCTTAGCGTAGAATCAAGAATTCTTATTCTCTTTCTATCTGTCTCCGAGTTATTATACTTACGCGCGTAATAGTTTGGATCATCTGATATTAGCGACATTTTTGTTATCATAATAACTTAATTCGCACATGATATAAACTTTCTCGCAATTTCATTAACTTTTTAAGAACAATACGTTAGAAATAGGGATATGATTATCGCAGAGTTTTTAAGATAATTACAGTATTCGTATCAGAAACACCTTGTATCTTTCGCACTTCATCAATACATTTGTTAATGTGTTCGATAGTACGTGCCTTAATAATTGCGGCTATGTCATACTGTCCTGTAATTTCATAGATTACTTCAACTCCATCAAGTTCCATTAATTTAGAAGTAACTGTGGAGCTATCAGATGTTGAGCTAACTGAAATTAGAGTAATAGCGCTTGTCTTGTCACCGGTATTCAGTTCAATAGTGAATCGTCTAATAATACCGTCCTTTACTAAATTCTTGACACGCCTCCTTACTGCAGATTCAGATAATCCAATTTCGTTAGCAACCTCCACAAATGGTTTACGCGAGTCTATTCTCAAAATTCCGACTATTCTTTCATCTAGAGTATCCAGGTTATTACTGGACATTTCTCCTCTTCTCCTCGTTTGAAAGTAATTGATCGATTATTTCTAATACACTGGAAATGGTTGCTTCATCCATAACGAGTGGTGGAAGCAGCCTGATTACATTTCGTCCTGAATATAACATAAGCAGACCGTTTCTAATTCCATCAAATAAAATATCTTTCACTTCGAAACGTAATTCTATTGCTAGCATCATGCCAAGACCCCTAACTTCTCTAACTACTTTATGCTTATCCTTCAGCATTAAAAGACCATCTTTGAAATATTTACCCATTTTTGCCGCATTTTCTACGAGCCTGTCTTCTGTCAATGCTTCCAACGTGGCGAGGCCTGCAGCACATGCAAGTGGATTTCCTGCGAAGGTAGAGGAATGTTCTCCAATCTTCATTGCTTCAATAATTTTTGGTTTTAAGAGAGTCAATCCCATTGGTATTCCTCCAGCCACTCCTTTTGCCAGACACATGATATCTGGTATAGTATTCCAATTTTGTCCAGCCCATAATTTACCCGTCCTTCCAAGACCTGATTGAATTTCGTCGAATATAAGTACCAGCCCATACTCATCACAAATTTCTCTGATGCGTTCAATTGAACCTTGTGGTGGTACAATAATACCTGTTTCGCCCTGGATCGGTTCTACAATTATGGTTCCAATATTTTTATCAATTGCTTCTTCTATTTTGTGACTATCTATATAGGGAACAAATTTAACGCCTTCTAATAATGGCATGAAAAATTTTCTATATTTCTCACTATGAGTTACTGAGAGGGCTCCGAATGTCTTGCCATGATATGCACCATTCATAGAAATAACTCCAGGTTTACCAGTATATCTACGGGAGAATTTTAATGCAGCTTCAACTGCTTCCGCTCCACTATTACTAAAAAATACATTGGACAATCCCCGTGGGGCCATGTTTACGATTTTTTGTAGAAATTTTAGCCTGGATTCATTATATACTGACATATGACACACTATGAGTTTCTCAACTTGGTTTTTTACAGCTTGCACAACTCTGGTATTGCAATGTCCAACAAGCGCTACTCCATATCCAGCCATACAATCAATATACTCCTTATCTAAAGTATCCCAAACTCTAGCATTTTTACCGCGTGTTATGTTTATAGGAAATCTTTGATACAAGTTAGATAAGTACTGATCTTCTCCATTCATTTGTATGTGATCACCGTGCAATTATGATGTAATATAGCCGAGGAAATAGGATTCTCCCTCTGACCAGATGAAATTATTGCCTCTTTCACCCCCATTTCTAGGGCCTCGATACAAGCAAGAACTTTCTTTTCCATCCCAAATCCTATTTTTGGTAGAACTACTTTTGCTTCATCAACAGTCAATTTTGTAACTAGTTTTTGTTCTAACACTAAACCATCAACATTCGTAATAAATATCACTTTGTCTGCTCTAACTCCAGCTGCTATATGCGCAGCCGCCCTATCTCCGTCTACATTGAGAAAGTCAAATTCTTCGCTTAGAGCGACTGGAGAAATGACAGGAACATACCCTTCAATAGCAAGAGTGTTCAACAAGGAAGGATCGACTGAGCTTATTTTTCCAGTGTATCCTCCATCGATTGCCATCTTTCTGCCTTTATCATTTATTATTATAAGCTTTTTCTTACGTTCTGCTTTTAAAATAATCCCATCGATCCCTGTTAGCCCTACCGATTTTAGGCCTTCACGTAAAAGCATGCTTACTATCATCTTGTTAATTTTGCCTGACATTACCATTGTATATATTTCGGCAGTTTCCTTGTCAGTATATCTGCTTTTTACTCCTCCCGGAGATACTATAAATTTTTGCTCTTTACCAAGCTTGTTTGCAATAGCAGTAACCTCTTTTCCACCACCATGTACAAGAATCAATTTATCTTTTTCAGATATCTTTTTAATGTCGGTAAGAGTACTTGAATTCAATCCATTTATTACACTTCCACCTATTTTAATCACTATCATACCGGCGTCAATGGAGTATACTTTAATCCATCTGTCTCATCATACCTTAGCATTATATTCATATTTTGTATGGCAGACCCTGCGGCTCCCTTCATCAAGTTATCTGATGCTGAGAGAGCCACAATCCGCTGGTTGTATTCATCGATATCAAATCCTACGTCACAAAAGTTAGAACCAACCACAAATTTGGGATCTGGAAATTTATACAACCCTTTCTTGTCACGAATAAATCTTATAAACGGTTCACCACTATAGGACTTTCTGTATATTTTCCAAAGATCCAATTCGCTTACTTTCTTATTTAGAAATGTATGGTTAGTAGTAAGTATACCTCTGACAATATTCACTGCGTGGGGACTCATACTAACCTTGATTGCCTTTTTGGCAATCAAGCCTAATTCCTGTTCTATTTCCCCGGTATGCCTGTGTTTTGCAGGTTTGTAGGGTCTGATTACACCATAGCGCATAGCATGATGGGTGCCCAGACTCGGTTTTGCACCAGCACCTGATGAGCCTATCTTGCTATCGACTACAATATGCTCAGTGTCAATTAAGTTATTTTCAACTAGGGGTTTTACTGCGAGTAAAGAAGTGACTGCCATACAACCAGGACAAGATACCAATTGGGCTCTGTTAATCTCATTACGATGTAGTTCAGGAACGCCATATACTGCTTTTGATAGCATATCTGGAAAAGGATGTTCCCATCCATACCATTTTATATAATCCTTAGGATCTTTTAAACGAAAGTCTGCAGATAGATCTACTATTTTCATACCTACATCAAACAGAGCTTTTACGATTTTGTTTGATTTACCGTGTGGAACTGAGGTAAATGCCAAATCGCAAGAATTTGCCAATTTTTCTAAATCCATAGGCGAAAATGTAAGGTCAATGAAACCTTTCAGACTGGGATGAACATGATGTACGTATTCACCGGCATTCTTTCTAGAGATCACCATGCTAACTTCTACCTTAGGATGAGACACGAGTAAGCGTAAAAGCTCACCCCCAACATAACCTGACGCACCAACTACTCCGACTTTCATTTAATAATATACCTCTTTTTCTTTGCGATTAATAGAATTTATGAATTTTCTTATAGACATAATGTTACTGGCTAAATTAGATTTCCATTTATATTTTTGGGCAATCGCAAGAGCAATAGTCACTTTTTTGCAATCTTTATACAGTAATCTATCATTGCGCTGGCGATATCAATTTCCGAAACATTTGAAGCTCCACGAAATTCTACGGTATTATTAACTTCATGAACCAATAGCCCTCTATTTTCATCCTCCATCAAGTCAACTCCAAGTATACCACCGCCTACAGCCTTGGCAGCTTTCAAGGCAACATTTTCTAGCTCGCTCGTGATCGGAGCAATTTCCGCTTTTCCTCCTCGTGCTACATTTGTTCTCCACTCATTTTCTGCAGAATAACGATAAATAGCAGTGACAATTCTTTCATCTACTACTATACATCTAAGATCTCTTGGTGGCCTTTTGACCATTTCTTGTATGTAATAAATACGAGCAAGTGGACTACTATTTTCTTCCCTTGCTTCTACAATCATGTTTGCTACTTCAACATCACGTAATGGGAAAACTCCTCTACCCCATGAACCTATAATTGGTTTTAGGACTACAGGATATCCTATCTGATGGATTACTTCCTTTGCCGATTGAGCACTAAATGCGAAATACGTTTTCGGGGTGGGTACCTTATATTTGGAAAGTGCAATTGATGTTATCAATTTGTTACCGCATATCTCTCCTACTCGGAATTTGTTAATAACAGGAAATCCTAAAAACTCTAAACTTGCAGTAAGATAAAGACCTCTGAAGTGACTTATACTTCTCTGTAATATCACATCGCCTAATTGCAGATCTTTTCTTTTAATTTCTGTACTAACGCTAACAGTTTTGGCATCAACAATTTTTGCTTTTAGATTTTTTTTTAAAGCCTTATCGTAAAGTGTTTTTTCCTCAAAACGCAATTTGTCATAAATTATGCAAAGCTCCGTCATTATTGTCCCCAATCTTCCCCTACGGTTTCAGCAGGCTTTAATTCTACTTTCTCCTTCGATTTTGATGCAATTTCAAAGTCGGCACCGCAATCAGGACATGTTACGATTTCTCCAACTACTGCATCATCTGGGATACTTATTTGAGCTGCACAATCTTTGCATTCTATCTTCAATACTTAATTATCGCCTCCTTTTTCCAAATGGTTTTGATCTAGCTGTTTTCGCTACAGCATTTGCAGTTATAGATTGCAGTCCCCACAGATCTACAAATCCCTTTGCTAAATTTTGATCGAACGTAGAGTAACCCGAGTATGTTGCTAAGTAGTTTTTATAAAGAGAATAATCTGACTGTCTTGCTACCACACGTATTGAACCATTCTGCATCTTTAATTTTACTCTTCCAGTAACTGTTTTCTGAGTTGATTCTATAAATCTGTCTAAATCTATCCTCAGTGGATCTAACCATAGACCAGAATATACCAGCCAACTCCATTGTTCGTCAGCCATTTGTTTGAATCTAAGTTGATGTTTAGTTAATACCATCTTCTCAAGATCTTTGTGAGATTCAATTATAACCACTGCTGCTGGAGACTCATAAACTTCTCTGGACTTTATTCCAACAACCCGATCTTCTATATGGTCTATAATGCCTATTCCATAAGAACCGGCTTTCTTATTACAATATTGTAGTAAATCAGTTATTTTCATCTTTTTTCCATCTACTGATACTGGAATACCATTTTCAAATTCCAGTTCGAGATATCCCGAATTACTGTTATCAAATCTTACAAATTGGAAAATACTGTCCGGAGGTTCAGAATATGCGTCTTCTATATCACCACCTTCTATAGCCCTACCCCATATATTAAGATCTATACTGTATTTTTTTGAATCTACATCTAGTGGAATATGCTGTTCCTTTGCAAAATTCATTTCAATATTTCTAGTAAGGTTCATGTCTCTAATAGGAGCAATAATTTTTAATGCTTGATTTAAGCCATGAATAGTTACATCAAATCTAATCTGATCGTTACCCTTTCCAGTACAACCATGAGCAATCGATGTTGCATCTTCTCTATTTGCCACTTCTACACATTTTGCGGCAATTAGCGGTCGCGCAAGAGCAGTTGCGAGAGGATATTTCCCTTGATATAGCCCATTTGATTTTATACATGGAATAACATAACCTTTTGCAAATTCATCTTTTGCATCAATATAAAAGTGCTTTACTGAACCTATTGCCTTAGCCTTCCTTTCGATCTCTTTAAAATTCTCTTTTTGTCCACAGTCAACCGTTACAGTAATGACATCAAGGTTGTATAGTGTCTGTAAGTACTTAATGCAAACTGAAGTATCCAATCCTCCTGAATATGCTAGTACTACCTTTTCTTTAACCATATTACGCGTTTCGGATGTAACGCTACATTTATATTTTTTGGTCTATAATGACCGAGTAGATTCCTGATGACCAATGTCGGTCAATAATAAATCTATAAATAGCACGGTAAAAGACATTATATGTAACGATATTTTTTTCCAAGATTCACTACAGCGTGGTTATTGTAATATAAGCGCTTTAGCAAGAATGCTAAAACCTCAAGTTGATAAAATACTGAATAAAAATGTTAATATAGAAAGTATAGTTACTGCACTAAAACGTTCAAGAAAATTTTATAAAATTCATGAAAAAAGACATATTTCTTTAATCCTAGCAGATAGCGTGATTAGTGTCAAAACAGATGTTGCAAAGCTCTCTACGAGCAAGAGCAAAAACACAACAGAAAGAATTGCTAAAGCTTTGAAAAGGAACGCTGACAATTTTATAAGTATTTCCGAAAGTATTCTATCAATTACCTTAGTATTTGACTATGCCCTATTAGATCGCGTAAAAGCAATGTTTACTTATCAAGATATCTTAGAGGTAGAGAATGATTTAGCTGCTATAATAGTTCATAGCCCAGAAGGAATTATTAAAACTCCGGGATGTGCTATTGCTTTTTATAATCAACTGGCTGCTAGGCATATTAATATAGAAGACACTGTTAGCTGCTATACGGACACTATAGTACTGGTAAAGATGAGCGATGTTGGAAACGCATTTAATGCATTAACTGATTTAATATCTAGTACACGTTCGTATCTAAAAGAAAAGATGAGACGGAGTTGACAAATTATATACAAAAAATATACTCTCGATGAGGTGAAAAGTAAAATTATTGATGTCTTGCAGAATAATAGCGCTGGTCTTTCGGGTACAGAGATAGCACACAAAACTGGAATTAATCGAATGACAATTACGAAATATCTTAGCATTTTCTTTGCTCGGGGATTAATCGAAAAAAAAACAATTGGTCCTATTAACGCTTGGTACTTAGCAGATGGAGTCTCCGACATTGAATTTCCAATAAATTATCTTGAAATTCAGCAGAAATTCATCATTGCGGTAACACATACTGATGAAAATCAGGCACGTAAAATTATAATAAGCGCATTAAATTCAAATGTAGAGCAAATCAAAATTCTATGGGACATCCTTTTACCAACAATAAATACGCTTAATGAATTTTATAATCGCGGTAAATTAGGTAAAACAGAACTACTTTCTATGTTGAACATTATATCCGAATTAACAGATTTAGTAAAGTTTAGCATACAATCGATGTCAAATAAATCTCATTCATTTGCCATTTCTCTTGCAGGCTCTGAGGATCAAATCTATTTTGCCAAAATAGGAGCAATAGCCTTACGAATTTTAGGATGGAATTCTTCATATATTGGTAATATCGAACAACATATTGATCCATTCTTTGATATAGATCTTCAGCGTTATATTACAAAGTTTTGTAATCATAAAAACGATATAATGGTAGTATGTATTTACACATCTAAGGAAAGCTCGTTACGATTTATTTCTATTTCTATAAAAACGATGAAAAAAAAATTAAAAGGAGCGATTTATGTTGTGGCGTCGACCTATTCAGAACTTACGAACTTATCTGACTCTCTTGGAACTGATTTTGTTTCCACAGACGTACAATCACTAATTGATTGGATTGAATATAATACAAAAGCAAGAACAAGTAGGATATCATATAGTCAAACAAATGTGTATGAATAAAAGTAACAGAAGGGAAAGGAGACGATAATATGAGTAGAGTATTACGGATGCCTATCTGATAGAATATAATTATTAGAGAACTGATATTTAATATACTAATTCTGTCCTATCCAAGTGCGTGCATAAACAGCCGTGGTAATTAATTCAAATTTGTTCCAAACGCTTATTGATAATATGTAGTAGAAATAAAAATTGCCTTTTAAGGAGCTTAGACTTCTAATAATTTGCTTTCATCAAATGTTCTTGAATTATACCACCAATATCTAAAATAGTCAAGGCACCATTCGTGAAATAATGGATCGACACTATAGAACATTGAATTCATATCAATATCACCTTTTAGCGTTGGAAACATTACAGCCGCCTGTTTTTCATTTAAAATTATCGCCACATTAATTTTATTTATCATCCGTCTTTGTATTGGACCTTCATACGCTACTCCCTCTTCCTCTTTTTGCCTTTTTTTCTTGTCAAGTAGTTCATAAAATCCAGCATTTTTTAAAAGATCAATTCGTTTTTTAGGAACTATAGCCTTTTGAGGAAGTATATAATGGAAGTTAATGCGATCATCTCTTATTTTTGGTATCACTGCTTCTATTAAATCAAGGGGAATCTGTGGTAGCATTCCGTATATATACTCCATAGACTCTTTATACAACCTTTGTTTTAAGATTTCAATGACAGCCACGATCCCCTGAATCAACTCACAGTTATTCAGAGCACCAATTCTTTGTATGAATTTCATCGGTGTCTCTTTTCCTAGAGTATGCTCTGAAAAATATTCTTTATTTCTGGAAAGAAAGTCGAAGGTCAAAATTTGTTTTATGATTGTTTTTCCGAAAGTTGTCAAGAAAAATAATCCTTGCGAATTTTTTTCAATGAGACCAGAATCCATTAATCTATTAACATTTCTATGTGCTTCTTGTATTGTTACATTCAGATCCTTTGCAAGCTTTGAAAGATTAGCCGTATTATTCCTTTGATCATCAGCCATCAGTCTGAACATTATTGATAACCTCTGCTCACTCGCTAGTTCAAAGAAGATCTGTTCTGTATTTTCAAAGGAATGAACATTTAAATTGCTATCTGCCGTGCTTCTTATCTCTGGTTCCATATTAATACTAAAATAGATACATGCTTTTTAGATTATTGCTTATTGCTATAGTTCCCGTACCTTGTTTATAATTTGATTTAATACATTTAGTATATCTATCTTGCCGATTTATTATCATGTGTTATAAGATAGCGGTCTAGACAAATTATGGATGTAATAATGAATACTATGGAGGATAAATATTAACGCTAGATTTCTATAATATTCAAATACTGCCACATCTACTCACTAGAGCTACTGAAGTGCAAGCCAATATTAGCTATTCCAAATGCGGCATTGTTATTTACGATAGAAGTAATAAGATATTGCTTGATCCCAGTAGACATGATCATTGTGACTTTACTTTTATTTCTCATGCCCATTCAGATCACCTAGCAGAGAAAAGTGATAAGAAAAGATGTCGATCAACGCTGCTCATGTCAAAAGCAACATGCTTGATTGCTCGGTCAAGAGGATATAAAATAGACAATTTTGTTGAAGAGCATGACGGGTTCGAATTAATCGATAACGGCCATATTCTTGGATCTAAGGGTCTTTTGATAGATGATTGCATTTACTATACAGGTGATATTTCAATTAGAGAAAGAGGGTTTATGAAACCTGCCAAACTACCCGCAGTTGATACACTTTTAATAGAGTCCACTTTTGGAAAACCGGAATATATCTTCCCCAGTATAACTGAGGTCCTCCATAAGACCAACAACATTATTTCGGAGTCATACGATCGCGGTGTTCCTGTTATACTGATGGGATATTCTCTTGGGAAGGCTCAGCTACTTACTGAACTTTTTGCTAACTGGGGACCAGTTTATCTTCATGAGTCTATTCAAAAAATGAATTCAATTTATAGGGAACTGGGCATACCTCTTATTGAAACGCTCTCTCATGCTGATGCCTTGTCGCAAGGTCTTCTTTCTAAGGATAAGCCTTGGATCATGATTGCACCGTTAACTAGATCTGGCAGTAATTTTGTAAAATATATGAAATCAACTTATGGTGCAATTACGGTAGGTTTTAGCGGATGGGCTGTGGATAATAAATATAAATTTATCATGGGTTTAGATTATGCTCTACCTCTAAGCGATCATTGCGATTTTCATGAACTTATTAGAGTGGTAGAACGGTGTAAGCCAAAAAAAATTTATACATACCATGGGTTCGCAGCCGAATTTTCCTCCTCTTTAAGAAAAATGGGATTTGACGCAGAACCTCTCTGTGGTACAAATACTCGAAAGACAAAGCCAATGAGGAATATAAAGAATATAAAGAATACGATGCAGGTAACTAATCATTGCTTAGATATATATATGTGATACCACTCATTTTTCTCGCTCGCGGAAATAAGGTATGACTTTATTGCCAAATAGCTCAATATTCTTAAAATAGCCTTCTCCCCAGAACCTGATAATAAAGTGATTTGTTCCAGCATCAATAAATCGCTCTAGCATCTGAATTACATCATCTGGTTTTCCCACTCCTATTGCGCTTCTCGCAATGTCATCTGGAATTTTTATAGCTGCTTTCTTCATTTGTTCCATCAACTCTGGTTTGTTCATGGCATATTCTGTAAAATATTTACGAAAATCGAAGGTGGAATCTTGTTGAATATTATGAACCTTGAGTAACTCTGGTTTATATAAGCTAACTTTTACAGCATTTTTCATCTTATTCCATGCTTCCTCACCATCATCGGTAAAATATATATCTACATCATTAGCGAACTGGAATCCAGTTAAATCCCTTCCAATTTTATGAGCATTTTGTTTAATTACATCTGAGTGATGCTTGAATAAGCCCGGGGTATAGCCAATAGGTATCCAACCATCGCCATAGATAGCACATAGCTCGAGCGTCTTCGGAGCGCCCGCTGCTATATATATTGGAGGCCTAGGCTTTCGAATGAAGCTAGCCTGAAGGCATGCATTTATTAATTTATAGTATTGACCTTGGTAACTTACACGATGCTCAGGATCCGAGCTAAATAACCTTTCTATTACTTCCAATTGTTCTTTGAACTTTGTTACAGGTTTTTCAAACTCTATGCCAAAGTCGACAACATTTTGTGCTTCTCCTGCTCCAATGCCTAGCATAGCCCTACCCTTTGTGATTCGATCTAGGGTTATAGTGGAAAGCGCTATAGCAGAAGGATGCCTACGAATTGCATCAGTAACACATGTGCCAAGTTCCACGTTTCGCGTAACAGTACCTAATGCAGCAAGCATTAACCATGCATCATTTACAATAGCATTTTTCCATTGAGGAACATTAGAGTGATCCATCGTCCAGATAGAATCATAACCCATTCTGTCCGCAATTTGGGAAGCTAGCATGATCTGGGTTTCATCTAGGCCAAGCCTAGCTACATTTAAGCCTTGGGTAAAGCCAAATTTTATTCTCATACTAAACATGACCCCCTAAATAATTTGTTGACTTGTAAAAAAAAAGTGAAAATATGTTATCCATGTTATACATTATTGTTAGTAAAATCAAAGGGATCGCATATTTAAATATGTCTTACCTGTATCAAATACCTTTAAATAATAAATCTTTGACGTTGATATAGATTATAATGCTCTTACCCTCGGAAATTGAGGCCAAATCTATGATTCCTGCTATCAGAGCTATTTTGGCTCGAAAACTAATTGCTGAGTACCACCTCAGAGAAGAACTTGTCGCCAAGGTTCTTGGAGTTACTCAGGCAGCAATAAGTAATTATGTAAGGGGTACCCGAGGCGATAGTAAATTAATTTCAAGATTGGTATCTGTCACCGAAGTGATGGAAAGGATTGACGAAATTGCCAAAGATCTGTCGGCTAACAAAGCGTATACACCTAACACGATGGCAAAATTTGTTGAACTTTGTAACTATATGCGTTACACTTTCCTAATATGTGACATTCACCACTCTATGGAATCAAACATAGATGAGCAAATTTGCGAACAGTGTAAAGACATGTTAACTGCTTCTGCAGTTGGACTTTAAGCGAACCTAAATTTATTACTTTACTAACTATATTTATTGAAAATTAAAGATCAGCAGATTTTATTTTTCAATATTATATTTAATGTCCTCATCAATACATTTTCTCCGGCTATCAGTCCCATACTGCCTTTTTCTCCATATTTTTCTGTAAACCTAGCAGTACCATCTCTATTTATCATGTTTCCTGAGACCAAGAGCGGAACCGGATGATCGCTATGACTCTTGAGTGTACAAGGTGTACAGTGGTCTGCCGAAATAATAATGGTTGAGTTATCTGTATTCAACTTATTTATTAGAGTTCCAAAAAAACGCTTGTCAATTTGTTCAATATTTTTCTTTTTACCTCTTGCATCACCATCGTGTCCGAATTCATCTGGACCCTTTATGTGTACATATACAAGATTATATTCTTCTAGAGCCTTCGCAGTTATCTCTGCCTTCTGTTCATAGTTATCAATATTTCCTGCTTCTAATGTGTTCATACCTAAAACCTTGGAAATGCCTATTTCTACTGGCATATCGACTATACAGGATGTTTTCATACCATACTTCTTATTAATTGGCACGACCTGTGGATACCTATTACTTGAATCTCGTACAATAATAGCGTTGATGATCTTTTTTCCGATTTTAGCACGATTAATATTTACTGGATGAGTATTTAGTATTTTCATTGCTTTTTCTGTAAATTCATTGATTAATTTGGCCGAGAGTTTTGCTGATTCTATATTTTCTACCGGGATTGATTTTAGTAAAGACATCTTGCTAACAGACTTATTTGCAATACCCATTCCATTAATTTTATTATAAGCAGGGTCAGTGTTAGTAACTTTGTCAGATAATTTTTTTTGATTGTGTCTAAATCTGATTACAGTACGGTGACCCACAGTGGGCTCTATTATAATTGAAACATCTTTATCAGAAAATGAAATATTTTCCCGTAGGGTTTTGCAAAGCGCGTACGATTCTTCGGAGGATATATCCCTGCCGGCTCTTCTGTCTATTATTTTTAATTCATCGTCTACTGTCGCAAAATTGCCGCGCAAGGCCAGATCACCTTCTCTAAAGTCTATATTGCAACCAATGCATTCTATGACTCCCCTGCCGACATAACTTCCATCTTTAAAGCTGTAGCCAAGCATATTAAAAACAGCAATGTCAGACTGTGGTGCTATCCCCTTACCAACCGTTATCACTCTTCCCATGCATCCATTTCTAGCTAAAGAATCCATATTTGGAGTATAAGCCGCTTCAAGAGGAGTTAGATCGTTTAATGATGTGTTTGTTAGATCGCCTACTCCATCAAGTAAAACGTAAATAATTTTTGCTGTATTGGTATGCTTTGACATTATAACTAATCAATATAGTATGCGCAAATTTATTTTTAATGGAATTTCGAAATGAACACAAAAGAGATATCGATTTACTCCCAGAGAGGTTAGAAAAATGAAACATAACTTCAATGAATTAATACTGTTTGAAACTTTTAATGTATGCTGAATCCTCTTTCTTAAATCGAGATTACAGAACCTTTAATTAAAGGATGTCCTACGATGTGTTTGTGAAGAGTGGTATAATATGGTATACTTGCGAAAAGATTATGTTCTCGATAAATTTGTAATCGTTCCAGGTAATGCTCAACACGGTCACGATAAGGAAGGATTAGGTGAGAAGTGTCCTTATTGTCCAGGCAACGAGATGATGACCGAACCAGCATTGATCGCATTAGTAGCAAAAGATGGCATGCTTCAAAGATTATCTGACAGTGACGAAAATATCGTAGAAGACTGGTGTGTGAGAGTATTTCCAAGTAGTTTACCCATGGTAACAACGACAGGAACATCTGGCTATACTGATAGGCCTCTATATAGCGAGCCCGCTTATGGATATCACCAAGTAGTTGTTGCTTCACCACAGCATGATCAAAAGCTCTCTCAGATTTCAGTAGAGCAGTGGGCAAATGTACTGCTTGTAATACAGGACAGAGTAAGATGGCTATATACGCAAAAGGGCGTAACCTACGTATCAATTTATATAGATAGTGGAGAATCTGCTGGAACAACCATAACCCATCCGCATTTAAATATTGTTACCTTTTCTAATATCCCTCCCGCAATAGAACAAGAAGCAAATGCATCCCATAAGTACATGAATGAAACAGGAAATTGTCCTGGCTGTAGCATAATTTCTGTAGAAACAAGTGGTCCCAGACAGATCCTTGGCACAGATAGCTTTTTAGCATTTTCTCCTTGGGCTCCTACATATCCATTTGAATTTTGGGTTTATCCTAAACGGCACACAACTGCATTCTCAAAAATTACACAAAAGGAGATTAGCGATTTGGCACTTATAATAAGAGCAACTTTAGGAGGTATGTCCAAGGCTCTAAAGGATACGCACTTCAACCTAGCCTTTCACTTGGCTCCTGAGAAAAAGAATAGCAGACAGATCCATTGGCATATAGAAATTTATCCGCAGATAAGAACCTGGTCAGGTCTAGAACGTGGATTTGGAATTTATGTTAATAATACGATACCGGAAAAATCTGCAGAGATATTAGGCTCTGCATGTAGAAGAGAATTAGCAGAGCTAGTAGGTATAATTTAGAATAACATAATTTTATTTAGTAACACCTAGGATTTGATAATATTTTCTATGATATATCTAGAAACATGGGTTGCCCTCGCTTCTCTTGGTTTGAGTATTATGTTTGTAGCTCTCATGATCTCTTTTTATTTTTTTCTAGTAGGTCCTGCTGGAAATGGTCCACAAATATATTCAGATCCCGTAGCGTTATTAATTCAAATAACTTCCATTTCTGGGGCTCCTAGCCTGATACTTGCGGGAATTGTTCCAGGACTCGTAAGGACACATAGGGCTACTCATAGCTCGATTATACTAATTTGTGTAGGAATAATAATGATTGCAGGTATGATCATAGTTATTACAATAATACCGAAGATCAATGAACAATATTTACTTCAAGGAATAAAGATTATGCCTTCTGTATTTATTATTGGTGGAATAGGAATTCTTGTAATTGCCAGTTACTTATTAACTAAACCCCGCTGGTCTAAGAAATATGAGTTCTTTGAATAGAAAAGATCAACGATCAAAGATAGACGTGTCTAGAAATCTTTTGCCAATAGAAATTTCTACTGATCTCTTGAACCAAACTTTTACTGCGGCTAAAGCACAGAACAGTCCAATTTTATCGGTAGTAATAGGTACAAAACCTGACTTTTATAAACAGGCCCCTTTAGTTGTTGAAGCCATAAATGAAAAAGTACCTGTTTTTGTTATTGACACTGGTCAGCATTTCGACAGTCTATTAGGATTTGGCGTAAGAGAGTTTCATTTGGATAATCTTGTAGGAGTTAACCTAAAAATTCGTGGAGACCTAATGGAAAAAGCAAGTGAGCTTATTCTTAAATTTGGTTCTTTTGGAAGGTATTGCAAAAAAAAATATGGTGTGGGGTCACAATTACTGCCAATAGTACACGGAGACACCATAATTGCCGGGATTGCTCCTCTCGCATGGGTTTTTGGGATGGGGCAAAAAGTGTGCCAGAACGAGGCCGGTCTAAGATCCATGAGTCCGAATATAATGAGGCATTTAAGAATCCTCCAAGAGCCTTCTAAAACAACTTTAGAAAATTATGTCGATGCTCAATTTAATGGTAAGTGGTTTTTAACAAGAGAAGAACCGTTTCCAGAACAGATAGATACGTGGATTTGCTCAGCGGGTACTAAATACTTTTTTGCACCTACAGAATTAAATAAACAAAATCTTATTAGAGAAGGATATCCTGAAGAATTTATATACGTAGTAGGCAATTCAGTGGTAGATGCAATTGATTATAAGAGAAAGCAGAAATTAACTGAGAGCATTTTTAATTTATACCCTAGACTTGAACATGACAGATGGATAAGAATGGACATCCACCGTCGTGAGAATTTGACACGTCATCGTTTTACTTCTATAATTGGAGGTCTAACAGAGCTTATAAGAAATACGGAGCATCGAATTTTACTGGTAATGCTGAATGCTACTGAGGCAGCTCTGAAGGCATATAATCTGCAAGATAAATTGAAAAAAATTGCAGAAGAATATCCGGACAAATTTATCATCACCCCCCTTTGGAAAGAATATGCACATGTAATAGAATTCTTAGATAGCGGTCATTGCTGGGCTGAGATGACGGATTCAGGCTCAATGCAAGAAGAGTTGCTCTACTTCCCTGATGTTGTTTCACTTACTGTCAGGTTGAATACTGATAGGCCTGAGACCATCTTTGATGCAAAGGCCAACATACTTATTCCACCAATAAATCCACAATGGATACCTGCAATTGTTAATCAAGCATACAATTCAAAGGAAGGATTAGGAATGCAATTGAGGAATAAAAAACCTCTTTATGGACAACCAGGATATGTGTCAAAAGCAATTATAAGCAAAATCAAAAAGGAATTTGGAAATGGCGATGCTAACTTCTATCCGTGGCTTCATCAAAGAATTAACCTATGGAAGGAGAAACAAGGTTTAGATTATATGTAAACGATCTCAACAGTATAATGAGATTAAGAATAAGATTAAGAATATTAAATACTAAAACACTGATGACGATAATTGTCGATAGATGAGTGGATTTTGCTTGGATGATTGGTGCATCTTAGTGTGAAGTGTACAAGTGTGCTCCTATCGTGTCTCCCCCCATCGACAGGATTGTAGAATTTATTAGTCCATAAGTCTTAATTATCTTTTTCAAGTTTTAATTGCTGACGACTACTCTTCCTTTTTTTCATCTTGATTGGCCTGATTGTAAATTCATTGAAACCCTCCTATTATTTCGTTACGTGATGAAGATGTTCTTCTTGCATCTAGCGATTGGAATTGGGGAAGCACATTGTAAACATTAGAGATAAGTTTCATTCACTAAAACGATGTTTTAGAGGTGTATACTCCAAAAACACCCTTAAATGTATTACTTATTTCTCCTAATGTAACACGATTTTTGACTGCATAAATTAGATGAGGCATCAAATTTTCGTCAATTTCAGCAGCCTTTTGGAGGGCATTAACTGCAGCATCAACTTTTATATGATCTCGGGACTTCTTGAAGTCGTTTAGTTTAGAAACTTGCTTTTTTTCCATTTCGATATCCACTATATTTAATTTAGGTTCTATATCATGTAGGTCTTGAAATTTATTGACACCTACTATGATGCGCTTATTTTCGTCAATTTCTTTCTTTAATTTATAAGCATTGCTTCTTATTTCATCTTGGAAGAAACCTTTTTCGACTGCCGCTAACGCACCGCCCATCCGATTAATTTTTTTTAAGTATTTTTCAACTTCTTCTTCAATTCTATTTGTAAGATATTCTAAGTAATATGAACCAGCCATTGGATCAACGGTTTTAGTAATTCCACTTTCTGTGGCAATGATCTGCTGAGTCCTGAGTGCTATCTTGACAGATTCTTCCGTGGGCAATGCAAGAGCTTCATCTCTAGAATTGGTATGAAGAGACTGACATCCTCCAAGCACTGCAGCTAATGCTTCTAGTGTAACTCGAACTATATTGTTGTCAACCTGCTGAGCCGTTAACGATTCGCCGCTTGTTTGTACATGAAATCGCAAATGCCAAGATTTTGCATTTTTGGCATGGAACCGTTCTCGCATAATCCTAGCATATATCCTTCTGGCAGCTCTAAATTTAGCAATTTCTTCAAAAAACTCCATGGTACAGCAAAAGAAAAATGATAGTCTAGGTGCAAAATCATCAATTTTCAAACCTCTGTCAAGACAAGTCTTGATATATTCTATTGCATTAGCAAAAGTAAAAGATAATTCTTGTACAGCGTTAGAACCTGCTTCGCGCATATGATATCCCGATATGCTAACAGGATACCATTGCGACACCTTTTCGGAACAATATTGTATCATATCACCAATAAGCCTCATCGACTGCTTCGGAGGATAAATATATGTATTTCTAGCTATATACTCTTTTAATATATCGTTTTGTGTAGTACCTCTAATTTGTGATGGCGAAACACCTTGGGCTTCTGCAACTGAAATATAAAGTGCAAGAAGAGTAGATGCAGTTGAATTTATAGTCATAGAAGTACTGACTCTTTCCAATGGAATATTTTCAAAGCAGCTCATCATGTCTGCAATGGAGGTTATCGCCACACCTGTTCTACCAACCTCTCCTTCTGATTGAGGGTCGTTAGAGTCCCTGCCTGTTTGGGTAGGCAGATCGAAAGCCAAAGAGAGCCCAGTTTGACCGTGTTCTAATAAAAATTTGAATCTTTTGTTAGTCTCTTCTGCGCTTCCAAAACCGCTATACTGACGCATAGTCCATAGTCGATCGCGATACATGTTTGGGTATATACCCCGAGTATAGGGAGGTCTACCAGGTTCCTCGTCGACTCTCTGGAACTTTATAAGGTCTTTATTTTTATAGAGTCTTTTAACAGGTATATCTGAATCAGTCTTGCTTGTCATAGATGTCATATTTTATTCACCTCAGTATCACAGAACCGAGTTCTTCTGCAGCCTGATAAGGGTCAGTTTTTTTACTTATTAATTCATCTATTAGTTGGTAATATTTCTTATTTTTATACAGCATAGACGAAACTTTTTGTTCTACCATATTTAAAACCATATCCCTCAATTCCAATTCAAACATTTTTTTTTCTTTTTGTCTACTGTCGCTGGTCTTGACCTTCAGCAATTTTTCAATAGTTAAGGCTAATTGTTTGATTCCGTTACCCGTTTTTGCAGATATTCTTAATACAACAGGCTTTTTTTCAGTATTACCTATTAAATCCAAAATTGAGTTAAACAAAGTAACTGCTCCTGGAAGATCTCCTTTATTAATAACATATATATCTCCAATTTCGGTTAAACCGGCTTTTACAACTTGAATATTATCACCAGTTTGTGGTGTAAAAGTAACAACTGTTACATCAACAATTCTTGATATATCTACTTCGAGCTGTCCGGCTCCAACACTTTCAATTAGAATAAGATTATAACCAGCAGCGTCTAAAATCCTTATCACATTTCTTAGAGATTTTGATATGCCACCTTGTGCGCCCCTTGATGCCATGCTTCTCATAAAGATCTTGTCACTATCAATCTTAGATTGCATTCGCACTCTGTCGCCTAATATTGCACCTCCAGTAAGCGGACTAGTAGGATCGATCGCTAGTACAGCGATTTTGTATCCTAAAGATTGAAATTCGGGAATTAGTTCGCTTATGATCGAGCTTTTACCAGCTCCTCCAGCACCGGTAAAACCTACCGTTTTAGCATTGCCAGTTTTACCAAAGACTTGACTTATTATTACTCTAGAAGCAGATTCATCATTATCGATAATAGAAATTGCTCTGGCTAAAGAGAGTCTCTCACCTTCTAAAATACCTTTTACTATTGGTAGCAACTTCATATTCATTAACATTGCTTTGATATATTAAATATACTTCTACATTGCTTTGCACATAGATAATAAGATGATTATAAGATTAGAGAAAATATTTTAAGACCAAGGATTTAATGATGATCATCGAATGTCGGTTCAACAACGACCTCAGGAGGAGGAAAAACAGAGACGAATCAGGGTACTAGTTTCGAAACTGGGGCTTGATGGACACGATAGGGGAGCTCTTATAATTTGTAGATCTCTAAGGGATGCAGGTATGGAGGTTATCTATTCAGGTCTTTTCTGCACCCCAGAACAGGTTGCTAAAACTGCAATTGACGAGGATGTTGATGCAGTTGCTATGAGTCTACTAAATGGAGCTCACTTAGCGCTATTTCCAAAAGTTGGACGATTGCTGAGAGAAAAAGGAGCAAAGGACATCTTACTTGTAGGAGGCGGTATAATTCCAGAAAGTGATAAGAGAATACTAGAAAATCAAGGAATAACTGGGAATTTTGGACCGGGAACACCTTTGTCTACAATAATCGATCACATCAAAAAAAATATAGGAAAAAGTAGAGGTTATTGATTCTCTGATTGGGTAGACCACATCATTTTACGCATTTCTTTTCCAACTTTTTCTATTTGGTGTTTTTCTATCTGCTCTAGAAGATTAACGAAAGCATTTTTTCCTTGTTTTTTGTATATGTTTACCCACTCTTCTGCGAATTGGCCAGATTGTATCTCACTTAATATAACCTTCATCTTATTTTTTGACTCAACGTCAATTACTCTTGTTCCTCTGGTTAGCCCGCCATATCTAGCTGTTTCGCTTACTCGTCCATACATTCCAGTTATGCCATATCTCTGTATAAGGTCGACAATCAATTTCAGTTCATGTAGACATTCAAAATAGGCCACTTCAGGTTGATATCCTGACTCAGTTAAAGTTTCAAAAGCATTTAAAATCAGTGTATGAACACCACCACATAAGTCTACTTGTTCGCCAAACCAATCAGTCTCTACTTCCTCCTTGAACGTTGTTTGAATTATTCCTGGTCTGGTACTGCCTATACCTTTTGCTATAGATAATATTTTTGTCCATGCCTTTCCTGTGTAATCTTGATAAACAGCAACTAAAGAAGGTGTACCGAAACCTTCTTGATACAGTTCCCTTACCATTTGTCCTGGACCTTTAGGTGCTACCATTATAACGTCTATGTTCTTTTGGGGCAAAATCCATCCCCACTGTATTGCGGCTCCGTGAGAAAAGCACAGGGCCTTACCCTCGGTCATATGCGGAGCAATTTGCCTATACATCTCTGCCTGCTCCATATCTGGGATAAGGATATGAACTATATCAGCAAATTTTGCAGCTTGTGATATACCCATTACTTCATGGCCGTCGTTTTTTGCTAAATTCCATGTCTTTCCGTTTTCTCTTAATCCAACAACTACATCTAAACCAGAATCCTTCATATTACTTGCCTGAGCACGACCTTGAATCCCATAACCAATTACTGCAATTTTCTGGTTTTTTATAGGATCCAGACTCACATCTTCATCGACCCATTTTTTGAATGACATAAGAAGTTTGAAATAACTCAGTGTAATATATGCTCTATTGTATCTTTAAGGTCAGAGTTATTTTATGCAATATATTCAGAATATCCTACTCTTATAAAAAGATATTTCAATTCTCGACTTCAGTTTTCTCGAATAACGAAAATAATATATATATTGATGATATTGAATATAGATATTAAGATAAACTTTTGTCAGAGTGTCACATTTGCGGATCACGTTTTGGCTATCGCACATGTGTTTTCTGTACAAAATCAGTATGTTCTTCCTGTATAATTGTAGATAAAAACAAATGCTTAAAATGTGAGGCATTGAAAAAAACTCGCTCCGGCTTTCTGAGGCGCAATATACCTTTTATAATGCTTTTTATCGCACTCTGGTTCTTTGTTTCTGGTCTATATCCTTTTCCGTATCTTATGGCCATTGGCAAGCCAGTGGACTTTATTATTATGCAGCCAGTCTTAATTGCTACAGGAATAATGATGGTTCCCTTTGTATTTATGATGTTCGCATGGAGGAAACGTCCACTGTGAGAGAAAAAATTTTTTAATATGGCAGTTTAAAGTTTAACGCCTCTAACTATCTGTCATAACTGATATAACGAATTTGCTACTAATTTAGTAAACTCTGTGGTACCAAGATTACCGCCTATATCCTTTGTCTTCCTATCACATCTTAATAAACTCGCTATGGAATCTTCTATACGCTGGCCTTCCTTTATGATATCTTCATCATTATTTTTTTGAGATAACCATTCGAGCATCATTTTTGTTGATAATAATATGGAGGAAGGATTTGCAATATTCTTGCCAGCAATGTCAAAAGCAGCTCCGTGAACCGGCTCAAATAATGCAAAATTATCTCCTATATTTGCTGAGGAGGCCATGCCTATACCTCCAACAACCTGTGCGGCCTCGTCTGACAATATATCTCCAAAGAGATTCGTTGTTACAATAACATCGAAATCCTCTGGATTGCGTATTAAATTCATGGCACAAGCATCAACGTATAATTCGTTAAATTTTATATCAGGATATTTTTTTGCAACCATATTACACACACTTGCAAATAATCCGTCGCTTTTTCTAAGTACATTTGCTTTGTGTACAGCTGTAACATTTCTTTTATTATTACGCAATCCAGCCATTTTGAATGCATATTCTGCTATACGTTTTGAGGCTCTTTCAGATGTCATTCGTAAGGCTACAACTGTAGCGTCATCAGCATTAAACTCCCAACCCAAGTATACATCTTCAGTGTTTTCTCTTACTATCAAGAGATCAATACATTTTGAGGAGATGCTCCTTATATTAGGATAGGATTTTATTGGTCTTAGATTCACATAAAGATCAAATAACCGTCGCAAAACTATAATTACGTCTGCAGCACTCTCACCCACGGGACCCTTTAAACATGCATCTGATTTTTTAATTAAATCTAAAGTAGATTGGGGTAGCGCTGTTCCAATTTTGGCTAATGCACAGTCACCTGCATCACATTCTTTAATGGTAAATTTTGTTTCAGAGTTATCATTTATCATTTCCAAAATTGTCTTTGCAGAGGCAGTTAATTCTCCTCCTATACCATCACCAGTAATTAAAGCAATATTATAACGTGTCAATTAAAACATGAATTCTAACTAGGAGTATAAAGCACCTTTCTTAGCATTACTTTATTGATAGCGTCAATCATGGCTTGGACTGATGCAACGACGACGTCTTCTCCTGCTTTCCTTGCCGAAACAACATCTCCATTTCTATCTTCGACCTTTACTGAAACTTCGGCCAGTGCATCTGATCCTCCAGTGATTGAATCCAATTTATATTCACGAATTTTTATACTTTCCATTTCTCCCACAATTTTTTGAATAGCTTTCAATGCTGCATCGACAGGTCCAACACCAATTTCTGAGGAGATAAAATATTTTCCGTCAGTTTTCATTCTTACCACTGCAGTAGGAATCATATTCATTCCAGTTACAATATGAAAATCATATAACTTAAATTTCTCTTCAAATTTGCTGTTATGAACAATTTCTCCCGCTATTGACAAGAGATCAGCAGTAGTTACAGATTTCCCTTTATCTGCAAGATCTTTTTGTTTTTCTACAATATAGTGGATCTCCTCGTCTGAGGGTTTTATCCCAAAATCTTCTAGCATTGCCCTGATACCATGTGCGCCTGCATGTTTTCCTGCCTGAAGCCATCTCTTTCTACCGACAAGTTCTGGACTGATCGGTTCGTACGTAAGTGGATTATTTATGATGCCATGGGTATGAATACCGGATTCATGACCAAATGCATTTTCACCAATTACAGCTTTATTTGGCTGTACAATTATTCCCATTGTGTTAGAAACGAATTTCGACGTTTCATAAAGTAATTCAGTTTTGATATTATGTTTTTTCTTATATAGACATTGAAGTGCCATGATTAATTCTTCAAGTGATGCATTACCAGCTCTCTCTCCTAACCCGTTTATAGTTACATGCGCGCATTTGGCGCCTGCATTAATGCCAGAAATTGAGTTAGCAACGGCTAAACCAAAATCATTGTGACAGTGTACACTGATTGGTAGATTAGTTGTCTTCCTTACGTCATTAACGAGTTCTGTAATATATTGAGGGGTTGCGTAACCAACAGTATCAGGAATATCCAATTTATCTGCTCCAGCCTCAGTAACCGACTTAAAGACCTCAATTAGAAAGGACCGTTCAGAACGCGTTGCATCTTCAGCTGAAAATTCTACTTGTATCCCATGCTTCTTTGCGTAATCAACTGCCCATATAGCTTTTTCAAGTACTTGTTCTCTTGTCATTTTCAACTTATATTGCATGTGAATCTCTGATGTAGCAATGAAGGTATGAATATAGCTTAAATCGCATTCTATTGCATGATCAATATCTGATTGTACTGTACGAGCTAAACCACATATTTCTGCATTTAAATTCTGTTTTATTATATTTTTTATCGCTTGCACTTCACCGTGGGACACTATAGGAAAACCAGCCTCTATAACATCAACACCAAGTGCATCGAGCTTAATTGCGATTTGAACTTTCTGTTCTGGAGTGATCGAAACACCTGGAGTTTGTTCACCATCCCTCAAAGTGGTGTCGAAAATTGTTACTTTATCAACATATGACACCTAAATATCTACACCTCTAGATAGAGCTGAAACACCTGTCCTAGCCAACTGTATGATACCGAAATGATTAACTAAGTTCTTAAATGCATCTATCTTGTCTGGAGTACCTGTAATTTCTACAACAACACTCTGTTTTCCTACATCAAGTATATTCGCTCTAAAAATAGATGCAAAGTTGGCTATTTCCATTCTTGTTGTTGGATCTTCTGATTTCATTTTGATTAAAGCCAACTCTCGATATACCGTATTATCTGTTGCAAGTACCTTAACTTCTACTACATCTATTAATTTTCTAAGCTGCTTTACCAGTTGGTCCACAATTCTATCATCGCCTTTTAGAGTAATGGTCATCCGTGATAGATCGGGCATCTCGGTTGAACCTACTGTTATGCTTTCGATGTTAAAATTTCGAGCTCTAAAAAGATTTGTAATTCTAAACAAAACTCCAGGTTTATTCTCTACCAAGGCAGATAATATATACCACTGATATGCTTCCCCGCGTGAGTATGGATCTGTAATAGTAGAGCTATTGGAATTATCAGCGCTAGTTGTCATTGTCATGCTGTTAGATTATGATCCTGTTATCATATCTTTTAGACCAGTTCCCGGAGCAACAAATGGATAGACATCCTCTTCTGGATCGATCGTTATGTCAATAACAGTGGCAACTTCAGTTTTTATGGCTGCTCTAATTGCCTTATCTAATTCTTGCAGAGACTGTACTTTAATACCTTGAGCACCATATGCATCAGCTATTTTTACATAGTCAGGACAATTATGCTGGTGAACACCCATATACCTCCGATTATAGAACGTTCTCTGCCATTGTGCTACCATACCAAGCATATAATTATTCATTAAAAATACAATAACAGGCAAATCATCCAGCACTGACACTGCTAATGAATTTTCAGTCATATTAAATGATCCATCACCAGCAATATCTACTACTACCGCTTCCGGTTTTGCTGCCTTCGCTCCGACTGATGCAGGAAAACCAAACCCCATTGTACCCAGTCCTGTTGAACTAAAAAAAGTACCAGGACAAATCACGTCAAAATGCAATGATGCCCACATTTGACACTGACCAACTTCCGTAGTAACAATTGCATCAACAGGTAAAATTTCTCTTAGTTTTTTAAGTGCTTTCTTAGCTGTAAGATCTCTAGGAAAATCTTTGATGGTGTCAGTATAATATTCAATGAGCTCCTGTCTCCTTTTCAACCATTCGTTATTGTTAGCATTTCCATGATCATTTGTCTTTGCTGTCCTTTTTGTAACCATTTTAACAAGAGTTTTTAAGGATGATTTCACATCACCGATAACTGCAAGGTCAACTGATTTGTTTTTACCTATTTCTGCAGGGTCGACATCCATGTGAATTATGCTCATACCCTTTCCAAATTCGTCGAATCTACCGACAGATCTGTCAGAAAACCTTGCTCCTACAGCAAGTATACAATCCGCTTCAAGAATTATCTTGTTTGCTTCTGCATGGCCGTGCATTCCAATTGGACCCATAGCAAGGGGATGATTTTCAGGAAATGCACCCTTCCCTTTGAATGTAGTCACTACAGGTATTAATAGCAATTCTGCAAGTGTCTGTAATTCTGAAAACGCTCCTGATAGAATCACTCCCCCGCCTGCCATGATGATCGGCCGCTCTGCTTTTAGCAAAATCTCCGCTGCCTTGCCTATCTGAGACAGATCAGCATCGACTATGGGACTGTACCCCCTTACTTTTATAAATTCTGGAAATTCCATATCAGCACTGGCCTGTTGTACATCTTTTGGAATATCAATCAGCACTGGACCTGGCCTGCCGCTCTCTGCTATATAAAATGCCTTTTTTACTGACTCTGGAATCTCAGTAGCTTTTCTAGGTTGAAACGCATATTTTGTACATGGATTAGCCACCCCAATAATATCAGTTTCCTGAAAAGCATCTTTACCGATCATGGCTACGGGAACTTGTCCTGTGACTGCAACCACTGGAGAGGAATCAGCATAGGCCGTAGCAATGCCGGTAATCAGATTTGTTGCACCAGGTCCTGAAGTGGCAAAACATACCCCTGATTTTCTCTTTATCCTTGCATAACCATCAGCCATATGTGATGCCGATTGTTCATGGCGAACTAGAATATGACGAAGATTAGCATCGACAAGAGCATCATATATTGGAAGATTGGCACCACCAGGAAGACCGAAGACAATGTCTACTCCCTCCTTCTCAAGTGCATGAAGCAATGCTTTTGCACCCGTCATTTCTACCATTTACTCATATTCACCATTTATTTTCAAGTAAACGCCCTACTAAAATGAAGACCAGAGATCTATTTAGAGTATCAGTATGTGGAGATGAACCAGAAAGGGAATCTGAATTGGCTGCATTTTTAACCAAATGGCACTTAACTCTTCGCTGTTAGCATCAGGCATTTTTAATAAACAAATAACATAAGTATAATTTATAAATATTTTCCCTAACTAGAATCTCGTATGTTGTCTAACTAATAGAAATGGATGCATAATTATAACGTTCTTCATGACAGTTCTATTTCATGAATCCTTGTTGTTGAACTTCTTTCTCTCTTTCTTTCTCCTTGATAAATAGTTCGTAAGACTCCTTTACGTTGAAATTCTCGTGTACTAATGCTCGTACTGCTTTGATCATCGCAACTGGGTGATCTGATTGCCAGATATTTCTACCCATATCAACGCCGGCTGCTCCGTAATGAATAGCGTCATAAGTTAGCTGTAGAGCATCGATTTCGTTTGGTAGTTTTTTTCCACCCGCAATAATAACTGGAACAGGACATCCTTCGACTACTTTTTCAAAGTTTTCACAATAATATGTTTTTACTAATCTTGCTCCTAACTCTGCAGCAATCCTGCATGCAAGTCCTAGATATCTATAGTCCCGATCCATCTCTTTGCCTACTGCGGTTACTGCCAAGATAGGTATTCCATACTTCTCGCCATCGTCAACTAGTCTAGACAAATTCAATAGTGTTTGATTCTCGTATTTACTTCCTATGAAAATAGATAATGCAAGACAAGAAGCATTTAATTTAATAGCTTCCTCAATCGAAGTTACAATAGTCTCGTTCGAAAGATCTTGGCCTACAATGCTAGTTCCGCCAGAAACACGTAGAACAATAGGAATACTTGCGCTAGGATTAACTGACGTTCTTAAAATGCCTCTAGTAAGCATTAGAGAGTCAGCAAATGGTAAAAGAGGTCTTATTGTTCTGCTAGGGACTTCCAATTTGTCTGTAGGTCCAAGGAAGTAACCGTGATCAACGGCAACCATTACACAGCGACCATCATCGGGAGGAATTATTTTCGACATCCTATTTTTCATGCCCCAGTCCATTTTGCGTTCTACCATCTAGACTCCTCTTCCTAATTATTTATAGTTTATACAATTTCTAAAACTAATCAGATGTCACGATTACTTTCATAGTATCTTTGGCCAGATGTGCACATCTAAATGCTTCTTGGGCATCGTCAATATCAAATTTATGAGTTATCAATGAGTCAACCCTTAATCTCTTTTCTGCTATCAATCTCAACGCCTGATTTGTTTCAACCTCAGTTGAAGCATAACTTGGAATAATTGATAACTCATTTGAATAGATTTTACTTACATCACACACGATTTTAGTTCCTCTTCTGGGTACTCCGAAAAGGACAATCGTTCCTCCTCTTCTTGTTATATCAAATGATTTGAGAATTGCTTCTGTATTTCCAGTAGAAACTATTGTAACGTCTACGCCCCTTCCACCTGTCATGTTCTGGATCTTTTCGATAATATTTTTTTCAGTAGAGGAGTTTATTATTTCAGTATTATTGGAATGTCTCTTTGCAAAATCCAATCTAAATTCATTTATATCAATTGCAATTGTTTTCGCTGCTCCAAAATTACTTGCTAAAATAATATTCATCATACCTGCTGGTCCAACACCCATTACAGCAACATCGTCGCCTTTTTGTAGGCACGACTTATTTAATGCTCTTATACAGCAAGCAAGTGGTTCGACTAGTGCAGCTTGATCAAATGTTATATTATTTGGCAGTTTTATAAGCCCTCCACGCGAAATATTCCATTCAGGTACTACGAAAATCTGCGATAATCCACAGGGCTGAATATTGCTTTTTTGATACATTCTACACATGGTGTTGTCTCCACGTAAACAATAATGACATGATAAGCAACTTACATGATGATGGATGAAAACCCTGTCGCCAATTGAATATCCAGTTGCTGACTTTCCAACGCTTATTACTTCACCAGCGGGTTCATGACCAAGTCTATTTGACGACATACTATAATTGCTGTAGATTTTCTCTAAATCAGATCCGCATATTCCACAAGCACGCATCTTAACTACAATGTCGTGCTCGCCAGCTACCGGGGTCACCACATCATCAATAGAAACTTTATCTTGGCCCTTTACAAATACCGCTTTCATTGTATATGGTCAATAAAGAGATCTTCTATAAATATTGTAAATGGATTAGAATATCCTGTTGGAAAATAGCAGATTTACTCTTCATTATAAATATCATTATCAGGAAAGTGAATATAGTTGATCACAGTGAAAATCAATCTAATTCCCATATCATATAGTTATGCATACTTTTTTGGTTTTTTGGTAAAAATTCTCTTGCATCCTTCACAACAGAAAAAATAAGTTTTACCATTGTGTTCATGGTTAACAGAAAGTTCATAATCAAGTTCTATTCCACACACAGGATCAATAGGCATTGGAAAGGAGTGATGTGAAAATTGTATTTATTGTTTTCCCATTCACATCGTAGATTCAATTATAATAAAGAATATACAAGGTTATATTGGAAAATTATTATTGCTGATTTCGTCATTCAATATTGACATAATCTTTCATTATGTTGAAGTGCCTTAACAGCACAATGTCCTATCCTTCTATCGAAATAGTATGCGGAAAGTGTGGGTCTGTTATAAAAAAAATAATCACGCTGAAATCAATAAGAGATGTTTTGCGCCCTTCTAATGGCAGATGTAGCATGTGTGGTAATGCATTAAATACCAATGAATTCACAATAAATATACAAAAAAATTAATAACATGTTCGATAGATATTGGATTTTTTCGAGTATATGCCAATTAGACTCCTCAACCTTTTTACTAATGCAGAGGTTAAATGTTATCTCCGGTGTGGATCAGTATTACATAAATATTACAAATATGAATCAACAACTCCCTGATTTGTTGGCTGTTCAATCTATCGTAGATGTATTCAGAGATGTACAAGGATGGTTCCTTATTGGCATATTTTGTTTTATAGGACTTGTAATCATCTGGGGCATGATAAAACATAGGTGATATTATTATCAGAGTAGAAAATATGCTTGTGTTATATCGTACATGCCTCTTTAATTACACTCATGATATGCGATTAGACGAACATGCTTGATAACAAGAGACTACAGGCTAGTAAAACTCCAGTTAATCTAGAGTAAGCAACAATAGCTCCCATCGCAGGGACAAGTTTTTCTGGCTGGTTATAATACTTTTTCAATTGCATACTACCTTTAACAGCAAATGGAACAGATAACAAACACAATAAAGAATAAACTTTAATATAGCCCAGAAAAATTCCTATCACAATCAAGAAATAAGTACATATTAGTATGACAGGAAATATTTTTGCTGATCGTTGCTTTCCTATGAGTATAACTAAAGTACGTCGTCCCTTGGAGCGGTCAGCATCATAATCTGGGAACGAATTAATGAATAAAACTGAAGCAGACAAAATTCCAATAATACCTCCTATATAATATCCTAATGGATCAATGCTAGATGCTTGTACATATAGTGCGCCTAACACTATCATTGATCCTTTAATCGCTACGAATACCTCGCCCAAGCCTATATTGACAATTTTATTTGAATAAAAATAGATAGAAAAAACAGCAAAACCAAGTAATATTACAATAACTATTCCTCTTACGAGAACAAAATAAAATCCAATTACAGAGCCAACTAGCAGTAATATTATTGCCGCAGCATATACGGAATTAGGTTTTAATAGATTACGTGGTAGTACTCCACTACCTCCACTAAATGCTGTTCTCGTTGTAATAGTATCAATACCTCTTTTATAGTCCCAGTAATCATTTAATAGATCTATACTGGCGTGAAGGCATATAACTCCAACAAATGTTAAAAAGGCATATAAAAAATCTAATTCTTTATACTTCCAGACGGCTATGGATAGACCGTTTATAACTCCGATAACGGATGCTAGGAGGAATTTAATCCTTATTGCATACAGCCAGTTTAACATCATCGTAACATCACGTTCATTAGATTCACATCTTTTTATCTCTCCCTAAAATACTATCTAAACATTTCTTAATGTGAATCCGGTGTTGTTGTTATGTAAATATCCGGTGTACGATTTCAGAGGGCGGTTTAGAAAAACATGTTTGTATATGGATATATATGGTATAACGAGTTATTTGTCAGAAAAAATTTCAGGCTGAGACCAATTTCCATATACCAAGATATGAATATATAAGCTAATTACACATGCCATCCTATTTGGCAGTTTATGATAGGTTAAAAGATCATTTACATACATCATTTATTGGTAAGCGAGTCATGTCGTATAAATGTGTAAAATCAACTCAGGATATAGCGATATCTTTAGCAGAGAGAGAAAAAGATAATGTACACGGTCTAGTTGTGATAGCTGAAAGTCAAAAAAAAGGAAGAGGCAGACACGGTAAAGAGTGGATTTCTCCTTATGGAGGAATATGGTTATCAATAGTTATTTTTCAGCCAAAAATACAAGCAAATTGTATTAGTCTGTTGCCGTTGGTTACAGCTCTAGTAGTACGTGATACAATTGATGAGGGAACGGGTTTAAATGCCAAATTAAAATGGCCCAACGATGTAGTAATCAATGAAAAAAAAGTATCCGGGATTTTGCTAGATGCAGCAACAGAGCAGGAAAGAATTCTATATGTCATAATAGGAATTGGATTAAATGCAAATATCGATATTACTAAAGATAAGACTATTAGTACTTTTGATTCCATAGACATGACTTCATTGAAGAACGAATTATCAGGTAGGTCTGTTGATAGAAAGAAGTTTACTCAATTGCTATTAGAAAAATTCGAAATGGAATATCTTGAATTTGAGAGAGTTGATACGGATGTGACTGTAACCAAGTTAAAGAAGAGATTGGACACACTCGGCAATTGGGTTGTAGTCAATCATTTAGATGAAGTTTTCAGTGGTCTAGCCATAGACATAGATCGTACGGGATGTTTGGTAGTGAAACACCATGACAACTTTATTAAAAAGGTTTCCTCAGAGAATGCTTCGATAAGAAAAGCATCTTTGCAGATTAAAAAGTGAGAAGAGTTGGTTCTGTTAAGTCAAGCATGGATAGTTATTAAGTGAAAGGGCAGAATGAAAAAGACACAATGTGGCATACTATCAACTAAAATCACATTGATCATTAGAGACATTGTAAAATTTAGCAACTAAGTAATGAACTTGTTCATGAATATTTCTCATAATTATGCATAAAATTGCAACACATATTTTGTTAGTTTATCACATAGCAATAGATCTATTTCAACCAGATTACTAAATACGCACTCTTTCATCGCATATCTTACCATCCGCTAAATTATTATATAATATAATGTTGGGTATTTTGTTAGTTAAACTCTTCTTCTAGTATCTTTTTTTTCTTACTTATTTGAAATAGATGATCGGTTTTTCTAATAGCCTCTGTTTTAGAGCGTTTAAAAACCATAGATTGTAATAACAAATAATTTTCTGGAATTACCATCCCAGTTTGATCATCTGAATATGCAATTTTGACAGTATCATCTTCTACCCGCAGAAGTTCTTGATGGATATGTACCATATTAGTATCACCGTGTTCGAAACCAAGCTGTATAGCTTTTGTTCTGATGTCAGCTGTTCCCTTTACAGAGCTTAGAAGTGCAATCCCAAATTCATTATGAAATGCTTCTAATATCCTATCCCTAGACGGTGATTTGCCATTAAATCTAACCGTCATTTGATGAACATGCATCATTCTAGAGGGAACTTTATAGGCATCTACATATAGATTAGCTGATGGAATAAAATCCTTAACGTCATTTTGATGGTGAGGGTTTTTATCCCATTCAATAGAATCATGTACTTGTTTTGAATCTTCAAGGTCAGCAGATCTTCTTATGAGAGTTAAATCGTATCTTTTTATTTCGTTTCCAAATCCTTCAATAAGCGGTTGCATTACTCTTCCTATGCCAGATACATTGCAGCTTCCTTGAATCACATAAGTTTTACCTGCCGTCTTTTCATAATTTACCCTTGAATTATGTATAATATCTGCAACTGATCGATCTCCATGCCTATCTTCTCCTCCCTGAAAGATTGCAGGTTTTTTCATTGGTTCGTATAATCTTTTCTTATTTTCAAATCCTCCGCCCTCCTTGGCAGCGTCTATAACAATATCGCTTTGAGCTATGGCGTCTTTGATTGTTCCAGTTATTCTGTAATTTCTTTCTTTGAAATGCCTGATCAGTTCTGAAGGAACATATACATCGAATCTCTTTTCTAATGCTTCCTGGGTTTTGTTGTCTGCAGTATACTTTGCTATCCCTAGAAATTTAATTTCCTTGTCTGCTGAAAGAGCAGAAGCAAGACGACGACCGATGTTTCCGTATCCATTTACAAAAATTCTAACCATCTTAACACTCCATCATCAACGGATACCAATAGTAATAACTTCAACATTATATATATTCCTGATTCTTGGACAATCTATGATTTTTTATTTTAAAATGCTGTTTACAATAAGTATGCAGACTTCTTGCTAGTCCTCTAACGTAGTAAAAAGCATAGTTAAGACACTTACAAGCTAACTTTATATAGATTATACCACGCGCTACATATAGAATGAAAAAATGAATGGAATATACTATTATACATTTTTCCTCAGTATTTCTTATGATAAATGCGGAGTCTTGTAATGAGAATACTGGTAATAGATAATTATGATTCCTTCGTATACAATATTGCTCAGTTCTTAGGAAGTATAAAAGTAGACCCTGTAGTAATTCGAAATGACAAAATCACCATATCGGCAATTAAATCTATGAATCCAGACGCAATATTCATCTCTCCAGGACCAGGCCACCCAGCGGATCGCAAATATTTTGGTATTTGTAATGATATAATAATTGATCTAGGAAGAACCATACCTATAATGGGAATTTGTCTTGGCCATCAAGGGATAGTAAATGCATTCGGTGGAAGAGTAATCAATGCGAACAATATATTACATGGCAAGACGAGCACTATTGAATATACCAGTTCAGATGAATTATTTAATAATGTCGCTAATCCCTTTAAAGCAACTCGATATCATTCTCTTGTGGCAGAAAAAAGCAGTATTCCAAGCTGTCTTGAGGTGACTGCAAGATCGGTCGAAGATGGTGAGATAATGGCAATAAAACACAGAAGATACCTTATAAAAGGTCTGCAGTTTCATCCTGAATCCGTTCTAACACAGGAAGGACCGAGAATTCTTAACAATTTTATCTCTATGATAAAAAGATGAATAGTGACACCACAGACCTTCGATATATAATTCAAAAGCTGGTTTCCAACAAGAATTTATCTAAAATTGAAATTAGACAATCAATGGATTTAATCCTTCAAGGTAAATTATCTGATGCATCAATTGCATCATTTCTAGTAGCCCTTACGATGAAAGGTGAAACCTCTGAAGAAATCTGCGAGATCTTGCAGGCAATCAAAAAGTTTGCCATACAAATTACTCCTAAAATCAATGGTTGTTTAATCGACAATTGTGGAACTGGAGGAGACGCTATGAGATCATTCAACATTAGCACTGCAGCAGCAATAGTAGCGTCTGCAGGCGGGGCAAAAGTGGCAAAACATGGCAATAGATCTACAACTGGTAGTTGCGGTAGCGCCGATTTTTTAGAACATATAGGATTCAATTTAGGTTCACCTCCAGAGATTGTGACTAAAGCTATTGAAGAGAATGGCATAGGTTTTCTTTATGCACAAATGTTCCATCCTGCTTTATTTCAAGCAGCATCTGCTAGAAAGACAATAGGCATACGAACGATATTCAATATTATAGGTCCTTTATGTAATCCCTGTACAAATATTTGTGGGAAGGTAATAGGTGTATTTGAACCGATGTTACTTGACACTCTTCCAAAGGTGATGCAAGGTTCAGATATAAATGAGATAATGATAGTGCATTCTCATGATGGCTTTGATGAACTTTCGAATACAAGTGAAAATGATATCATTTGGATCAAGCATGGACAAACTAAACGTATTGTTTTGCGTCCACATGATTTAAATCTGCGAGTGGCGCGGGCTGAAGAACTAATAGCAACCACAAGAGAAGATTCCATTAGAGACACCTTTCAGGTAATCTATGGTAGCGCTGATTCCATAAAAGAAGACATCGTAGTTTTGAACGCTTCTGCAGCTCTAATAGTAGGAGGAATAGCAAAGGATTTTAAAGAAGGAATTGACATCGCCAGAAGTGCAATAAAAGATGACATAGCATCGAGAAAACTATCAGAGTTAATTCGGCGCTGCGGAAATGTAGAGAAGCTAGAAGCAGCAGAGAAAAAGTATTTGTAAGTTATGGTTCTGAGGATGTGTAGCAACATCATTAATTAAATTTTAATAAATGATCAATAAATGAAGTGTTATTTGGTATATAGCAATATATAGCTAAATTTTATATTATATTAGCAAATTTAACATTTACAAATATGAGAATCCACTTGAATATTAGTAATTGTTAATGATAAAGAAAGCAGGTAGAATTTTCACTACTCTACTTTCTTGTAACTGTATCTACTTTCTTTTGCTTTTTGCTTTTGCTTTTACTTTGGCTTTCGGAGTTCCTTTCTTGCCCTCTTTTGCTGTTGCCTTTACAACCTTTTTTACACCTCCGCCACCTATCCTAAACATCTTGGTGCCACATGTAGTACATATTCCGGAGAGTGCTTTTTGACCATTCTTCATTGTTACCTGTTTTTCATCCTTCATATCACGTTTTGTCTTACATTTTACACAATATGCTTGTGTTGCCAACCTGCCTTTATAATGATGCTTAAATATAAAAATAGATCCATTAAATACATACATATTTATTCACTGGACATTGTTGGATCACAAGCCCTTTAAAAAATGCTCTTAAAAGCAAAACTAACTAGTATCAATCCCTGATCCAAGAGTATTATTCATATTGGTAGATCCGATATCAAATCGGGTTGTTCAAGGCCACTATATTTTTAAACTATTGTATTCCTATACATAAAGAGGTAATTGTCATCAACTGATCTGAGTTCTAAGGCAGATCTAGAGTCTTTAGGTTGGAATGAGTTAGTAGCGTTAAAACGTGAGTTATCTTCGTTTTTAAGAGAAATAACCAACAAAATTATCAAGATTGAAGATAGAGACGTTCGGTCATTAAACGACAATATACAAAAGGAGAAAGATAATTTAAACAATTCGCTACGCAGATCGAAGCAAATCAGAGCAGAGATAGATTCAAATAATTCCAAATTATATGATACAAGCAAAAAAATATCTGAGGCTAAGAACTTTCTTAGTATTATGGAATCAAGGCTGCCAGCGGAAAAAGAAGCTGATCTACTCAAGATAATTGATTCCAATCAGAAATTACTGGATGAAAAAATATACAGAAATGAAAGAGAGAGAATAGAAATCATTTCTTCTTTAAATGATGTAAAGATGAAAAGAGAGGCCATTAAGGCTATACATTCAATCGAGGAACAATTAGCACAATATAATACGTACTCTAAAACTCTTAATAGGTCTTTAAAAACATCCTATGAGGAACAACAATCTTTACAAAGAATCATTTTGGAATCACAAAAGAACATCAATACGTTATTTATTTCTAGACGTAACGCTTCTGATGAAAGACAAGCATATCTAAAACAATATGAGGGATATTTATCACAGCTAGATAGGATCAATAGTCGATTAGATACTATAGCAGAGGCAAGGAAAAAACAGCGTCAAGAATATGGACATAATTTTCCTCATGATGCGTTATTTAAAGTCAAAGAGGAAGCAAAGAAAAAGCTTGAGAGAGGATCAAAACTCAGTTTTGAAGAATTGAAGTTGATCTACAGTGAGAAAGCGTGAATATTCCGATCTTTGTTTCAATGAAGTAAGGTGTACCCCGCTAATCTACGTGATAGTTAAAATAGTAGATGGCCTTTTGAATCGATATTAAAATTGGGGACTATATTTAATTTTACTATTATATAATCAAGACACAATTAATACAGGTAGTTAAAGCAAATGATATATAACTCACTACTAACACTTCTGCTTGCATTCGGTTTACTTAAATAAATTTTACCGAAATAAAATTTTAATTCTTCTTTGAGTTCTTTTAACGAATTTCCTTCAAAAACCTTGAAAACACCTCTACCTCCTTTTCTTAGTATTTTCTTTGCTACACTCAAAGCACTTTTAGTAAGAGATATTTGTTTAAGTTGATCCAAGTCCCAAAGACCACTTACATTTGGAGCAAGATCTGACAGTAAGACATCGGCTTTATGTCCCAGAATGTTATAAAGTTGGTCGATTAATTCTTCATCCTCGATGTCTACACGAAGAGTTATTACGTTTTCCATGGGAGATACTTCCTTGAGATCAACTCCGATAACTTTTCCACCTGGACCGACTATCTTTTTTGCAACCTGTAGCCAACCTCCTGGTGCACATCCAATATCAATAACTTTGTCATTAGACTTTAAAAAATGATAAGAGTTGTTTAATTGCATAAGCTTGTAGGCAGACCTGCTACGATAGCCGTTCTGCTTAGCCAACTTTCTATAAAGATCTCTTCGGGCATCTGAAAGTTTCACAATCATAGTACATAGATCCTGAATATATATTAAATATTTTATAAAGTCAAGTCATTAGAAGATGGGAAATTTAATCGTAAATTTTGTCATGTTAAAGTATAGATTAGAGCAATAGTGCAAGCAGCAACTACAAAAAAACGTCGGCTGAAATGGCTATGTTTCTTATTTATTTATTTATTATTAATTCATGCACCCAGTAAGGAATATTACCTAATTAGGTTTAGATTTAGATGCTGCTGTTACATACAGACCTTACCCTCATATCAATTAATCATTTTTGGTTTTATTGAATATTTTATTAAAATAATCTGATTGCTCTTGTGAAAGCTCGTTAGTTTCTCCTTCTACAATGCTGGCAAGATTTTTTGCCAACTTTTTCTTATATTCAAGTTGCATTTGTCGTGCAATCTGAATTCTCTGTGCTTGTGGTGAACCAGCACCATGCATAGACTCTGTAAGATACCCCACAGCATTACGTCCAAGAGTCATGTTTTCTATTAACCTCAGGATTCTTACTCTATTTTCTGTAGAGACACCCTTTCGTCCCTTGAGATACTTCTCTAATAGAGGTCCGATTTCAGGACTTCGAAAGTCCTTTTCAGATGGCATTGTTACCATCAACCCTCCTGCTATATCCTGCGCTAATCTGCTTATCTCATAAGGAAATCTAGTAACGTTATGCTTACAGACGTTAGATAACATATCATCGTTTTGATAATTACCAGATGCAGTTTTGTGTGATTGATAAGAAGAAGCTATCCCTGCAGCAAATATTGTCTCATTTAAATGGGTCATTTCCACTAATTTATCCTTAATATGTGAAGCATTTGCAATACCGTTGTAGTCAGCAATGGCCGCCGCTGCCCCAATAAGAACATCTCCAAGGCCTGTTTTGCATACATAACTCCTCCTATGATAACAGGTGAACCGTTCTATTAGCATAGAAGCAAATTCGACCTCGCCTTGCATAAAAATTAATTCGTTTGGAATAAAGACATTGTCAAAAATTATCATAGCTTCTTGACCTGAGTACTTGGCGTTTCCTGCATCCAGATCTCCTCCTTCCATGCTTCTTGTATCACAAGATTGTCTACCATAGATATATGTAATACCTCTTGCATCAGCCGGCACAGCACCGACTATTGCATAGTCTTTGTCTTCTGGTCTAAGTCTTATAGTAGGCATGACAATAATCCAATGAGAATTGATGCAGCCTGTTTGATGTGCTTTAGCACCAACTATATAGACTCCTTTTTCATCTCTTTTTGTAACATGTACGAACATATCTGGATCTTCCTGCTGTGACGGAGACAGACTACGATCACCTTTTACGTCTGTCATGGCGCCACCGATGACGAGGTTTTCCTTTTGTATTAGATTTATAAATTGTATTAATCGCTTATTGTAAATAGTATTGTATTTTGCATCAATTTCAAAAGTTGTAGAGTATAGTGAATTTAATGCATCCATTCCTACACATCGTTGGAAACATGTTCCTGTCAATTGTCCAAGCTTTCTCTGCATCCTATTTTGATTCACCAAGTCTGATGCACTCTCAGTTATATGTAAAAACCTGTTGACTCTTATGCCACTTAAAGAGGACTGTACAGAAGCAATTTCAGGCTCCTCGTTTGCTATATCGTACGTTTCAGCAACAGCATTGATTGAGGGCCTAATCATAGGATGATCTACTGGCTCCTCAACTAGTTTGCCAAATAGGTAGACTTTAAGGCCTCGATTTCTGAGACTTTCTATGTATTCTGCCCCATTCCTAATAGGCATAAAGATGATATTTATAACGCCTTGATATTATTTATATCTTGTTAAAGCCACTAAAAGGTATCTAACACCAATTATAATTGTATAATCTTAGCTCTGCTGCTTTAGGAGGATTTTAGCATGTGGATAAACAGAGAGAAACTTTAGAAAACTATATCATGCTAATTTTCGATATATATAAAAAGTGCCCGCTAGCAACATTACTGCTATTGCTATTGGTGCTTATGGTTACATGCCGGATGTTTTTACTGCATTTAAGCAAGCCCATAATACCTGTAATATATTGCAGAAGATACAGAAAGAACTTGTATAAATCAAAATTTTTCAAAGTCGCTATGTCTAGCCTTTAGCTTAGTCTATACACCATTTCAGAAGCCACAGAAGAGAATAAGATAGCAAGGTTCTGTATTTGAATTAATTGAATATTATAATAACACTGCAATTGCAGTGTTAGTTATGTACATTTTGTGTTCTGTCAAAAACATATAGGCAAGTAGCTTCTGTTAGTTTTAGGAGTCTGGCATTATGACATATAAGAAAGAGGAGGTGTTGTTGTAAATTTGTCTGTTGATTTCAAAAAGATGATTGAATTAATTTTGAAAGAGAGACCAGAAATTGGTGCGGAAAATATTAGAGAATTGATAGATGAAAAGAAACGTAAAATTGGTGCGGGCTATCTAACTGATCAAGGAGCCCTGTTTTTGGTTGGTGCTGATCTCGGAGTATCGTTCGAAAATGTTCCAAAGATGCAGGCAGGACTTAAGGAACTGTATATTGGAGCAAAACAGATAACAGTATCTGCTCGTATTTTAAATATTTATCCTGTCCACATATTTCTAAGAAAGTCCACTAATGAAGAAGTTAAAAGCAGAACCCTGACAGTTTATGATAAAGAAGCGACAGTGAAAGTAAAACTATGGGATAATCTTGTTAATCTTCCAGACGAAATTGGTTTACAACCAGGGGATCTGATAAAGATCTCCGATGCATATATTAGATCGGGCCTTGATGGTAAGCCAATCATTACCTTAAGTTCAGAAGGTACAATTGAACCTATATCTGAACAGGAGGATGCGATTCCAAGTATTGAGTCTATTACAATTCCGATAGATGATATTGACCAGGTACGCGATAGTGTTGTAATTTCCGGAAAGGTGAATTCTGCGCCGAGAATTTCCGAGTTCAACAATAGTCGTGGCGAAATTGCAAAATCTTTACAAATGCAAATCTCTAATACAGATAATACTCGTTCTATGCGCGTAATTATCTGGAATATTGACGAAGAAAAAATACCAAAGATCTTTAACATAGGTGTCTCTTTGAGACTAGTTGGAGTCAAAGTCAAACAAGGCAATCCACAATATGGAAGTGGAGATCTTGAAATTCATGGTGATGAAGGTACCGTACTTGAAATTTCGGACTCTCAATCAGAAATAGAGCCAATGGTTTTAAGGATGATTTCAATTGGGAAAAAAACTGGAAGAGGAAACTTGAATTGTCTTGCTGTAGATAGTACAGGCAGATTTCTGTCAATAATTGTCGATAATGCACTGGTATCTAACGATCTGAAAGCTGATGCAATGATAGAGTGTATGCCGAGCAGGATTTTGGCCACATCTATTATTATATCCAAAAATGATTCATACATTAGAGCGATCGGTGATGACCCTTCCTTTCCCACTCTTTCCAAGTATGAAACCAAAATTAAAGATATTCAGATTTCAGAGAACCCTTATGTTGTAGAAGCAATTGTTTTACAGGCCCCTAATAAAATCGAAGTTAATACTAAGACCAGAGGAACAGTGTCTGTCACCGATACACTGCTTGGAGATGATACTGGAGAAATTCGGTTAGTAGGATGGCGAGAAAACAGCGAGTTAGTAAATGAATTAAGCGTTGGAGATAGAATAAGAGTAGCTGGCGTTACAGCAAATACCGGAATCGAGGGAAAAACTGAACTTACATTGAGAGCATATTCAAGTATCTACAAGATTAGTTAACACAACTAATATTATCTTCTATTACGAACAGGTTGACACTTTCCTAAAGGATTCAAGAAAAAAGACGTTATTATTTACATTTCAGGATATAAATACAGAATAGCAGATGTGACTTACAGTAGCCTTATATAAATCGAATCTAACTTGTTCGTATGTACAAAATAACAAAATCATCAGTTCTAGTTGCAGCATTGCTATGCTATCTAGTGATAGTAAGCACTAATGTGGGTGTTATACAGTCTGCTAAAGCACAAACAACCGTTGGTGGACAAACGCTCAGCGCTTTAGCAAATCTTGGAGATCAGGTAGTGAATGAGGGAAACCATGTTGTAGATCAGATACACAAAGGGGGACTTGGTTTCTTGAAATCTGCGCTTGCAGCTGTCGGCATCCATAACATACAAGTACGCATTAATGAGGAAAATCAAGATCTAGCCAAAGGTAATACTTCGGGAGCAATTTTGGCACTCAATCAAATAGACAAGGCGTTAGTGAATGATAGCAGCCTGATGTACGGTTTGGGTCAACGAATCAGTGAACTGGGTCACAATAATTCTGCTATCACAGACAGCCACTCTCGAGAGGAATTAAGTGCTATTGGTACAGCCTTGAAAAATCTCGCTCTGGACTCTGTAGGAGCAAAGGCCAACTCTACCAGTGGTACAACCGGATAGGGCAACACGGCAGTACTCTCCTATCTCGACATCTTTTTTGTGGAGACGGTCCTCCATTCGACGCATTGGAGTAGTAGCGGTCTAGTCGAAATCTCATTCGCCAATTGCAATCCGAGGCTCTCATACCTTAAGTATAGAAGTGACTTATCGCAATCCCTTGTAACGAACACGCTTACAGAAGAGCAAAAAGAGAAGTTACTTGAGCATCATGAAAAAGATATTATTATAAAGCCTTTGTCCTGATCGCATCCTAATCTTAAAATGTATAAATGATATTATAATACGGCATGACTATATGGGCACTGCATAAAATCCATTATTAATGACTTAGGTATTCACCTTTACCATTTTTGGTTAATTATGCCGGTGCATCTCCAAGAATGTGATGGTTAGATTCAAGTCCCACCTCCACCCTTGTTATACTGAAGGATTCCTAAGGATCAGGCTTTTAAGGATGCAAGACCGTCTTAGAATAATGATATCGACACGGCTTCTTTTATTATCTTAACCAATTCTGTAACTATAAGATCAGTTAACTTCTTGAATTCAAAATTGAGAAAACATAATCAAAGTAATGAGTCAAATTATACCTTAGAGGAAGACCCGGGACGTAGAAACGAAGAGCTAATGCGTAAGTATATGTTACTGCATGGTTTGCTCTATCTGCAGTAATAAAGCATTTTTGAGTATCAGTTCCTTGTATGTACCAAAGTCAAACGCCACCGAACTACAGCACAGAGATATTTATTTGTGAAGTAATTTTAATCAATGTTCTACCTAATCCTTCCAAAACCCACGGGTTGTTATATACTGTCTTTCCGATTCGTAAATACTTCTGTACAACTCTTCATCGCTCACATAATTTCTCAATAATCGCGCCGCAGTATCTGCTCCTATTCCATATCCTGATAATACAATTAATGCTTGTTTTCCGAAATTATTAATAAGAGATGCTACTTTCCAAGCACGTTCAAATCTGTGGTTTTCTTCAGAACAAAGATTTCCGCCTGCAAGTCTTTTTATGATGATTTTTATGAGATCGTCGTCAGAAAAAAATGTTGAAGTAATTAAATGGGATCTGCAACTAGGACAGACAAGATTCTTGTCTTCAACCTCTTTTGTTTGTAATGTTCTTTCCCACTTGCCACACCTAATGCAGATTAAACGATGCTTCGTCTTTTCTAGCCTTTCCTTCACTAGCTCCATAATACCTTTCTCAATGCTAAGAGGAGCAGCAGAGAATTTTGTAGCACGATCTAGAATAGGCTTTGCAAGAGCAGAAAATTGAGAAATCTCGTACCAATGAAGTTTAAGATGTCCTTCTTTGAAATTCTGCAAGATTTTTTGTGTTAAAGAGATATCATATTTGTCATGTAACAATTCTCTAATTGATTCCTTACTTACAGGAGTCTTTGCGTACCTGTCATAAATCAACCGTGCCGCCTTTTTATCATAAATTGCTTCCTTACTTATTATTCCGAATCTTTTTGCAACTGACCATACTTTCCAGTTGATGTTATAAGTTCCAGTAAACGAAGCAATAATGACTGGCGCAATATCATATATATCCTTAAATGCCTCCTCTATACGACCTCGTGATATCCTAACACTAGATTTTAACATGATTCTATAAGGATCAGATCTTGTTTCTACTACATATCCCAATTGCGATGAAAGTAATGTGGAGAGAAGTGATGCAAGAGTATTATTAACCTTAGTACCCAATGTAGAATGCATCACAATTAAATTTTGTTGTGAACAGCATTCAACTACAATATTTTTTGAATCCGGAATTATCCCCAAAGAGTTTTGAATTTCAAATATCTCTGGAGTACAGGCACTGAGTTTGACGCAATTTCTCAAGACCTGATTTCTAATTATCCCAACTTCTTCGGCTGTCCGGTAGTCAACTGGAATGAGTTCTCCCACCCAATAAGGGATATTTATTGTTGCTATAAACAAGGGTTCCACATATACCTGCATTCTTCCTTCGTCAACTGAAATTATACGCCATTGAGAACCTTTCAAAACGAAAACATTCCCCTTTTCACCATAATCACCTACAAATTGCTGATCTAGTGTTCCGATCCTCTTTTTGTTAATAGAGTCTATAACATCAAACTTTAGGACATAAGGAATCATGGATAGATTATCGAAGTAATACTTATACGCCCGTAATCTCCTTCTAAAGGATTGGGTTTCATGATCGTATCTTATAATGCCCTGTCTTTCAAGGACACTAATACATCCCTCTAGGTCATCTAGACATATATCTCGAAAAGGATATGCCTTTCTTATCGTGTCAATTGCGATATCCATATTAACTGCTTCCCTGGTTTGCAAGGCCATTCCTACAAGATGGTGAGCTACCACGTCAAGAGCATCTTTATGCATTAATTGTTCTTCAATTGAATGTTTTTTCATTCTTCTGGCAATCGCATATGCCTCTATCTCATCGTCCGAAAAATTTGTTATAATTAATCCCTTTGCAGAAATTTCATTTTTATGCCTGCTACGTCCAATCCTTTGCATCATTTTTGAGACCTGTCTTGGAGATCCATAGTGTATTACAAGTTCGACAGAACCAATATCTAATCCGAGCTCTAGTGAAGAGGTGCAAACTACAATACCAGCTGATCCTGCCCTTAATTTTTCTTCAGTCTCTTCGCGTACTGCTTTTGATAAAGAACCGTGATGGACATCAACTTCGAGATTTTTTTGGGACTTTAGAATAGCTCCAAGGTATTCAGATTCATCTCTTGTATTAGTAAATAACAGGATAGAACCAGTAATATTCTTTGATTTTACATATTTACTTACATAAACGGCTACAGTGTTAAGGGATCCCTTTACGTATTCGACATCGATATCGTAATTTCTCCAAGATTTGTCTGAAAGTATAGCACATTTTCTTTTAGATCCAGCTAAAAATGCGGATCCCTCTCTTAGATTTCCCAATGTAGCTGAAAGACCAATTCTTGTTACTTGTCGTACACTTATGCCTGCTAGCCTTTCTAATCCAATTGATAAATGTGTTCCCCGTTTGTTTGATATAAGTTCATGAATTTCATCAACTATAATCCATTCTAGATTTTTTAGGGCCGCAAGAATCTTTTCGCTTGTCAGGAGTACTCCAAGAGATTCAGGAGTAGTTATCAGAACATCAGGAGGATTGTCTGTAATTTTCCTTTTTGCGATACGTGTGCTATCCCCGTGTCTTATTTCTACATTCAAATGCTCCGATTCAGCATATCTAATAATTCTACGCAGAACATCATTATTTAAAGCCCTCAGAGGAGTGATATATACAGCTCTTATTTTGTTTTCATATGTTAATTCTCTCTTCTCTTCTTCTTCTTTTTTACTTATTGACAGAATTTTGAAGACAGGAATAACAGCAGCTTCTGTCTTTCCGGAGCCAGTAGGCGCAACAAGAAGGCAGTTTATTCGTCTAGAGATTACTGGTAGTGCCTGTTGTTGAATATCCGTTAATACACTAAAACCTTCTCTTCTAAATTTTTCAAATATGTACTCATCAATGGTCAATGCGTTTATTCAATGTCAGAAGCTGTTCCCTGTTGGGTATGGTATCGCTTAACTTTCGAGCTTGATTTTTCATAAATCATTATTCCAAAAAGGCCTATAACGAAAAGTCCTGCTGCAATCCATGCATATGTATCAAAATTCGTAATCGGTTCCATGCTTGATTAATAATAAAATTCGCAAATAAATACATTTCAAGTACTAAAAGAAAAGGTGAAAACTAGAGTTTATGCGATTGACAAAACCAGATTACAAGAAACATAAACACTACATGCATCAACTTTTCCCTATAAAAAAAATATAGTAATAAACAATTTGTAATTTAATCTAGATATCTAAAATTAAATATAGTTCTTCTTTTACTAATATCGTTAACATATGCCAGATGCTGGTGGTGACAAAAATAATACAAAAGAGATTACTCCTCCAAACAGTGGTCACTCCGAAAAAAAGAAGCCTAAAGCAGTAGTATTGCTATCTGGAGGTTTGGACAGCACTTTGGCTGTGCATATGATGCTTGAGCAAGGGATACAAGTAGAAGCACTCGCAGTTAAAACTCCTTTTTGTGATTTTGATTGCGGAAAGGGATGCGGACACAGAGTACAAAATGTTGCCACCGCACTTAATATAGATTTGAAGACTGTTTACTTCGGTCAAGAGTACCTCCAAATGCTAAAAGAACCTAAACATGGATATGGATCTGGAATGAATCCTTGTATTGACTGTAGAGAAATGATGTATACGGCTGCAAAAAAATACATGGAGCAAATTGGGGCAGATTTCATTGTTACTGGAGAAGTATTATTCCAGAGACCGATGAGTCAAAATAATCACGCGTTACATATAATAGAAGAGGAGACAGGTTTGAAAGGTAAGGTCCTTAGGCCACTCTCTGCAAAATGTCTAGCTCCTACCCATGCAGAGAATACCGGACTTATCCGACGGGAGAACCTTTATGGCATAAGCGGCAGATCACGTAAGATTCAACTTGAATTAGCAAAGAAATTCGATATCAATGAACCATCCAATGCAGCAGGTGGATGTTTATTAACCGACCCTGGATTCTCTAGGAGAATTAGAGATGCATTCAAGTTTTCTGATGGTGTAATACCAACGCTTAATGACGTAGAGCTTCTAAAGGTAGGAAGACACTTTAGATTGTCTCCAGAAGCAAAATTGATCGTAGGAAGAAATGAGGAAGAAAACGAGGTAATCCGAGCACTTCTAATACGAGAAGAGGACATATTTATGGAAGTAATTCAATACACTGGTCCCTCAACTATTCTAAGGTGGAAAAGATATGATTATGAAACGCTTAAACAAGCCGCTTCAATTGTTGTACGTTATTCAGATGCTCCAAAAACCAGTGAAACGTATGTAAAAGCCACTATCGGCAGCAGCGAGACAAAAATATTAGCTCGCCCAGTAAATGATAAGGAAATTGCATCCTTAAGGCTCTAAATTCAACCTTCCTGTAAAGGACTTTTGACCATTATAACTATTTGATTAATCTGTTAATTCAGTATGATTAATACAATTAATGGAGCAAAAAAAATGCAGAAAATACCAACCTATTTAAAAGCAATAACTCTCAGGGATAGCAACGATATTCCTAGCATAAAAAATGATGCAAAAAAAAATATGATCCTTATTTTAAGAGTTACGCCCTTGGCACAAAAGGATATTAAAGAATTACGCAAAGTCATAGAACAGCTATATACTTATGTGCAATCCCTAGGTGGAGACATTGCTCGGTTAGGGGAAGAACGTGTTGTAATAACACCGCCTGGTGTTAAAATATGGCGTGGCACTTATGATGATTTAAAAAATTCTTCCTAAATTATTATGGCAGTTTTAGTGTAATATTAGATTTGAGCGGTTTTCTTCTCTAGTTTACATTATAATATTTATTCTTCCTCAATATCTTATCCTCTCCTTGTAAAGGATTTTCTAGATTCGAAAAATGTGCTTGGAAATCACAGGTTTATAAAATATATCTCTAAAAATCAGGTTATTTATGTTTTTATACTGAGAAATTCTAATTATTGAACTGTACAGCTAAGAAAATTGATAGGAATGTCTTATAAAATATAATCATCAGGTTAGATCACATGATTATAAGAATAACGATAGGACTATTGGGGATCCTCGGAATACTATCGCTTGCTGCAACGGTAGGTGTCTTTTCTTATACTTCACCGGTGTTAGCACAACAAAATTTGACTAGTACACAAACTAGTACAACGGGAACGCAAGTTTCGATCGTTCAAGGTGCATCCACTATGACGGATAAAGCATTTTCTCCAAATCCAGTTACAGTTAAAGTAGGAGATACAATTACTTGGATAAATAATGACAATCAATTTCATACTGTTACATCTGGAATTGGATCCAGCGATCCAAATATGGGAAAGGCATTTGATTCTGGATTATCAGGACCTTCAGCACTAACCACTATGGGAAAAACATTTGCGCATCAATTTACACAGGCAGGTCAATATCCTTACTTTTGCCAGCTTCATCCAATGATGGTAGGAAAGGTTATTGTATCGTAACTAAAATCCTAACACCCTACTTTCTTTGTTAGATAGCAAGAATTGGAAGACATATATTGTAAGAAATGATTAAAAGGAAGAATAGACCTGTTATTAACGATTATTGCAGTACAGATATTCTAATGTTCTAACAATTAGTGTCCCTGTTTAATTTATCAATATAATCAATGTATTTTTTGCCTTGATGACCAAAAAGTTCCTCCAGAGGTTCTCCAGTTTACGTAGTCTAATATGATATTTTTATGATCAAAGGCAAGTTTTTCGTTTTTTATATTACCAAGGTCTAACCATTTGATAGATGCAGAATCATCTCCTGCTCTTGCTTCTCCAGAAAGTATTATGCCAACGAATACAACTGACAAAATGTGACCTCTCGGATCTCTATTAGGATCTGAATAAACTCCTAAAATATCAATAGGTTCTATTTGCAGCGAAATCTCCTCAAACGCCTCACGTTTTATAGCTTCCTCAACAGTCTCTCCGTGGTTTACGAAGCCACCCGGCAATGCAAGATAATCCTTGAATGGATCCTTTTTTCTTTTTATCATTAAGATGTTTGAATCTTTTTGAATTATCATATCGACAGTTGGTACAGGATTTTTGTAGCTTGTCATGAGTGAAAATAAACTAATATTGTATTTTATCATTACCAAGAAATTATACCTATAAAGTACAAAGACTATGCCAATAGTGGTAGTCCATTAACTCTGACTTCAGTAGTTTAAATACTTCATACAAAGTTGAGATTTTTCATTTCTTTCTATTATTAATAATATTCATTAAATATGTTTTGCATTTTTTAGTCAGATCTAGTAAGTCGTTTTAAAAATTAGTGATAACCCAAACGCTAAGGCTAGAAGATTGCTATCATTATCAGATTTACCCGTTCCTTTCCACTATCAAACTAAAGGATACAGCTCCAGGAATTCTCTAATTTAATTATTTAATCTCCTACAATAATAATTAGTAATAGACTAAGGACATAATAAAATAAAGTGGGCTCTATATTTCAAGATCTTATCTATTATGTAGAAGTGATTAGGAGCTTGTATGTTTATTTAAAAGAAGAAACAATAATCTTGTCCACCATCATTGGATGAAGCTCGCAAAAGTAAGGATATTGACCTGCCTGTGTAAATTGATGCGCAAATGTTTTTCCCATAGTGGTTAGTGCTGAAGGTCCTGATAATCCAGAATCAAAAGCTTTTCCTTTATTTGGATCGTCGGGTCCAATTCCAGATGTAACAGTATGAAATTGATTGTCATTATTTGTCCAAGTAACCGTATCTCCTACTTTAACGGTAACTGGATTTGGAGAAAATGCTTTATCCGTCATGATATACGCATCTTGAACAATGGAAATGTTATTAGTTGTATTTGTGGAAGGTAAAGTGCTGTTATTATTAATAATGCCTGCTGGGTTTTCTTCTTGCTGAGTGTTTGACTCATTAGTGGTGGTCTCTGAAGCAGCTTGGTTTGTATTTGTGGCGGCAGTAGTACTATTCGTTGTTGTTGAGTTACCTGTTGGATTTTCTTTTTCTCCTGCTATAGGGAATATTCTGAATATAGTTCCTTCTAGTGAAGAACTATATGGTATGCAATGAGCCTTGTCAGCCTTCTTGAGACCACAATTATCTCCTCCCTGATAAAGCGAAAGGACATATAGATAACCATCTGGTCCCACCTGGATATCAGTTATTCCTCCAAAACGCTTTCCAAATATTATGCCTCCTTTCTGAAGTTCATTAGGATTATTTGCTACCTTATCGGAAAGTGGACGGTGTAAGACAAGTCCAGTTCTCTTCTTATTCAAATCAAAATGATAAAGATATCCGTTATGAAAATCTCCTACAAACATATCATTTTCATATTTTTCTCCTAATTTGTCAGAATTTAAGAATTTAATTGCAGTAGGACCAGCTGTAGGCTTGAACCATGTAAATTCCGGAGGACTGTATTTTCCTTTGCCGCCAAAGTCGACCAAGCCTTTAGGAATGCTTGTGACATTTGTAATTGTCTGGCCATTTATTTTCCAGAATCCTTGTATTCTTATCCATCCGCTATTAAACCCCGGTTCAACTAGATTTATTTCATCTCCAAAGTTTGGTCCATTTTCTGTATCCCACAGCTTTTTTGTCACAGGATCAAAATCAATTCCAAAGCCATTACGTAATCCATAAGCGTAGTATTTGTTTAAGGGGTCTTTATCGCCTAGGATGCTGCTACCAATTGGTTTTCCATCTTGAGTTATTCTAAGTATTCCTGCTCGTCCAATAGGAGAAGTTCCTTTTTGAGCATTTGAAGTCTGGCTGTTTCCCCGACTAGCATCACCTACTATAACATATACATTATTATCATGAGGTCCAATTAATATCCTACCTCCATTATGCTCACCAACAACACTGGTCGGAATATCTAAAAGCAATTTAGGATTTATTAACTTGGTATTGCTATTTGCGAGTTCATATCTATAAAGACGATTGCCTAGAGGTTCTTTAGCCACATGACCTTTCGTAGTGACATCTTCTCCGTCTTTTGCTTTTGACTCTGTATAGTATAGAAATACATAAGTTGGTTTATTATTTTCATGTTTAGGTGCAACAGCAATTCCCAACATACCTCTTTCACTTTTGGTAGCGACCTTAACATCAAGTAGTGGGTCCTTTAGCATTGTGCCGTTGACTATTCTATTGACTGTGCCCTTGTTTTTATCTAAAACCAATATATCATCGGGACCCAAAAATGCCATACTTGTTGGAAAATTCAACCCGCCTTTGAATACTATTTCTGCTCCTAAATGCTGGTCATTGATAATTGGACCCTTATTCAACTGCGGCTTGGAAACGGCAGCATAGACAGTAGAAGAAGCATAATATTGTGATGGCAATAATACAAAGGCCAGTGCTAATATAGTAATTAGAAATAGCCTAAAACATGAGTGCATTTATAGATAAAGATCTTAATATACGGAGAGAATTACAGTTATAAGCATTTGAGACGATAAGTAGGAATAATTCTCTATAGGCATGATATAAGATATCTGACTGCTTGAACCGCTAAAATAGATAGGAACAACTATTTTATATTGTATTCAGCGGATGCATTACTCAAAACATGATATTTTCTAGAATTGAGGAAAAATAAAAAATGACTGGCATTACTCTTATTATTATTCAAAAGATTATAGATGCGTTGCCTATTTGTTTATTTATTAATCTATTGGGCTTCGCTTGTATCGCTGCTGCCGTAGTCAGTTGAATTTCCAGCAGATGAAGACGTCGTGTTGGTACCAGATGTCATATTGCCTGTAGTAGTATTTTGAGCCGATGCTGTAGTAAAAGTGGTAGCAACTACTGTTACAGCTGCTACTATAAGTGCTGCTGCAGCGATTATTGCATACATAGACAACCTTGTTTGTGTTGACATTAGTTCAATAGTCGGAAGTACCTGAAATAAAAATCTTTGGTAAAATAATAAGTAACTAACAATAGATTATTTTAGGTAATAGAAAAAATAATTCACTTCTATTACATAGATAGGTACTATACAGTTTGGTTATGGTGGAAGATGTGTGATTTGTCGATTTATAATGTTCTTCCTTGTCTGTACTTCTAAATAATGCAAGTCTCTGCAAATAGTAGGTTAGCTTATCTGTAGTATTCTGGATATATCTGATAGACTATAACCTTGGCTAGATAGCTACAATACCTTGCTTCTATATTTCTATTACTTTCAGCCAAATTATTACCGGACTAATGCAGCTGCCTGTGTAATATCGGCAACATTTGCATACTGTTTATCTTCTATCTTCTCACGTATCGGCACTACTTTTCCATAGTCTAGATTATTTTTTGATTGTTGTCGTACACGCTGAATTATCTTATTCTTCTTGCTGTGAACTCTAGGCCTATTAGGGCTTGTCCTATAGCTGCAGCTCCTGGAAAATCTATAACATCTTTATCCCTTCTTTCTCCAGATACTTGATTTTGTTTTTCTGCCGTTCTTTGAGTTTGATCTTCATTTTGTCCGAAGGAATTTGATCTCTAGTGTCTCTTTCTGATGATGACATGATAGCTAATAGTATACACATGGTTTTTTAATTTACGTATCATAAAAGTCTGATTATTACTACTATTAGTGTCATCAAAAGGAGTAGGCATTGATATGCCAAACCTCATCTGGGGCCAGATTATCGTATATGACCGTGGCTAATAAATAGCGCCAGAATTGGAGTTTCCATATCTCGTGTGTTATTGTTTCCGATCAGGGTAATGATGGATAGATTGGGCAGATGTATAGCCGAGCCATAAGTTAGACTTGTCCTCATTTATGAGGCGCCCATATTCAAGCAAAGATGCCGAAGAATGAGATAAATCTTAAAAAAAGTACTTATCTGATTTATAATTTCTCATAAGACCTATTATTAAAATTATCAAATTTCTTACGTAAAAGGAAGGCAGCTATTGATGTTCCAACAAAAGTTGCAGACAAGTAAAGCCAAAGATCACCCAACGCACCTGACAACAAAGCAGGAGCTAAAGAACGAGCTGGATTCATCGAAACGCCAGAAATAAAAGATAAGAAGAATATCTCTAAACCTATTATTCCTCCTATTGCAACTCCACCAAATCCTCTCAATCCTTTAGTATAAACAACTGCAAGTATTACTGCCATCAATAAGAACGAAGCCAAAACTTCAATTCCAAATACAAATAAAATTGGATATGAGTGATTGAAACTATTGGCTCCTAAATGAGCTTCGCTACCAATAAAATATTTGACGAAAAGACTGGCCAGGAGGGCTCCAACGATTTCAGCAGTAAAATAATATGCCAACTGAGTGCTTCTAATATGTCTTGTAATGAGATACCCTAGTGTAACAGCAGGATTAAAATGCGCCATAGATATCTTTCCAAAAAGATAAACACCTATAACGACTCCTACAAATGGAGCAAACGCAATGAAAGTAACACCTAATATTCCATTTAGTTTGGCATCTATAACTACAGATCCTGTAGCAAATACAACTACAATAAAAGTTCCTATAACTTCAGCTATAAACTTTCGCTGATTAAAGCTTAATCTCTGAACTACTTTTAACAAGATCTGCTGCAAGGTGTCTTACCCTTTGTTCAATATCATCTCTGATCTCTCTTACTCTCTCTAACGATTTTCCTTTAGGATCTTCTATTCCCCATTCAAGTAGGTTATGAATGAATAACGTAGGGCATGCTTCTTTGTCCATACACCCCATATTTACTCTCACAGCAGCATTTCTTATCATAGCTTCTGTGATTATCTTTGATTTTTGTTTGCTGATGTCTATACCAACTTCTTTCATTACTTGTATTGCAGTTGGATTAATTTCTCCTGCTGGCCTTGTTCCTGCACTGATAGTCATATAACCTCTAGGTGAATATTTTCTAAAGAAGGCTTCAGCGATCTGACTTCTACCCGCATTTTCTACACATACAAACAGGACAGTCTTTTCTTCTCCTTTTCCCTTTCCCTTCGTTAACTGGCCAGATAATAGTTTCATAAGCCATTCTTGCTTAATCTTTAACAGCTTTTATTAGTAAGCTAGAAATCTTTCTTCTTGTATCTTTGTAATTATCCCCTTCTTGTTCTTCTTGTTGTTCTTCTTCCATGTACGGTTTTTCTTCCAAGATCTGTACATTTTTGAATCCTGCTTTTCTAATGCTTTCAAGATAGTTTTCCTTTGTTAATGCCCCATCAATACAGCTACACCATTTTTCTGGATTAACTGCGTCTTTGTCTATCTCCCTATCAGTAACTAAATCCGAAACTACCATTCTTCCACCAGCATTTTTCAAGATTCTATAAATCTCTTTGAAGGTGGAGATTTTATCTGTAGTTAAGTTAATGACGCAGTTGCTTAGAGCAAGGTCTGCGGTATTATCCTCGATAGGAATTCTCTTTTCTATATCTCCTTTCCTAAACTCAACATTTGTATAGCCATTATCATTTGCATTTTTCCTTGCCTTATCTAACATTTCGTCTGTCATGTCAATACCAATAACTTTACCTGATTTTCCGGCATTGTTAGAAGCTAAAAATACATCAATTCCTGCACCAGAACCTAAGTCCACGATAACTTCGCCTCGTCGGATATCTGAAAATTTAGTTGGTGCACCACATCCTACACCAAGCACAGAGGTTAGGGGAATGGAATCTATATCTTTAGTATCATAGCCAATCAGCTTAGTTGACGCTATAACAGATTGATAACCATTTTTATTAATACCACTATCATCGCAGCATTCTCCAGGTACACAGCAACAATCTGAATTACCAGTTAATGCTATCTTACCATATCTTTCTTTTACTCTTTCTTTAAGTTGTTGTTCTTGCATTGCTGCCCTATGTTTACAAGAGAAACTATTTAAATTGTCAAGAGCAGTTAGGTAAAGTAAGTGTAATTATGAAAACAAATGGAAAGATAGAGGCAGCTAGAAACAGAATAAAAACACGTACAACAGAATTACCAATAGTAGAAGATGGTACTACTAACCAATTGTGTGATTTTAGTGGTTATGATGCAGATTTGCTTATGAAAGAGACTGTCAAACTTAGGAAATTAATCACAAAAAGAGGTACACTAGAAATCCTGATTCCATTATGCTGTACCACAAATCCTGTTAGGTACAAAAAATTCAGAAATACCATGAAGGGTTTTAGCAGTAAGACTTTGGCTGCAAGACTTAAGGAACTTGAAAGAAGTGGGGTACTGGAAAGACAGTCGTATAACGAAATTCCTCCAAGAGTAGAATATAAATTGACAATAAAAGGACAAGAACTTGTAGAGTCCATAATCAATTTGCTGCAGTGGATGAGAAAATGGAGTTCAACTAAATGATAAAGTCCGTCTAGATTTTAAATAACAAACCGTGAGTAGACTTTAATATCAATAATCCTTATTACTTGTGCAAACGATGTCTGTCAAATGTGCAGAATGTCAATGTGCTCCTGAAGAATGTATAAATGTAGGTTCTAGTCAACGCTGCCAAAACTGCACAAAAGAAACTTGTTGCTGTATAATTATGATGCATAATTATACATCATTCATGAATCTTTCGGTTATGGATGATGATTGTTGCTCTCATGGAATATGCAAGAACGATAGTAATAATGCGACAGCAGAGTTAAGAACAATAAGTAAAGGATCAATACATGAGTTCTTCAGACATGTAAAAAATATGTATGCAGGTGCTCTTGGAATTGAGATTCTCTGCATCACTGCTGCTGAAATTGGAGAAAATACGGGCTTGTATCTTCTTGGTTTCAATCACATAGGAGTTCCAATTGCTTATGCAATGGGTTATTGCCTTGCTACTTTTACGACTTTTGTGACAATTCTTGGCCGATACAGATATACCTCAGAAGATAAAATTGACAGTTGCTGCTCAGTACTAGAACAAGACGATAGCACAGGATTCCTTTCAAGTATTATGACAACATTCAAAAATTTCGGCCTAGGCCTGAGGAAAATGAAGGAATTACCACAGCAGCCAAATCTAAGAGAGATATTGAAGAGTAGTCTTATCATACTAATTGCTGCTGAAACCGTATGCATAATTACTGCTGAAACAGTAGACCTATTATTTTACAAACAAGCATTCTATCTATCAATTCCATTGGCTTTGTTAGCTGGAGCATTTACAATAGTAATACCTCAAGCCTACAAAAAAATGAAAAAGGCAAAAAGCGACTTAAGAGCTGTATAGGCTATAATTGAATTTCTTCGGTGGACGGTAAAATGGTCGATGACAAAGTAAGAAAATACACATTAAGCAGAATATTTATGCTCCAATACTCCATTTACGTGAAATTTTAGCTTTCTTCGTCTTCGTTTAATAATTTTGGGTATATGGTCTTACTGTTATATCTAGAGAATATTCAGAAAATTTGATTTGTTGTTTCAGTGGTTATTTCTCCAGTCTTCATTTCCTGTTCATCGTTTCTTTCCTTCTCTTTCCCACATACTCAGACTCTTTAGATCTCCTTTACTATCTATTTGCTTAGAGATCAACCTCCTATTATTATTAGAATAATCTGTAACAATCCTCATAACATCATTAACAACTGTAGCATCTGTAACTAGTTCGGGTTTATTAATTACACAATCTTTTGCCAAAGATAACGTCCTCTGTCAGTCGGAATTCTAGGTTTGAGGAATCCCTTGTATAAATGTGTCTAAAAAACGAACACAAAACATTATTAATAGTATCTTTTTTAGTTGCGGTAGATAATAATGATATATGGCTGACATAATAATGAATTCTAATAATGATAATACCGGTTGCTCCTTAGTTCTATTGGAAATAGGTCTTGCAGCATTTGACGAAAAAGATAACTTAATTATATCAAGGAAATTTGATAATGCCATAGGTTCATACCGCCTGATAAAAAATGGCGAAGTTCCTCAAGAAATACAACAGATTCTCGAAAAAATAAGCCACTACGATTGTATCTTGGTCAACGATAATAATATACTTTCTTTCTTGTCAGACTCTGGATTTAATGCCAAGATGATGTCACAAGAAAAGGTACAGAAAATTCAAAGTGAAAAAGCAACACTAATTGTAAAATCTGGTCTGGCAGATAATGAAATTGGTGCGATACAGGCCTTAAGAGATTTTGCTATAGACCTGTCCTCGTCTAGAATAAAACAGGCTTCAGAAAAACTAGACCTGCATATTATTCAGTCTGTGAACTCTCTTGATGAACTTGATAAGATAGTTAACGTAATGGGAGCCAGAATGAGAGAATGGTACGGACTGCATTTTCCTGAACTCGATCATTTAGTTCAGAATATAAACACTTATGCAGAAATTGTTAGCAAAGCAGGATTCAGAGAAGAAATTAGTAGAGAATTGTTAGCCAATCTTGTAGGTGTTCAAGATAGAAGGATCGACATGATAATAGATGCTGCAAACAGAAGTAAAGGTGGAGATATTACTCCCACAAACCTAGAAATTGTAAAAAAACTTGCAAATGAGGTTATTTCTTTATCTAAATTACGTAAAAATCTATCGGAACATCTTGAAGTCAATATGGAGGCCGTAGCACCAAATATCAAAGGCCTTTTGACAGCTTCTTTGGGAGCAAGAATTATTGCCAGAGCGGGAAGTCTAAGTAGACTCTGCTTACTTCCTGCGAGTACCATTCAAATTTTAGGAGCTGAAAAAGCGCTTTTCAGATCCTTAAAAACCGGTGCGAGACCACCCAAACATGGATTACTATTTCAGCATTCGCTGATCCACTCTGCTCCGAAATGGCAACGCGGTAAAATCTCTCGAGCAATAGCCTCAAAAGTGGCAATTGCTGCAAGGATTGATCTCTATCGTCATGGAACAGGAAGAGACCTGTCTATAGTGGATCGACTTAATAGTAGAATTGTTGAGATTCAAGAAAAATATAAAGAACCGCCAACTATACTGGAAAGAGAACCGTTTAAAGGGTCAAGACATGAAAAACCACGCTATCGTCATCATCAAAGAGAAGAAATTTCAACTTTTAGAGGCAAGGATAAAGAAACCAGAATCAGAAGGGGAAAGCGAAAAAAAGACAAAAAAAGGTTTGGAAAGCGTAGATACTGACTAATTTTCACGTAGATGTTCTTACAATTTCTTATGTATGGATATTATGTTTAATAATAACGGCACGTCATTTATGTCGCAAAATAATTCGGAGTACATAAATCTTCCAATTAAATGGGTAGTAGTTGAAGGTCAAAAACAAATCGCAAGTCTCAATTTGATAAAAGGAATTACTGTATACGGAGAGAAGCTGATTAAATATAAGGGTGAAGAATATCGTCTGTGGGATCCATATAGAAGTAAGTTATCAGGTGCACTTAAAAAAGGACTCAAAACTCTTCCGATATTAAATGGAATGAAAGTATTATACCTTGGTGCATCAACAGGAACAACTGTAAGTCATATTTCAGATATTGTGGGGATGAATGGGATTGTATATGCAGTAGAACCAGCGGCCCGAGTGGCAAGAGAATTAATCGAAAACGTTGCGTCAAAACGTAAAAATGTAATTCCGATAATAGAAGACGCAAGAAAACCTTATTCATATTTTTCTGTCTTTGGTAATGTAGATGTAATTTACTGTGACATTGCACAGCCAGATCAAACCGATATTGCTATATCTAATTGCAAAGTTTACCTGAAGCCAAATGGTACAATACTACTAATAGTTAAAACAAGGAGTATTGACGTGATAACTGATCCAAAACGAGTAATATCGCAAGAGTCAAAAAAACTGAAAGATAATAGCTTTTATATAGAACAAATAATAAATTTAGAGCCGTTTGATAAAGATCATGGCATAATATACGGCATTTACCGTCCAACTCTTTGATTATCTATGTATATGATCTCTGCCACTACTACAGTAGTTGTTGTGATCGTGCTTCTAGCATAGTCCTCAGTGGTTTCCATGATTTTCGAGCAAATTCGGGTGCTGATTGATATTCATTAACCCATTTTTTTATGAATCCCATTGTTTTTTTGTCAGAAGGATATCCACTTCCTATATTAGGATAAATTTTGCTGATTCGTAGGATCTCGTAATCTCTTATAATTTTAGCTATAATTGATGCTGCAGATACTACTACATTCAAACGATCTGCATGATGTAGAGAATATATCATTGTTTTTGCTCTTGAATGATCTAGATAAGATTCTATACAATGCTTGTACCGCTCAGGGTTAACATCGCAAGAGTCAATGTATACTTTATCTGCATGAATATTGTTAACAATAAGAGCCATAGTCTGTGCCTCTAGTCTGTTTAATCTCTTAAAAAAAACATTGAGATCAACTTGACTGCAATTGATAATGAAAACACTCACAGAATCAGCCAAACCAAGAATGTCCGAGAAAATCTGGGTGCGCCTCTTCGGTGACAACAGTTTAGAGTCTTTTACATCTAGTTTATATAATCCAGAAATCTGGGATTTCCTAATTCCTATTCCTGCTATCACCATAGGCCCAAGAATTGAACCTCGTCCAGCCTCATCGACTCCGCCTATAAAAATGTCATCATTCTTGTTATTATTAATAAACTGGAGCAAGTGTATATGCATATCATGTGAAAGTCTCTTTATAAATTATTTTAGTAAGATTTTATAATTTTATAATATTACCAATAAACATCAGGGTGTTCCTCAGAAAAAACAAAGAAATGTGTCGACTATGATATTCTGGGTATTATTATGATCGTCTTTCAAGCTCACTATCACTATGACAACAATTTGTCTTGTAAGGCAGTGTATATCAATTTCGTTGATTTCATTAAAAGTCTGATTATAAGATAGCATTTTAACTATATAAATCAAATTTAGTAATGATATTCGCATTAAACAAATGTATCACCAAATTTTCTGGAGGTAAGACGTTGCTACTCTACAAGTAGACCACATAGAACCATCACGTATAACAACTACCAAAAAAGGTGATAGCACGAAATACTTTAAAATTTATTAAAGAAGAATTGTGCAGTTCCTTGTATTTATTGTCAGAGAGCAGCGTTCACTCGTAGGGTAATATAACTATAGTAAATCCTCTTGCTATCTGTTTCACGAGGGAACTTACATATTGCTATATTGTGTGAAATGATAACAACTCATATTATCTGCTACTTTATACCTGGTGTAGAACGCTATTGAAGCACGCATAAGACATGAGTAAGAGAAGTTGCCATAGAATTAAGAAATGATGAATTAATTCAGTCTTTCTCTTCTATTGATATAAATATTGTGACAAGATGCAGCATAGATGGATAGTCATTGAAAATGATGATGGAGCAATTCACAGAAATAGTCGAAGGAAAAATTCGATTATTGGTTCCAATAGACTCTATAACCAAACAAGTCCCACCAAAGAGTCCTGCTTTCTTTAACACCTCAGCTAGATTAAATCGAGATATATCTATAGCTGCGTATAATGCCTTTTTGACAAAATTAAAAGAAACTAAAAGAACCTTTGCAGATTCATTATGCGGAATAGGTGCAAGAGCATTAAGAGTAGCGGTGGAAATTCCAGGAATAGAGCGGGTATATATGAACGATCTAAATGTCATAGCGATAGAGGCAGCAAAAAAATCCGCAAAATTAAATTGCATAGAAGAAAAATGCTATTATTCCGTAGATGAAGTTTGCAATTTTCTGATATCGCACTCTACATCAAGCGAAGCAAGATTTGCAATAGTGGATCTAGATCCATTTGGCAGTCCATCCCGTTATATTGATTGCTTACTCAGATCGGTGTTGCATGGTGGGATGGTTTCACTGACTGCAACAGATACAGCAGTACTTTGCGGCGTATATCCAAATGTCTGTCTACGGAAATACTTGGGAAGACCACTTAGGACTCATTACGCTAACGAAGTTGCTCTTCGTCTTCTTTTATCCCTTATTGCTTTGACAGCCGCAAGACTAGGGATTGCTATTAGTCCACTTTTTGCACATGCGAATCTACATTATATGAGAATATACGTAAAAGTTTCAATTAGTAATAGTCAGGCAAATAATGTGTATGATAATATAGGATACTTGCGGCATTGCCATTCATGCGGAAACAGAAATTCAACAAGAGAGTATAATAAATCAGAAAATTGTCAAATATGTCAAAAAAGGTACAACGTGGGAGGTCAGTTATGGATAGGTAGGCTGTTTGACAGACAATTTGTGAATAGGATGATGACTACTACACAGGATTCACAAAATAGCACAAACACAAAGAATCTTTGTCCTGCTAACACAAGTAACAGCACTACCGGTATTGATATTGATATTATGAATAAATTATTACTAACCTGCTCTGATGAAATTGATGACATCCCTTACTATTTTCGCTCTGATGAAATAGCGTCCAAATTGAAAACTAATTCCATGCCATTAATAAAAGTAATAGATAAATTAAGAGCATCTGGATATCAGGCTTCCAAATCTATTCTAAATCCATCTGCGTTCAAGACTAATGCAACAATTGATGAGATTCAGAAATGTCTTGCTTAGTATCACAAGAAGCATATAGTCGAAAATGAAAATTTTACATACACTGATAATAAATGACTTGTCTAAAATGCAAATAGTAGTGTTATGTTTAACATGTATAACTTGAAAACATATTCTTTGTTGTTGTAGTATCAGTAAGCCAGATCACTAAAAGTTTCTGTTGTTTACTGTCAGGAAAACATAAGGCAATTGGCAGGAACGGCTTTTTACAAAGGATTAAATTCTCTAAGGAGGTACATTTTACCTTCAATTAATTGCCCAAACTTCAAGTCAAAAATGTTAGCAAGCGATTTACTAGTACGTTACACAATAACGTTGGAGTAGATGAAATTGCTGCCCTTGAAGATATAAATCTCTCTATTGAAGAAGGACAGTTCGTATGCTTCGTCGGTCCATCTGGTTGTGGAAAGTCCACTTTACTTAGCATATTGTCAGGATTAGACAAACCCAGTGAAGGTGAAGTAGTTCTTAATGGCAGGTTAGCAGTAGAGACTGGTCCAGATAGGATCATGGTATTTCAAGAAAACGCTTTGTTTCCATGGCTTAAAGTACTAGATAATGTAGAGTTTGGCCTAAAGATGGCTGGTGTTCAAAAGGACAAAAGACATGAAATAGCGATGCATTATCTCAATATGATGCAATTAACAAAATTTGCCGAAGCATATATTTATCAACTCTCCGGAGGAATGAAGCAAAGAGTTGCGATTGCACGAGCACTCGTTATGGATCCAGAGGTATTATTGATGGATGAGCCTTTCGCTGCACTTGATTCACAGACTAGGGATTTACTTTTAGTAGAATTACAATTAATTTGGGCTAAAACAAGAAAGACTATAGTATTTGTTACTCACAATATAACTGAATCTGTTTGCCTTGGAGACAAGGTTATAATATTTACAAGTAGACCAGGAAGAGTAAAAAAAGAGATTATAGTAGACTATAGGAGACCAAGATTAAGCGAGGACAATAACTTGCATCCATATAGAAGCAAAGTATTAGATGAACTTAAAACAGAAATAATCACAACGAGAAGAATGGAAGATAACTTGTAACTATAAATATATTATTTTCCTTTTAGTAGTGAGAGCAGATCAATTCCTGTCCTAAAACTGTTTGGAGAAGTAAGTAGTACCTCATCTGCAATCTCAGCTGCCTGTTTTATAAAATCGACTGGATTATTTTCGTATTGTTTGAAATCTAGTCCTATCATCTCAGCAGAAAGCTTGTTTTTTTCTGAAGGAGCCATAATACATGCAACAACTTTAATGCCATAGGGTTTTATACAATCTACAATGCGTCCTAGATCTGATAGGGACTTGATTGATTGTGAAACAAAGGCTTTAGGTTTGGCCGCTAGCTTCTTTTGAATACAAGATATTTCTTTTATTTCACTTGGAATTGTCAGATTAAAGTCAATAGCCATATCATACTTTTCATATCTCAGCATATGTATTACATCGCTGGGTTTAAGTCCAAAACCTTTCGGACCAGAGGATGGCTCATCTCCCATTAAAACGAGCAAGCTATCTACACCTAGTAATATCGCATCTAATACAAATTGACATATGGCCGTGAAGTTTCTATCTCTGGTTCTTATACTACAACTTATATTCAATGGATTATGTGCCAATTTTAAGAATCGTGCAGCGGTAATACTGGACATACGCGGTACTCCTAAAACGGAATCAGTTAGGTGAATTCCATCTGCATATTCAACTAATGAAGAAGCACGTCTTAAAAGTACCTCTATTTCTTGGTTTATCGACAAAAGATCTAAACGCTCATCTTTCACTATTTTTGGAGGGTTTAATTCATAAGTGATCCTCATTTTGGCTTTAGATATCTATTGATTATATATATTACTATTATTTTTATTAGTATTAAACTAAGACATTATAGAAAGAGGTTAAATTATCTGAGAACGGAGTTATATCAGAGAATTAGAATTACCAATAGTGGTTCTCGTATACTATGATTTATTCATATGCATATCCCGTAACTTTAATTTTATAGTTTTGTTATAAAATACAAATACAAATGTTAAGCCCTGAGCAGGTTGCCTCAAAAATTCAACCAATAATTGCAAAACCACAATCCATTTTTTTGTCACATTACAATAAGTTGTCTCGTAGTGCCGCAGTTATGATTATAATTCATTACAATTACAAAACACCACATGTTCTTTTAACAAAGCGAAGCTCTGGTCTTCAGTCTCACAGCTCAGAAATATCTTTTCCCGGAGGAAAATACTCCTTAAGGGACAAATCATTACGTCATACTGCAATAAGAGAAACGAAGGAAGAAATTGGTCTTTTGCTCAGGCATAAAGACATAATCGGAAGTTTGACAACTGTAAGTACATTGACATCGAATTTCATGATAACACCATTTATAACATTGCAACATAAAATTCCCCACCTTAAAATTCTTTCATGTGAGGTAGAAAGATTAATCGATGCGCCTATCTTTGAACTCTTGGATACCATGACTCTTGACCTTGATCACTACGATTCATCAGTTAACGATGTTTATAAATTCACATACAAAAATGATATTGTATGGGGCGCTACAGCGAAAATTCTTAGAAAGCTTTACGAGGTCTTATTTTAGCAATTATAAGCAGGACACTTTATGATCAAGATTGATTGTATCCATAGATAATTTTTAACTTTGAAGCTAAAATTTGAATTATATTTCTGCGACTTACTGAATATGCAATTTCAAGGTTTATCATATAGATATATCATGTTCATTAATATTATTTACATTTTCATTAAAAACCGCGACCTTATTGTCATCCTGAATTAGTTTGTTAGTTTGTTAACATCTGCTCTTACTAAAAGTGATAGTATCCATAAATATTGTGGATGATAATAATCTCTTATTCACTGCCAACAGAGGTTAAACATGATTTGACCAGGATAAGAATTGTATAAGAAAAAAAAGGATAATTAACTTTATTACATAAATCGCTAGTCTATTTTGCTGTTAATGCCACGGACCATTAAAGGAACCCATCATCCTACCGCCATTATCCATCATCCCACCGCCATTATCCATCATCCCACCCATTCCCATAGAGGGATGCATCATACTCATCATATCCGGCATAGATAGTCCTAGGTTAGACAATACCCTTCCATTTCCTGGATCTATAATTACTCTATGAATATTGTTACTGGAGTCAAGAACGAATACATTATACACCAAGAACCCTCTTTGTGGATGTATAAATGCGGCAACAGCTGAAGAATTTGAACCTCCTACAACATTTTTTGCACTTGTAATAGCATCATTGAGCGTGGTATGGATCTTTGACTTGTATGCATCTATAATAGGGCTTAACAGTGATATAGAACCTGTCCAATTTTCAGAACTGCTCATAGAAAGCGGATTCCAAGGAGTTTGTTTGCTGTTACTACCTAGAGCCGTTGTTGTCATGGATGGCATGTTTCTACCTATTCCATTGTTATTCTGGGCTAATGCATTATTGTTTGGCAAGACCATAAATGCTAGTGCCAAACTAATGCTAGATAATCCCAGTAAATAGCTTGTTCTCTGTTTCTTGTTCATGGTAAACAATTAAGACGTGTTTAACACTAATAAGGATTATAGCAAAGAAAAAGGCCCGCTATATAGATATCAATAAAGTTACATATTTTGACTATTGTGAAAAATCAAGAGAAGATATGAGAGGATAGCTTTACGAGGATTCAGATTAATTATATTTAAAACATCAACCGAACATATTTGCAATATTAAATTTGTGCATCATAATAGTGCATTAGAGCGCCTTACAATCCATCTAATACTGCGAATAATACATTAGGAATTAGTTTACTTCAATCGATTGAACCAAGATATGAAGAAGACTTAATTTTTATTAAATATAATCCATTAATGTCTTTTGTTGTGGCGGCTTTTTCTTTTCTATACTAATTAAGTTTGACAACTTTACTCCTACTTTTCGGACAGTCAATGTGGTATCACCGTAGTTGTTAGATTCAGAAGACAAAAAGGAAAATTTACTTAATAAACCTTCAACAACACTTGCAATACTTTCTTTTGCACTCTGATAATTTGAATAGGAAGTCTCCCTTGTTTCAACTGAAAAATCAGATTTGACTAATTTCAATCCTACGGTTCTAAATTCATAACCCTTCCCACTGACCCTATCATAGACTTCGTCTACTAATTCATTTACATATTTTAATATCTTCTCTCTATCTCTAGTATGCCTGTTCAATGTTTGCTCAGAACTTATGGAGATGTTGTCTTCTCTGGGAATGACTGCATCATCCGTATCTAGACCATTTGCTACTTGCCACATCCAAAGACCATTCCTTTTGCCAAACTTATCTATCAATTTCTGAACATCGCATTTTGAAAGCTGACCTATAGTTTCAATTCCAAGGTTCCCTTTCAAGACCTGTTGAGTTTTGACACCAACACCTGCTATCCTTCCCACCTCAAGTGGCTCTAAAAAGCTTTGTAATTTATGCGGATAAACGACCGTAAGACCGTCAGGTTTTTGATAGTCAGATGCAATTTTTGCAGCAGATTTCGTATTGGCTACTCCTATGGAAGTTAAAAGTCTACATTGTTCTTTAATTGATTTTTTGATCTGTTCGGTGTATGTTTCGATAGTAATAAGTGGATTAGATCTAATTTTATTAGTGCAATCTAGATATGCTTCATCTATGCTAGATTGCTCTAAAACATCTGCATATTCTTCCAAAATTCTCATAACTTTATCAGAAATCTGTCTATAGTATGGTATGTCAACTGGGTTTAGGATAAGATTAGGACATAATTCTTCTGCTTTTAGAAGTGACATAGCCGATCTGACGCCATATTTTCTTGCTTCATAAGAACATGAAGCTACTGCACCTTTAGTTATCTTGCCTTTCTCTTGATCAGTCATAATTACTGCATGTGGATTTCCTACCAGTGATGTGTCCCGAAGCTCTTCACAAGAAGGAAAGAATGCATTCAGATCAACACACATTATAACCTTGCCTGTCCACTTATTATCACCATATTTTCTTTCTGGCAAATCCAATAGTCGTAAAACTCTATTGACTGTTGAAGGATTATCTACTACAATAATTGCAAATTTAATACCTTCTTGTTGTATATTGCTTTTATTATAATCATCCTCACGCTTGATCTTATTAATCCATCTTCTTTCATTTTCACGTATTCTAAGATATAGAAAATCACCAGTAACTACAGCGTGACGACTCTTACTAGACCAAATTAATGCGGCTTTGTATTTTTTTAAGATATGGTATGTTAAATCTTGATACCAAGAATAATGGTCAAATTCCAAAGCTACTGAATATCCATGATACATGCATATATCCAAGAGACCATTAAGCCATTCCCTACCGTTGGCTAGGGTCGAATTTTTCTGATGAACCACCACAGCAAGTATCTTTTCTTCTAACGGAGCAAATTCTTCCAAATAATCTCCAAGCTTGTCTATTTGGTCAATAATAGAACCAGGTAACTCGATAGTAAAGCGAAAATTATCTGGTATTTCATTTGACCACTTTTGTATTATTTCATTATTTGGAACAGAATAGCTTCCATTTTTATTATTATGACCATTGCTCCTATCCAAATTAATTTCTACAAAATCAAAAACTTTGGAATAATATGTCAGATAATCTTTCTGATCCATCATATTAGGATAGAATTCATCTTTCCATGCACTATACCGCCAATCAGCACAACCAACATAATACTTTAACAAAGTCTAATCTAATGACCCATCTCCCGTGGTTAATAAGTCTGTACATCTATATGAAAATGAGTTCTAAATAAATTGCCCTTTGTTGTATATGTTCCCAAATTAAACTATTAAGAATCTCGTCTGTTTATGAATACTACGAAGTACATAGCCTATAATTTGCAATCCTGACTGGAAAACTACTCGTTATCCAGACATATTGTAATTTTACAACTTAACATGGGATGTACATGTTCATCATATACCAACGTACAGAAATCATACGTCTACTTTCTTGATCCTACATTTCCACAGGTCACATAAAGTTTACCGTAAATTAAAAAGCCTGCTAAGTCACAATATTTGCTTCTCATCAATTCCTCATGAGAACAATCTACTGAAAAGAGAGAATTATTCAACTAGGTCTATTGTAGAACTGACGCTGATATTGCTAGTTTTAATATCAACATCTTATAGCTCGAAGTTGATACTTGATATGCATTCTTATTTGCAAACTAATTAGAATATTATCTCCAATTCCAATAAATCAGAAAATCCAATCCTCATCGACATCTTCAATAGGATCTGCATCATTGTTTTCAGCATATTGCCAATACTCAGCAATATCTCTTAACGGAATGATGACAGTTTCTGGCCTCTTTTCATGTGAATTCTTACCTATCTTACATACTGACCATCTTGCTCCGTGTCCCAGTATTGTTACACAGGTATAGAATGGTTCATTTATCCGTATTTCGTCATCAGAAAACTCAAACTCCACTTCTTTATTGTGAAGTACTGGAGAACTTGGAGTATTGCTCTGATTGAGAACTCTTGATTTTGATTTATTTCTCGCAACAACGTTAACTAGAAGGTAGTCTACTGCCCAATGTATATCATTAATTTTTACAATGACCTTGAACACACTCTCTATTATAAAACAAAAATATTAAGACGTTATCATCCTATATGTGTGTATATATATAGGTAAGTAAATACCAAGATGTATAATAAAGGTCCATACTACGAGCTGTGTTAGAAATCCTTTGAATTTCTTTATTAATTCTCTTCATTTGTAGAAGTTTAGTGGAATATTAGGACAGTTAACCTACTATAACCACGTGATAGATACAGTAATGTAGAACCAAGGTTAATTAATTGGACGTACAACTTATATTTTGGATACAAAGTTTGAGTTTTTATGGTCAAAGGGTCTAAAAGAGCTGGAAGAGTCAGAGATAAATGGCGGGACAAACAGTGGATAGTAGTATATCCGCCAACTGCATTTGAAAGAAAACCATTAAACTACCTACCCATTACAGATATAACTCAATCAAAAGGACGAGTCATTGAAAATACCCTTTTTGATATCTTGAAACAAGATCCGTCGCAGCATCAGATTAAGGTCTTTATTCAAATTCAAAATATTAGCGACGGGATTGGTACTACTATATTCAAAGGTCATGAATACACAAAGGAATTATTGAGGAGTCTGATAAGACGGGGAAGCTCAATGATAAATAATATTCATGATTACACAACAATGGATGGTTACACTTTCAGAGTTGGTGTAGTTGCTTTTAGTCAGAGAAGACTCAATTCTTCTAGGAAACATGATATTCGAACCATTATTCATAGGCTATTAGAAGAAAGGATTCCACGACTAACTGTGGATGTGTTCGTACAAGAAGCAACGAATGGTAAGATTAACGATAGTCTTTTAGAAGAGGTAAAAAAAATTGCACCTGTAAGACACATAGGAATTAAGAAAACGAAATTAATTACAACTCCTGAATTAAGAGCCGTACAGGAGGTAAAAGCAGTTGAAAGCATACCGCAGACACAACAAGAAGGAGAAGAACTTGCTTAGCGACGTATATTACCGCCTCTTAGTTTAGTCTTATTGTGATTTTTCGTGATTAACAAGTTCAACTTATGAATATACAATCAAAAAATAATAATATTACTTATCATGACGTTGAAGGGTTTTCTGCCGCAAGAATTGATGTTGTTATTCATGCTACTGAAGATAAAGATAAAATATTACAATCTATTGAGAACTTACTGGCAATATCTAATAATAAATTCTCGAATAATTGTTTGGAAGGACATTGGGGCAATGAAATAAATTTCGTCAGAGCTAGTATAGATAATACAAAAGAAGCGAATGCTCTTGCCATTAGAATAATTCATTCATTAAATAAGTTTGACAGACTTTTGCTTTTAAACTCGCTTGATGAACATGTGGATGAAAAGAATAATGTATACCTCCGGTTAGATAAACAGAACATTTGTAAGAGTAAAATATCGCTCACTGATAATGATGCTATTAGAATTCGGTTTAGCCCAGTAAGGAAATTCGGACCGGGTAAAACGTCTCATGACTATAGGAGGTTTTTATTATCTTCAATAGAATAGATTTATGTATAAGGGCTAAAGACAATTTAGTGGAAATTACTACTATGGCACATTCTCTGGGTATTAACACGCTAGGATTAGATTATCGTTTTGACAATACCCTTGAAAAAAAATCTCCTGAAAAAAATATAATATATCGTTTAAGTACGAAACCATCTGAAGCAACTGAATTTCTTTATCTTGTTGTTTCAGAGAAACTCGGTCAATTCTCCTCTGCAAATACGGATATTTTGGTAGTAAAAAATTTTAGAATGCTAAGAAATAATTTGAAAAGCCGTATAAAAAAAGGACTGGGATTAGAAGTTACCATAGACGAAGTGCGTAGGGCCAATAGTCATGAGATTGGATGGTGGGTTAGCCAAGTAAAAGATCTGTATAAGTTTTCTAAATCAACGAACTGCCAATTTATCCTCTCTAGTGGAGCAAATTCTTTGTTTGAGATGGTTTCTGGTCGCTCATTTGACGCTATCCTAAAAATCATAGGCATAGTACCTGAACAGTACTGGCAGGATCTTCAAGAATGGATTGAAACTAGGTTCCAGAAAAAGGTGTTTTTATATTCTAAATAGATCAAATAAGCGTCGATATTTAGCTATATTGTGTTATAATGATCATAAACATTTAGATTACAACTATATCGTCAAGCTAGTTTTGAAGCGATATTCTGAACTTTTCGGATCTATAGAGTCCCAAAATTCTGCACTGAAGTCAATTCGATCTTTTCTACCTAATGAAAATAATATTTTGATACTATGCTGTAAATTGGAAAGCCTTGATAATATTCTATTAACTATGGCTTTTATGGATCCACCGATAATAACCCTGGATATTTCAGGTACTGTTAAAAGATTGAAGAGACGTTTGGAGACTCTAAGAAGACAAAATGGGTCTTTAGATTACAAACGTACCAGTTTTTCTTAATTGAGTCAAGGAGGATCTTCTCATTATACAGTGTGTATCTCAATTGGCAAAAGGCAGAGTCGATACTTTACAATAGTGATTTTTTTGAATATATTTTAATCTCGTACTGTGATAGTCAGTAGTCATATCTACATAATCTCTTTACCAAGCCTATTATCGCATTCACGACCTATTACAAATCCTGCAGGCTTGTTTATTTGATAATGAATTAAGAACATTATTTTTAATATTTGAAAACGTTATTTTACTTCACTGTTATTATACGAGATGTATATGTATGTGTTTTATTTAATTGTATAAAATAAAAGTACTGTCTATTACCAGATGTATCAAAGAATTAATGAACCTTCTTACATATTGATTAGCATATGAGTCTGTCCATGAATTCAATACTGATCTTCAACTGATATTCTACGTCCATTGATTCGTATCCTGTCTTCAGCAAAAAGTCTAATAGCCTCAGGATACATTCGATGTTCTTGTTCTAGAATCCTTGCAGAAAGGGTTTCCTCAGTATCCGAGTCAAAAACAGGAACCGCTTTTTGCAATACTATGGGGCCTGTATCAATATTTTCATCCACAAAATGAATGGTACACCCTGATATTTTGACACCATATTCTATAGCTTGTCTGTGCGCATGAAGTCCAGGAAACGAAGGAAGTAGAGACGGATGGATGTTAAGTATTCGCATTTTATATTGTCTGACAAACTCTACGCTTACGATGCGCATGTATCCAGCAAGACAAACTAAACCATTATCAGGCATCACAGAATATTGATTTAAAACATCAGCAATCTTTTGATCATAATCCCAACCCTTTAATCCGTGAGCAAGGACAACTTCTGTCGGAATCCTAAATTCTTGGGATGCAATTAGCAAACCTGCTGCATCTGGATTATTAGAAATAACCACTGAAGATCTAATATTTTTTATTTCGCCTGAGCTCAATGCACACAAAATAGATTCCATATTACTACCTCTTCCAGAAATGAGGATCGCAAGATTAATCAAAAATTACAAATAGTCCTCACCTTGCAATTATTTATTCTTTGCCTATTAGCCATTAATATATTGGGAATTCTACATTTATGTATTAATCCGCTATGCACTAATATAAAATAGCGATGGCGATTATCATTACTAAACCTTAAACATAAATTTCTGCTCATTAACATACTGATAGCATTGACTAATAAATGCAATGATTACCTGGATGGATTCGCAACACCAGCTGGAACAAAAAAATATATGGAATATTCAACTCAAAATGATAAACCTGCAAGTCATTTTCGTTCTTTCGATGGCTTATATTTATCGAGTATAGGAATGGGCACATATTTAGGCGAACTCAACATACAAGATGATCAAGCTATTGAAGATGCAGTATATGAGTCTGTAAAATCGGGATGTATTAATGTAATAGACACTGCAATCAATTATCGTGCAATGAAGTCTGAAAAAAGTATTGGTAGGGCCATTGCTCGTCTTATGGATAAAGGCATTATTTCAAGAGATGAGCTCTTTGTTAGTACAAAAAACGGGTACATTACTAACGATGGCGATTATCCGGCTATCGATACAATGGAATATATGTATAAAATGTTTGTCTCAACAGAAATTATAAAACCTGACGATATTAGTTCCGGATACAATGTTCTAAACCCAAATTACATCGCAAGATGTATAGATAAATCACTTAGCAATATGCATCTTAACACGCTAGATCTAGTCTATATTCACAACGCATTCGAGAGTTGGTACAAAGACGTTAGTAGAACTGAGTTTATGCAAATGCTTTATAAAGTTTTTGAAGTTTATGAAAAATATCGGTCATCTCATAGAATTTCTTATTATGGAATGGCAACATGGACATGTTTTAGAGTAAAAAGAGATAACAAGGAGTACCTTTCATTAGAACAGATAGTCAAGCTTGCAGAAGAAGTTGGAGGAAAAGAGAATGGATTTCGATTTATTCAGCTTCCTTATAACTTGGCCTATAGCGAACCAATGTTCCTTAAAAATCAGACTGTTGGATCGGAAGAAAATTTAACCATACTTGAGGCGGCGTCAAAGTTGAATATCGGGGTATTTACAAGTATTCCATTGTTCCAGAGTCGGTTACTTGATAAACCCGTTCCAGACTATGGGGGAATAACCGATCAGGTTGCTAAGCTATTACAGATAATAAGGTCAAGTCCCTCTGTAATCGCACCTCTAATAGGACAAAAGAAAATGGAACATGTTAGACAAAACCTTAGAATAGCATCTATTCCACCGATGAATAATGTAGAGTTTCAAGTAGCTGTTGAAACTTTATTAAAAGGCATTTCATAAATTGGCTAGAGTCTTTAATATTTGTAGTATATATATAATTGCATTTATATTTGATCTTAAATAACAAAACGATCTATCTTCTGACTTTTTATCATCTCATTCAAGTACAACTTTACTTGATCTATGTTTATCCCTAAATTCATACCATTGTAGTATTTTAATTTGTCCATTGCTCTCTTTAGGATAGATAAGCAAATGCTTGATTCATCCTTTTCATCATGTACAAAAGCAGCTGCAATTAATATAATCCCGTTTAAGATATCCTTTTCTCCTCCATGAGCCTTCTTCCATACCGATTCCAAGATTTCATGTGCCCCCCAATATTTCTCGTCATTAAACAATGTTATGGCATATTTAATGGCCTTTTCCTTTTCGATATTTCTATCAATAACTTCATCATATTCCGATAGATCTCCTATATGTCTTAATTTTCTAATTATATCTTCAATTTTCTCATTTTCAGAAATACTTGCATCAAATTCCAGGTATTTATTTGACACTCTTGCATCTCGAATGATAATATTAGAATCCGAAATCAAACTTCTTGCTTTTCTAAGCAGATCTGAGGCATCCCTCGGAGCATAGGATCTGTTTTTTAGGTGAATCATATATCTGCGCATTTATATTTTTGTACGTAATAATAGTAAAATAAATTGTTTTAATTATATAGATAAATCTACATATAGACACATATTAATAACAAGAAAATTATATTATAATACCACATATGCTATTTTTTTTAATTTTATGTACTTCGACTTCTAATTTGTAGGTAATAAGTCGTAGTTGCCATGTCGCATGTTCCCCCGCACAATCCTATAAACGATTTCGTAAAAAAATAGGTATGAAAGTTCTAGATTAGAATGTTCCATAGTAATACCTCTCGTACCTCGATTCTCTCGATTGTATAGTAACAATATTCTGCCACTCTAAAATTTAGCATTAGATCATACCTATGCGTTTTTATATAATAATAATATCTAGCAGTAAAGTCTAAGAATGTTAAGGACTGACTTTTCGTTAGTTTTAGGAATTATTCTCTTTGGTTATATTTTCCTTATATTTTATCAAGGGCAGTATTCTAGAGCCGAGACATCAATAACCGAAAACTTTCAAGCGAAACAAGATAGTACAAAGTCTACAAATAAAATAGTCAATACCGTTGCTACTCTTAAAAATACTAACAGAGATGTTTCTATTTCCTCACAAGAATATGATAGAGAAAAGAATTGCACTCCGGACACTAGCAAACGCGCTACATCAATTGAATACTTGACATATTTTAATTGTGGAAGATACCATGACAATAATGGTGTCACATCAAGAGAATTCACCTTGATAATCAAAGAGAATCAACCTATATCGATCGCTAATAATGGATTGAAGTTTGACGCGTGGACATTTAATGAGACTGTTCCAGGACCAACGATGCGTATGACTGAAGGAGATCTAGTAAAGATCACAGTGATAAATAGTGCAGATAATGAGCTTCCACATTCATTGCATATGCATTCTATCCATCCATCAGAGATGGATGGCGTAGATGGTACTGGTGGATCAATACTTCCTGGTCATAGTTATACATACAAATTTGTTGCACAGCCCTACGGGGTTTATCCTTATCATTGTCATATGTCGCCTGTTGATCAACATATCAATAATGGGTTATACGGTATGATGATAATAGACCCAAAAATACCTCGGCCGCATATGAAGGAAATGGCAATGTTAATGAATGGCTATGATCTTGATTATGAAAAAGAAGGAGAAGGGTCAGGTAAAATACCAACGCCAGAAGAGGCCAAATCCGGAAAGATACCTGAAGAAAAGGATCATACCAATGAAGTATATACAGTCAATGGAAAGGCATTTGATTATATGGATAACCCAATCACATTAGAGTCTGGAAAACCATATCGTATATATCTATTGAACATGCTTCAATTCGATTTGATAAACACATTTCATGTTCACGGAACGCTTTTCCACTATTTCCCATCTGGGACATCAAAAACTTCTGATTATACAAATGATATTGTAGCTATGAGTGAAGCTGATAGAGGTGTATTAGAGTTCAAGTTCGACTATCCTGGTAGGTACATGTTTCATGCACATAAAGCTGAATTTGCTGACCTAGGATGGATGGGATTTTTTGATGTAAAAAATAAGGCTTCTCCCATCTCCAACATCCCAATAGAACAAGAAAAGCACAATGAGCATCATTCTTAAAGTTAAACACATGCTTCATATCTAAATATCCAGAATTATAGTTTAGGCGAAAAATTTCATATTATCTTCATGCGTCAAATCTAACATCACTAATTGATCTCTAATTATTACTATTGTAGAAATACTTATTACCCACAACCTTTTCGTGCTGAGTGGTTTTCGATATCACAATAGTCTCTTATTCCCAAAGAATTATTATAGTTCGACTCTATCGGTGATATGGTAGCAAAGCCAAGTATAACAACAGTAATAAAGTCATACTCAAAAACACAAGTAAGCATCTAAAAATATGTCAGGTCGAGATCTTCCTTGTACAGGGGATTGAAGATTTCTAAAGTTGTAAGGAAGGAATAAATAAATAATATGATGTTTTCTTGAAAAGAATTTGCAACCTATCGATTGATTTTCTATGGTTCAATGTGAATTACTCTGCATGCATGCTTTTTTCATGCTTGATACAAAACTACTTACATTCTTCAGCATTTCTTTATTTTTGTTCTTATTGCTATCTTCTATAGTGGCATGACTTTTAATTATCTTTATGATTGCACTTGCAATTATTATTGCATCTGCCCCTGCTCTAATCATGAATTTAACATGTGATGGATCACTAATTCCAAATCCTACCGCAAGTGGAATTGAAGGGCCTAAAATTCGCTTTGTATTCTTTACATATTTTGCAGTATAGTTCTCAAATGATTGACGAATACCAGTCGTTCCATATACTGACACTAAATAAAGAAATCCACTAGATTTAGAAGCTATAGACCGTAATCTTTTTTCATTTGTATTAGGCGTTACTAAAAAGATTGTTGCAAGATTAAGTTTTGATGCTTCTTTAATATATTTCTCAGATTCTTCAATAGGCATATCTGGTAATATAAAACCATCAATTCCTGACTGCTTTGCTTCATTCATGAATTTGCTAATTCCTGCTTTAATTAAGATATTTGAGTAACTCATTATAATTATGGGTATTTTTGGGAACTCTTTTCTAATTTCTTTAACAATTTTCAAAGCCTTTTCAGGCGTTATCCCATGAGCAAGAGAAATGAAAGAAGCCTCTTGGATAATAGGACCATCTGCTATCGGATCTGAAAAGGGTATCCCTATTTCAATAATATCTGCACCAGACTTAATCATTGCTGATACAATTTCTTTGGACGTTTTGATATCGGGATATCCTGCGACAGCATAGGAAATTAGTAAATGTTCTTTATTTAATCTAGTTGGCTTAGATGATGCTCTTTTTGCTGATGGTAGTTGTGACTTTGAATATAATTCAGAAAACTTTTTAACAAGTCGGTTGTCCTGTAGGGTGTTATTTTTCATATTATAATCATTAAACTTTCTTTCTTTATCTGTATCTAGTATGCAATTGTAAAATATATATTGTTTAGATCATTTTTGAGGCTTGACTAGCAGGTACGAGGAGTTGGCAAGCTACAGATATATATGGAATATCAACAAGATCGAACCTACTTACTTCTAATGATAATCTGTAATCCTATAATATACACAATACAAAATTAGGAACAGATAGGTATTAGTAATCAGTTATTTTACCTTGTCATTTTCTTTTATTTTTCTGATAATGTTTTTTCTTTCCCAAGCCTAGATTATCCTTTGATAATGCCTTGTCTAGGTCTTCTTTTGTCATTAACTTTTTATCGAATACTAATTCTCTTACGCTTTTATTTGTATTCAGAGACTCTTTATAAATCTCGGCAGCCTTCAAATAGCCTATATATGGATTTAAAAGAGTTACCAACACAGGACTTTTGTCTATAGAGGATTCTATTTTGTCACGGTTTTCTTTGAGTCCATCGATCAAATTTGATGTGAAAATTGGTAGAAAATTATTCAACATATCTGTTGAGTCTAAAATACACTTTAGCATTCCAGGCATCATAACATTTAGTTCAAACTGACCTGCCTGTGCAGCCATTGCCACAGAAACATCATTCCCAACAATGATAAAACAAATCATATTGAGACATTCAGCAAGAGAAGGATTGACCTTTCCAGGCATAATTGAAGATCCAGCATGAACGGCAGGAATAAATATTTCTGCCAGACCGGATACAGGGCCAGAAGCCATCAATCGGATGTCATTAGACATTTTAATCATCTCTAACGCAATATTTCGAATGGCAGATGAACAATTGGCAACATCAAATTTACTCTGCAAAGAATAATACAGATTTTCAGAAGATATTAATTTAAGACCAGAAATATCTGATAAATACGATACAGCTCTCTCTTTATACATATTTGGAGAATTTGCTCCGCTACCTACTGCAGTTCCCCCTAAAGCCACATACCTAAGATTTTCCATATTATGGGAAATATTTTCCTGAGCCTTCTTCAAAGAAAAAGCATATTCGCCAAACTCTGTTCCTAACGTGACAGGAAGGGCGTCCATCAAATGTGTTCTACCTATCTTAATGATATCTTGAAAATCTTCGGCTTTTTTTCTTAGTGATCGAATTAACTTATCAAGAACAGTTATTGTTTCCGACAAATTAAGTAGAATAGATACATGCATAGCAGTGGGAAAGGTGTCATTGCTAGACTGTGACATGTTTACGTGATCATTTGGACTAACGAACTCGTATTCTCCTTTTTTTCCTCCCAAAATTTCTATTGCCCTATTTGCGATCACTTCATTCGCATTCATATTAAACGCAGTTCCTGCTCCGGAATTTATTGGGTCAACAACAAATTGATCAATTAGCTTACCAGATAAAATTTCATCACAACTTTTAACTATTGCATCTGCTCTTGCTGGATCAAGAGTTTCAAGGTCTTTATTTGCAAGAGCAGCAGATTTTTTTATCATGATATATGCCTTTATGAGATTTATATGTGGTCTTAGTCCTGTCACTTTGTATTGAGAGTTAGCTCTAGCCGTAAATGGGCCATAGTACGCATCAGCTGGTACTTTAAATTCTCCTAGGGAATCTTTATCAATCCGGAAATAAGACATAGTGCTACGACTAAAAGAATGTTAATAAATGAATCGATACTTAGACTTGTAGGACAAAGATATCAGGAAGATGCCCGTGTGTAATGTCATATGCTGGGTAAATAGGACTCGTATCAACAGCGCATTTTTGGATAATGCCAAGAATCAAGTTCCAATATAATAATATCTATGTGCCGGAGGCGGGATTTGAGCCCGCGACCTTTCGATTATGAGTCGAACGCTCTAACCAGGCTGAGCTACCCCGGCAAGCTCAGCAGCGTTCTGCAGTAAAATCTTCTTTGAACATAATATATTCTATTCAAAATATTCCTCTGTTTACTCTTTCGACATATCATAACATTTACTCAGGAATTGAATGCAACACTTACTGATGTCTATTCATATCTGGAGAATTTGTGAATATGCATTAGGAGACAAAATGAGTTCAGCTTTCTTCCTCTACAGTTGTCACCGCTTGGCGACCTTTTTCGTAACTGGAATAAAACCTCCTTAAATCCTGAGAATTATAATAATCTTGTACCCATTTAAATTTACGTTGCAAGTTTGAAGTGTAGATCTTTTTAATATCCAAATTTACATAGTTCAGCCAGCCCATCATGATACGCGGGTCTATATAGTTTTTAAGGGATGTTCCAAGATTATAATCATGTGTTTCTTTCTGTAACTTGAGTTGCAGTTCAATTTTTTCCAGCCTTTGATATAATTTAACTCTTTGAGATTCTGTTTTCCATTTTTTTGTCTTCATATCTTCCTTCAAGTTCTTAATTATCTCTTTCTTTTTTGTTATGGAACCTTCAAATTTTTCCAATGACAACTTGCTTGCAGGGTTTTTTGGATCAATACCCTTTTTGTGATTACAGGTAATTGCAGCTTTCAGATTCGCCATTTTTGCCACATAGATTTTTTTTGACTCAGAAGAACTCTTGTTAACTTTCATAGGCGGATTCATAAGAGATTCTTTAACTATATTAGTAGTAATGTATGTTCTAAAAACTTTCGCTGTTAATCCAGGTACATTTTTTCGGTCGATGCTACGCAAAAAAGCATTTACTTTGTTAGATGTAATGCCATCAAAAACTTCGTCTGACTTTTCTTTTCCATTCATAAATAACTCTAGATTCTTACAGAGTCCCATAACATCTTCCGAATTAACTTCTATCGTCTTTTGCCATGGAACGCTATCTTTTCCCAGAAAATTAAACTCTATAAACTGCTTATCGCTAATACGTGGAAATTTTATGTGTTCTACGCGTAAAGTCGAAGCTCCTACTGTATCTGCCTCTTCCGGATCCTTTTCATCTCCTACACGCATCGCTAGTTTGAATATCAGGTAGCAAACTGTCGCAATTTTCTTTTGATTAATATCATTAGAGTTAAGCATCCTTTTTATAATTTCTTTTTCAACTTTAGTGATATGTTTGCCAAGTTTATCCGCCTTATCGTATTTTTCTTTATCGCTATTTTGACGAAGAGCCGCAGAATCGTGCAGCCATACATATTTTCTTTTTGCCGTCAGTTTCTCTAACCAAGTTGCTAGCCATGTTGAGGAGTGATCGTGAACGACATTTTGCCATGTCCCTTCCGGAACTGGGGCGTTTTCTCCTAAGTTTAGAGTAATGTCGATAGGCCTCACTCGAGGTTTCCATTTTCCTCTTAAAGGATGTTGGCCTCTACCCATAAATAGACCAGGTGGTTCAACCAACCAATTTGCAATATCTACCTCAATACCATCTACAAAAGCCTTACCATAGGTGTCTTTGAGCCTTTCACGTTCTGCCTTTTTTGCCAAGGAGATTTTCTTTTTTTCATCACGCGGAAGATTACGAATTCTTTCCAATTCTACCTCTTTTATTTTCTTTTCCTCATTTACTAGTTGAAAAGCTTCAGTAAAATCAACATCTCTAATATCCCTAATATCTTGAAACCTTATTGGTAGTAATTTTTTAAAGTCGTTTAGAAAGTTCGCCTGAAAAATAGGGTCCTGAATATAATGTGTATCTTTTTTCTTTGCCCATGCATATACTAATTCTTCCTGGTCTCGGTTAAGAGCAAATCTCTCCTTCCCTAGGGTTATATGTAAACCTCTGGGCTGATATTCTGGGGGAAATGCAACGCCCTTATGTTCAAGGCTATTCCACTTTTCACTAGCTACCATTAGGTTGGTATGATAAGAATCTCAAATAGTATTCATAAACTTTACCAAGCAATCGGCTATTTCTCTCGTCGTGTAATGAATAAACCAAGTATCGTATATATGATAGATGTTAACAAACAACTCGATTTGGTTGCAGGATTGGTAGTCATACCGGCAATTGACGAAGTAAAAGCAAGAAGCCTTACAGCATTTGAACGTTATAAAGGACAACAAGGCGATCTAAAATGACGTAATAGCGGTTGTGGCAAGAGTTGTTGAGGATTATATATAGCATAACCTGTCCATAAACCTATTTTTATTTTTTCTAGAAGTGTTTAGCAGTGAATAATAAATGTCTCTAGACTTTACGCTTTACTAGTATTTGTTGCTTCTAGTCATTCATGTATCTCTATGAAATTATACTGTATTTTAGCTTCTGTTAATGCTGGGGAGTATACTCACACAATTGATCAATCAAGCGTGAAAATGCATAATTTACGAAGGAAATGCATAAAGCTAAGAGGCTGTGATATAGGTATTCAAATAAAGAAGAAAAAGACTTGTCTAAAGATTTTGATGCTGGCATGACAACGGTTTTACTTAGTGTAACTGCCGTGGTAAGTCACGTTATAAGTATTCGCTGGTGATTGCATTATAATAACATAAATGCCTAATACTTTAAAGACAGGTTAAAAGCATTCCCGCATATTTTCATTATAATACTTTAAATGCTTATTAATGAATATTAAAATAAAAGAATAGTAATATTTCCCATAGTGCTCTTCTTCAGAAATAGAGATACAGAAAAAGATGGGGAAGTCCTCAAAAGACAGGTTGTGATTACCCGACAAGCAGCAGATGGTATAATATCATATGCAAAGATGTGGCACCCATCTGAAGGAATATTAATCTTACAGGGAAAAAGCAAGAAAAAACAAATCATTATTGAAGGATTGATCATACCTCCATTTTCTTCACATGGTCCATATTATTCTGGATTCCCTACTTATGAGCTTCCGTTTGATCTTTCATATATAGGCACTGCTCATTCACATCCTGGAGGTTCAAATAAGCCTTCACTTGCAGATTTGAATAACTACTATGGCCTTGTATCTGTAATAATCAGCTATCCCTACCAAGACACAACACTAGGTGCTTTTGACAGAAATGGAAATAATATGGATTTAAAGATCTTATCCCATGTTGTTGATGAGAAAATTTAATCCAGGGGTTCTTGGATTTCGTAATTTCACTGTGCCATATGTTATCTTTTTGTATTCAGATACCCGTTAGTTGATAGATATCATATTGGACTAGTAAGTTGCATTGATGAAAACATGTCTGAAATATAATGTGAAAAATAGATGTATATAAAAATACATTGTATAAACAAAAACATAGCAAACATTGCCTTGTTTCTATCTTGAAAGTCTGAAAAACAAACCTAGGCTAGAATCCTTTGAGATATAATATACTAGAATATACGTTTTAATTCAGCTTATATTCCATTTTCTTTATCAACTTAGGGCCATCTTAAGCAAAATATTATAATTATTTCATCCTTCTTGGGTTTACTATGCGATCCAGAGCATTTCCTATTAGAACAAATGCCAAACCAGTAATGGCGATCATCACTCCAGGAGGAATGATCCACCACCACAGACCTCTTAAAGCTGCACCAGCAGAATTTGCATTGTTTAAGATTTGGCCCCATGTAGGGATTGTGGGGTCACCCAAACCCAAGAAACTGATGGCTGCCTCTCCAAGGATAGCAGCGGGAACTGATATTGCAATACTGGCAAAGGTTAAAGGAAGTAGTTGGGGTATAACATGCTTGAAAATTATATTTATATCTGACTGCCCCATTAGTTTTGCTGCCTCTACGTACTGTAGATTCTTTATTTGTAAAGCTAGGCTTCTGCTAATCTTTGCTGTCCCTACCCATCCAAATATAACTAGCATTGCAGCAATTAAAAATATACTTCTGCCAATTACTACTGATAAAATAACAAGTATAGGAAGTGCTGGTAAAGAATAGAACAAGTCATTAATCCTCATCATTGCCTCGTCCGTTCGTTTTCCTTTGTATCCAGCAATCACTCCGTAAATCAATCCTATCAAGACAGAAGCTGTTGAGACAGTCAGCCCTATGAACAGAGCCGTTGGTGCTCCCCATAGTAACCCTACCGCCAAATCCCTTCTTAGATCGTCGGTACCTATTATACCATAGACCTGTCCACCAAGAACTACTCCTGACAGTAAAACAGAGTCTGTAGTATTGAAAAGATAAAACGTTTCTCGAAACACGTATTTTCCCTTTAGAACTCCTCTTACATCCTTGTCAGAAAATACCAATGTCTGTGGTTTAGATGTGTCTTGAGGATATCTGAAAAGATTGACATAATTTCGTAAATTTTCATTGATAGAATGATCTGTAGAGAAAACCCTTGATGAGAACTCACTTATATTGCCAACTATACCTGAAGATGACGAGGGTAACGACGAATAATAAATGCTAAATTGGTTACCATCTGGTCTAGATATATTAATCTGAAGTACAGGAGGAGTCTCACCATATCTGACTGCATATGGAATCATGAAATCTGTTGGATATGAATCAAAGTTGAAATTAACTGGATAAGAAAATGTAATGGTGTGTATTCCGCTAATATTTGCGTTTGATATCGATGCATCATTTGGATGCAGGATAATCTGCGGTGGTAGTTTTTCATTAAGCAATCCACCAATATTGTTGATCCATATTGGAGCAGCCGCTTTTGGATAATTTATCCAATAAGTAGGATTATTCCATTGTTTGAGTGACTCTAATGGAATGCCTAATATCGCATAGATAGACATCACGATTAATGCTAACAAAATGATAATGCCTGCCATGCCACCTTTAGAATGTCTAAATTCCTTAAGTATGATAAAAGGTGAGGATACTATATATTCTGATTTTTCTTCTTTTCCTGCTGTCATCCCGTTTTTATCCGTGGATCAAAATAAGCATAAACTAAGTCTGTAAAAAAAATTGTCACAACAAAAATTACTGTGAAAATATAAGTAAGCCCTATAATTATAGGAACGTCCATTAATCCAATAGCATCATAATACAATTTTCCCATTCCTGGCCATCCGAATACAGATTCGACCAATATTGCCCCTCCAAAGGAACTCGCAAGGCTTAAAGCAATTGAAGTAATAATTGGTGGCGCGGCATTTTTCAATGCATGTGAATAAACAATTTTTCTTTTAGGAATTCCCATAGCTCTTTTTGCTATTATATAATCCTCACCTAAAATTCCAACAACATAATATCTCACTATATATGCCCAAGAAGCAAAGCCTACTATAACGAGTGTCATAAGAGGGAGTATCATATGATAGAGAAGGTCCAAGATATATCCAGGATCAGACGGAGGAGTCAAAGGAGTAGAGCGAGCAGGAAAGATAGGATATACAAAAGCAAATGCCAATATCATAAGCATTCCTATCCACCAAGTTGGAAAACTGTTACTAAAAACTGCAAGGGCTGAATTAATCTTGTCCCAAAACGATCCAGCACTATCAGCCACAAAGGCCCCTACATATAATCCGATCATTGATATAATCATAGTTGATGTGGTAAACAACAAAACTGTTCGTGGTATCTTCTCAATTATTATTTCACGTACATTCGAGGAACCAGAATCGCTAGTAAAAAAATTAGATTTTCCGAGATCAAGTGTCATTACCCTTATTAAAGTATTGAAAAATCGCTTTGGCGAATACCAGGGCTCGTCTAGCCCGAAGGTTTTGATTTGAAGACTAATCTGGGAATTAAGATACTTTTGACGTTCCTCTGAACTATGGAATTGATATTTTGTTCCTTGGTTTACTGCATTCACGACATCAACTCTAATGGCATCGATCAATATTTTATCCATAGTAGAACCAAGAAGGGCGACAGTAAGGATTAGAGTAGAAAATATCACTATAAACATATTTATAGATCGAGTAATTACAAAGCGGTACAGTCCCAGCATGTTATAGTATATCAGGAATATCTTAAAATAGAAATTGTATTAATAGTCTTCTCTGTCTGTGTATATAGTTGATAAGGTTTTGTGATGCGTTAGTACACTTGTTAACAAGTTTATTTTTATTGGATGCTGAAGTGAGGTAAATGGATCGATTTGCACTGCTTTTACAATGTATATAGTAGATGATTATGGAATACCCAAAATTGTGTTGGTAGAGATATCTGGTCTAAATGCCTCCTTGCTGTTTGCAAATAATTTTAAAACGTTAGGACCTACAGAAACCTTTGACGTTTCATTTGCTAAAAGATTCACTTCAAACGTTCCTAAAGCAGACGTAACAGGCTCTGCTATTCCATGACTTATGATCCTACCTTCTTTATTGGATATAAAATAATTTATTGATACGTTATTACTGGGCTGTCCATTAACGTCAACGTTGACTAGTATTTTGATAGGTTGACCATGTCTTACAAATTTTGGAGCCTGTATTTTATCTATATTAGCTAATTTCGGATGCTCATATACAGACCAGTGACCCTGTTTGAACGGATAGGAAGGATCTCTGAATGCTTTAAGTGTAATTATTCCACCTGATGGGTTATAGTTATCAAGATAAAATGGCCCGTTGCCAATAACAGCATTTTTGTGAGTAGAGATCCAGTTTATGCTTGCATCATACCGTTTCTTTGCATCGTCTATGCCAACTATATTCTTTAGAGCACGGGGTACAAAATTTTCGTCTTTCATTTTTTGTAGTTCAGTCCTTATCATATTGGCGTGATCGGCTATTAATAAAGACAGCCAATCAACATTCTTGGCTGTTGCTTGGCCTTTTGAATATGCAAGTTTGCCTGCAGTTACTAGCCTTTCCGTTGCTGCTGTTATATCCCATGGTTCAGCAGCCCATATTGCTGCAAAATCAGCTATTTCCTTTTTATCATAATGCCAAAAGTCAACATAAGATGTTATTTCGTCATTGGCAATAAACTTAAATCCTTTATTCAGTGGGACCGCCACTTCAGCTTGTGAAGTGAACTCTGGATCAAATGTCGGATCGCTTTGGCTTTTGTTGGTTCCCCACTGAAAGAAGAAATATTGTGAATAAATTAAATCTGATTTATCCATCGGAATGCCATTATGCCATTTGGAAAAAAGTATTTTATAAGTCACTTTGCTCTTTGCTGTGGTATTATCACCACCATATCTCCATTGCTGAGTTGAAGAATCCCAGATTTTGACATCAGTTGGAACTCTTATTCTGCCATTTGGACCATTAGTCGAAATGTCAATCCATTGCTCTCTCATCGGAATCACATCACCAGTGTAGGGATTTCTGAATGTTGCTCCATCCGAGACGGCTCCGTATATATTTGTGCAGTATTCGTCCTTACATCCAGCTACATTATTCCATGCTCCTTGGTAGATTTGTTTTACACCAATATCCATGGACACATTTTTTGGAGCTTGCGCATTAATAAGGGATAATTTACTTGTAATGCCTGCACCAAAGTCATTAATTAACCCCCTTAAGGCAGATGATGCAACATATGGAACTGTATTTGAGGCAAGAAAAATCCTGACGGACTGTTGAATTCCATACTTTGTTGCATCTCTTACTAGAGTATTTCTAGCTTCCTCAGAAGTAAAGTTTGAAAATTGTATTCTCTGTGCAAGATTATCTAATGTTGTGTTTTGATAATGCCAAAAAGAAGGATTTTGACCGCCAGGCATATTACCAAAATAAGGCGCATACATCTGTGAAATTATTATTGGATTATATTTTACAAATGCAGAAGTGCCAGCATAGCCTTCAGTGTAAATCTGCCACTGAAAGTCCTGAGGATCAGATCCATACACAATAGAATTCGCTTTATTTAGATCTCCAAAGCTTTTTTCAATTGTTATACCTATTTTTTCTAGTTCAGACGAAACCAATTCGCCAACTGATTGTCTTTGGGCATCGTCACTTCTGATCAGTACCTTAACCGTGATAGTATGCCCCTTGAACATCCATTTTCCAGCAATTTTAGAGGCCCCTGCATGAAGCAACGCATCTGAGATCAATTTTTCAGCAAGTTGTGGATTGTATCTAAAACTAAAGGATTCTACAGTATCTATAACATTTAGATATTCTGGAGAATAAATGCCAAAGGGATCGATCATTGGGGTCCCATAACCCTTTAAAACTTCATCAACAATAAAATCGCGATTTATCAGATAGTTCAACGCATACCGGACTTGCCTGAATTGGAAAGGATTAATTGTGTTAGGATTTTTTGTAGGAGCAGGATTTAATAATATTCCAATCGATCCTGCTGTTCTTTCGTAAATCTTTAAACTAGGATTAGTCTTTACATCAGAAACCACTTCCAACGGAATTCTATAAAAGTATGTGTCAAGATTTCCTGCTTTTACTTGTTGCAATGCGACATTCTCGTCGAGATATTGAATAAATCGTATTTTATCAACATATGCCCCTTTTGGTTCTATCCCAAGATAGGCATCGCTAGAAGTACTAAAAACCAGTGGAATAAGTAATAAAGAGCTTAGTAATAAGAATAAAAAAAAATTTTTTTGCAAGGAAGTTAAACTATTTTAATAACTACCTAATCAATTTACGGTATAGAAAACTATGGTATGGTGTGTTCATATTATTCAAATGATCTATCAAACTGCTATTCATCGGATTCAAGTACCTACTCGATAGATATTTAGTAATCTCTGATGCTACTGTTTGAGGTACATTTATTCCGAATTGTTCTGATGATGACGACTTCATGCCCAGAGTCCTGCGATCATATAATCCAGTATCATTACCATCGTTACTATTTTCATGATTATCATCTATTAAGGTACAAAACATACTGGTAGGAGAGCATACCGCTCGTAGACTTGTACCTTTTTTACACCATCTTAGCATACCAAGATTAGAATCAACTGATCTCTCCCAAGATGGATCAGATTCTACTATCCATCTAGGAACCATTTCTGGGTTGTGCATTAGATATGCTTTTTATTTTGACCTTTAATTAATATTTGGAATTTTTGATGATAGGAATTAGATAACCATTACCAGCTTATTAATTAGCTTATTAAGTAACCCCCATCCATCTAAGTCTACGAAAGTACCAAATCATCAACAATGCAGGGACTGTAGAAATTATAAGTATAATTATTAAGGTAGTATATGGACCAAGGAATGTCCAAGGCCGTATTATTCCTCCAGGCAAATTTACATTCATCCCATAAAAAGCGCCTATTACTGTAGCGGGAATTGAAAGCGTGAAAAGTATTGTAAGAATAGAAAGAGTCTGATTAGTTTTTTCTGTATTGAGCATAAAATCTGTGTCCTTATAGATCTCTATTGTTTCGTGAGCGACATCTAATTCTTCTAATACTTTATCTATATGATCCTTTACATCATCATAATATTGTGTGAGGTCTTCTTCGGAAAAACCCTGTATATTCTTGGTTATTTCTGTTACAATTCTTTTTAGAGGAACGACTATTCTCCTGAGCACAGTTATTTCTCTTCTAAGAAGCGAAATTTCTTTTACAATTGCTACCTTATCATCGAACACTGCGTCTTCTATGTCGTCTAGGTTGCCAATCACCTTCATCAATATGTGAAGAAGATCATCTACCAGCATATCTATTATGCTGTGGAGAAGATATCCTGATGATTTTCCCATTTGTGCAGCCCTATACTTCTCACTGTGTTTACAGAGTTCAAACATTTCTTCAAGTGGTTTAAGATCGCCTTGATGTATTGTAACCAGATAATTCATTCCTGCGAAGATAGACAACTGGCTAAACCTTAGTGTTGTACTTTTTTCCTTATCTATACTAGGAAAATGTAGTACAGCAAAGATATGATCAGCATATTTATCCATTTTAGGAATCTGTCGTTTTGAAAGACAGTCTTCTAGATTTAGTTCATGAAAAAAATATTTCCGTCCAAGTATATCTATTTTGCTATGAGTAGGATTTTGTATATCTATCCAAGTTAAGCCATTATTGGTTATTGTTTCAAAGTTTCCTTGGACATCTGCTGTTGTCACCATTTTATATTACCTCTTTTTATATTTCTTTTAAAAATATAGTTGTTTATAAGGTAAACACGGCTATCAATACCTTACGAACTTCTTAACCTTCCACAATTGTTGTTGATCATGGCTCCTCACTATTCCTTATTCAAGTAATTATATACTTTTTAATGAAATTTGTGTCGAATTATATATGAAATATAGTTGCAGATCGAATATGTATTATATATATATACTCTACATCTAATTAAGAGGTTTCATGCAAATATTCCTGTAATTCTAGTTCCATTATTATTTTGATAATTATGGTAAAAATTAATTATTTCTTCTAAGGAACTTTGAGTTGTTCTCGTGAATCAGCGGAATTATCTTTTTCATAATAATATTATGGAAATTTTCTGTTCCTACATCAAATGTTAACAATACAACATACGCCAGATGATTGTTATTGTCGGTTATTGGAATGGTTGCTCGAATAAGCTTGGCGTAATGAGAGCAGGCATAATGAACAGTCCCCAATAGATATTCCCATCTTAGACGGGTATACTGGCGTGTCGCAGCGGTGATTGCATATTGTGCTGTTTCTTCAGCATTTAGCAATGGTTTAAGACCTTTACGTTCTGCTATAGACAGCAAAGAACCATGTTCATCAGCAATTCCAATAAATCGAATTGAAGAGTCTAGTCCAATCACTCTTTTGCATAGGTCTTTGAAAATTTGTTTCATTCATCTTCAAATGAATTGGAGGTCATTTTTATACTTGATGAAGACAATGAATATATAACTTACTCCAAGAGCATTGTAGTTAGTGCAATTTTTGTAAATCTCGTGTCATATAGAATATATATATATATATTAATACTATATATTGCCAATGGCATTTATTAGTCGATTCATTACACAAATTTTCACAATTCAAACATGCAGGTTTTGAAAATATAGGAATGTATAATGCCTCAATAACTTACTGGTCGCAGCACAAATACCATTTAGATAATTTCATTTTTCGTCTTTCATATATGGACTTGTCATTTGAATTTTTTTTATATTGGTACTGAATAACCACATAACCAGCTCCGAGATAACCACAATATAATCCATCTTAACATTAAAGAAAGAAAACAGAAATTAAGATAATGTAAGAATGCACTTATCTACAATAACATACGATATCCTCCTCAATGTACTGGGTTGAATGAATAATCGATAAAACAAAATGAACCACAAAAGGCGAGCATTTCCCCTAGTTCAGAATAACAAACTGCTCAGATAATCTCGATAACCTAAGAACGTGTGTACATTTCTTTAACAGTAGTTTAGGTCTCTTATATTGAATTATCTGATACGATATCTCCTTTTTGCATATGTTCTACAGTGAGATGCAGCTCCATATCCCCTAGACTAGAAAATAATTTTCCGCATATTTTGCATTGATTAGGACTAACAGTGTCTTTATGCATTTGGCTTATTCACTGTCTGATTATGACATTATCCTTGATAAGAATATCGTACATAATTATAGTTTACAAAAATAACATTCAACGGTCCTAAGTGGTACTATATATACATATATCCATGTTATATAAATGATATATATAAAATAATATATATTGTAGATAAGAACACATCTAATGATAAATCGCTTACCAATAGTTCCAATCTTAATTCTACTAATAACTTTAGTAAAATAAATCAATGTTTAACTTAGACAATAGCCTACCAACACCCCGTTTTGTATATATATAGAATGATACAAAAAAATATTCTTTCACTGACATGGATGGAACTCTAATGGCATTTATACAGGAGAATATGGACGCAGCAGAGAATTATTACATGAATTGAGAAATCAAAGTATCTCTGTGGTTCTTTGCTCTGCCAAGACACGGGCTTAGCAAAATAAAATAAGGCAAGATATGGATTTATTAACTTAAACCCTTTATTATAGAAAATCTGGTAATAGTTCCTAAAAGATATTTAGTAGTTCGATTATTTATTCTTGTATATCCAAAGAGATAGATGGGTATAATGTAATTGAAGGTGGAAGACCAGTAGATGAGATAAGAACAAAGCTTGATGATCTCAAGAAAGAATACCGGATTAACTTTGAAGGCATTGGTAGAATATCGTTAAATGAAACTTTGTAAAATAACAAATATGCCGGTAAAGTATGCAAAAAGAATGGTTCAACGATAACATGCAGAGACTATTGTAATAATAGAAAAAATGATAAAGATTCACTGAAAATGCAGATGAAATGGGCTCCAAATAATTCATAGGGAGATCTTTTTGATGGTACAAGATAGGCAATAAATATATCGATATATATATTATCGTATATGAATATAGAAGGTTATTTAGAACTACAACAACTCTCTTTTCCCTCGCATTTACAATTATGTGGCTCTTGTAAACAGCAACTGCAGATAACTATACCACAACCTACACAAGTATTATTTGATACATTACAAGCCCAATGTTTGCATGTTTTTATGCACATTTTTAATTACTGTGGTAATAACAAGAATATTATTCTTAAATATGACTGAATATGTGTGTGTTCCTATATTCCCATAATACGAATGAATTACATACAAAGACACTATGGTCAGGCAATACTGAGAAAACAGAGACTCAATTAATCGATTATGTACAGATTTAGGAAACGTTATCTATGACATGTTGATGACGTCGTCTTTAGGCAGGAGTGTAATCATCTAAAGAAACTATTCATTATTTACCACTAGAATCCATATACGATTAGTTTTATTTTATTTTATTTAATTTTAAATCATAATTTACTTTAAACATTGTTAATATGTCTTTAATATTTTCATCAGGTGCAAACCTGCAGATAGTATGCCAATTTCCTTGTATCTTTGCCTCTATTTTACACATGCTCTCCTGATTGGATAACAATTCAACTTCGACATCATACTGATACCTCAGTTTTTCCTGTAGCTTAACAACAATTTCCGCTGGAGCATATATCAAAATTCTTTGCATTGGAATACAAGAGCTTGGAGAATATATCAATATTAATGCAACAATGGAAATCATTTATAGCGAAATAACTTTGAAATATACTAAATTTATTTGGAAAAATAAAGTACACTCCCACATTTACTTATCATCTGATTTCGTTGTTAGGCTTTTTCAAAAGGATATCTGTCGCAATACCCTGAAGATGTTATATAAATAAGCTTAACATTGGATCTTTTACTAAATGGTGTACACTAGCTAAATTCTAGCTTCTTCGATTTTTAATTCTTATCTTGAATACGATCATTGCTTTAGCTGTAATAATTTTTATTAGCTTATGCCATAAGCTAATACTCAACTATCACTTTGTTGATCCATCTTCACTTCCAAACACACTTAAATTCTGCTATCTTAGATTTCCGTAGTCAATATATCATTCTATGATTTCAATAAATTGCGGTATCATTGACAGTAATATACGCGTTCTGTAGAATTAAGTTATAATTTATGTAAACCTTCCTAAGGATTTGAGCTTATCGTCTTCAGAATTTGGGAAACATAGGCAGTTAGTTAAGTTGATGTATTGCGTCTTCAATATTTTTTTTATCCGTTGCAGAGGGTGTTTGCTCCAAATAATGCAGAAGATCCTCTTTAGCGCCTGAGTAATTCTTGAGCTCCAATCTTGCGGCAGCTCGGTTTTTATATATTGGACCAAATCTGTTTGGGTTAATTTCAATTGCCTTGGAATAATATCGATCTGCTAGATGATAATTTTTCCTTTTCAAATGGTAATTTCCTAAACCGCGAAAAGCAAGATAATATTTTGGGTTGAGTTTAATTGCTTTTTCATAGAAAATATCAGCTTCAATTTTATTATTGTGATCTAAATTAAATTCATTGTGTATGCTGCCCAAAAGCGACCAAGCTTGAGAATTTTCAGGATCAATGTTTACAGCTGTTTGTAACTTTGATAAGGCGTCTTTTAGGTTTCCCTGTAAACGTGATTTTTCCGCCTCGAAGCAATATCTATTTGAATTTATAAATTTCAAATTCTTTTCATTTTTAAAAATCTCGTCCATATCCTTTGGAATAAGTATCAAAGTAATCTTGTCATCTTGCTCCCATTCTTCTTCAAATTTTGATTCAGGAATTGCACCAAGTGTATCAGGTTGAGGAATATAAGTAAGAATGCGATTCTCTTTGGGATTGTAACCAGATATTATCGTAGCATGTTGAACCATATCGTGAATTCCAGGAAGAATCACTATTGGAGGTACTCCTTGGTCGATCCGTTTTTTTAGATCATTTACTGAACCTTTATAAATATATGAAACAAAGTTATGTCTTTCGGCTATCTCTATTCCTTCTATCATTATAGAACCTTTCATACCATGATATTTTTTTGCGATTTGTAAAGTTTCTTCTAAGTCAATTTCATATCCCCAATATTTTGAAATTACATTTATTACAAGGGGTAAACAAATATTTTCTTCTTTTTCACTAACTAGTGGCAAGTTAATTGAATGTTCAGATCCCGAATCCAAGATGAGCTCATTAACATGAATCGAGGTAAAAAATATTTTGTATTATTTCAAAAAATATTCCAGAGAGCTATTCAAAATGTCGATGCCAATTTTTCTCGATTAAGAATATGCTTGCTTGGATCGAATCTCTTCTATAGAAAATATTGTCATCTTGATATCTTCTGTTTGAATCTGCTCTTGAGTGTTTCTTTGTAAGTTTTAAAGAGCTTTCTAATTTCCTTTGTGTCTTTAGGGTCAATAAAGAATCTTGTGTCTATCTCCTCGTAACCTTTCCATCTGAGGGATCCTCTAGTGTCAATGTATAACAGTTAAAACAGTATTCCCTCGAATTGTTCGGATCAATCCAGTTGTGTATGAACAAACTTAGATGGCTCAATAGGCGTTACGCCATTGTAATTTAAAGGTAAAAGGATTAATGCTAATATTATGAGGTTCAACTTCATCTATTTTATATTGGATTTCCTTCTCATAGTCTGTAATATTATAGCAACTGAATCTTTGCATCATAGTATTTTTAAGGATTTCGCTCTGTTTTATAAAATATTCCCTTTCTTCTAGATAGCCCAAGAATCGATCCAAGTATAAATGCGGGCATCGAATATACATCCAGAGACATTGAGTATAAAGCATCCTTGATGCTATAGTTTCTTATGTTACGGCATAATGAGATGGATATAAAATTCGTGCCTATAATGATTAAGAAACTTACAAACTGTACAAATAATAATATCTTTAAAAAATAATTGTGCATAATAAAATCAACTCCATTAGTCGACAGTAACATGTAATCAATAATGATCAAGCCAATTATTCCTATAGACTTTGCATACTGCAATCCAGTGAACAGTAACTCAATCTTGTCGATATAAGATATTTTACTGGTTAGTATTCTAAGAGTGTTTCTTTTTAATCCTCTGATATGACCTTCACTTACACGCATTCTTTGTTTAAAATATTCTTTAAATTTAGTTGTCGCTTCACAATACGATATTAGCAAAGGATAGAAAATTATTTTCCTTTTCTTGACAATACTCTCGTTATTGCTATAAGAGAGATAAAGATCAAGTGTTAAATCCCAATCCTCAGTTAAATCTTGTGAAAATCCTATTGACTTTATTATCTCTGATCTTATCATAAAAAGGCTTCCAGTGATCTGAATAGGAAGGTTCATGAAATTCTTGGCTAGAAATTCTATTAGGTTCCTTTTTGCTAATCTGAAATCAATTCCTCTAGCGATCCAGTTAAACCTATCTCCTACTCTTAAATCAATGTGGCTGTCATTTTTACCCCTATCCTTGTTGGTATTATCATCATAATTACTGCAAAATACGCCTGATATTGGATATCCTTGAATAAGATCAATGTGTTTTTCATTTAGATCAGAATTCACAAAGCATGTGATGAATTTTTCCAGCGTATCATTTACCAGAATATTATCTGCATCTAGAACTAGAACAAAAGAGCTCCTGTTATCCATATTCTTAAGTGCCAAATTAAGAGCACCTCCTTTCCAACCTATTCTATCACCTCTATGTAAAACTTTGAGATTGGGAAGTTTTTGTTTCCACTCCTTCAAAATATCAAACGTGTCATCTTGGGAATCATCTATTACAATAATTTCAAATCTCTCGCGATCATAAGAGAGTGTAGCGCACGATTTCATTAAACGTGTTATTACTAATTGTTCATTGTACGTTGCTACTAGTATAGAAACAAAAGGTAAGGACATACTAGTGTTACTTTTAATATACGTTATCATTCTAATATCTCGCTGAACATTATTATTTTCTATAATATGGTTATTAATAGAAGTTCTTCGTCCTTTATACATAGTAGCATCACAAGTGCATAAATTATCTGCCTCTGCAACGTCTGGTAATTTAGAAGCAGTATACAGAAATACCTTACTCCCTTTGAAAATGGATACAAACAGGAAAACCAATGATCTAATGGCATATGCAAAGAGCCAAAGTGACAGAGCCAATGGAAATATAATGAATGGAAATATAATGTCTATTTGAAGGAGCATTTTAGATCACAAAATTTATCGAACAGACAAATGCATGATACACATAGAATTTACATATGCTTGTAGTTATTTCATCATCAATAGAAACATTCTTAATATTACTGACTACATCTTTCTTGTTCAGCAACATTGTTTTTCTTCTATTATAATAGAAGAAGGTGTTTATTAAAATAATATATCTTTCGGATTAGTGAAGCAACTATTAAATCACTTATTTTGGATAGAGATCAGAGTATACATTAATGTTTATTATGTTCAGGTGTTAGTACAAAATAAGAAGAGCGGAGCGAGACTAATATTGACTAATAACTCATTTTACAATAAAGACATTATCTCTATCAAGGATTTTACTAGACAAGACCTAGAATTCATTTTTTATGCTACTGACAAAATTGGTATACTAAGTAGAAGAGAAAAGATTCAACTTGGAGAAGGCAGAATTTTAGGATATATCTTTTATGAACCAAGTACCAGAACGAGAATGAGTTTTGAAGCGGCTATGGCATCACTTGGTGGGAGATCAATAGGAATATTCGATACCAGATCATCTTCAATTGAGAAAGGCGAAAGTCTTGCAGATACTATCCGAACAATGGATCTTTATTCTGATGTTGTCGTTTTGAGACATCCTCTTGACGGTTCAAGCAGATTTGCTGGAGAATTATCAAGTAGTCCCATAATTAACGCAGGGAGTGGAAGCGAAGAGCATCCTACACAAGCAATGCTTGATCTCTATACTATAAAAAGAGAGAAGGGGAAGATTGATGGGCTCACAATAGGCATTATTGGAGATTTAAAGTATGGCAGAACGGTATATTCATTGCTATATGGTCTAACAAACTATAATGTGAACCTTCATCTTATATCCCCTCCTACATTGAGAATTAGAAAAGAATCAATTTATGATGTACAGAATAAATTGAAGATTTATGAGCATAACCAGCTTGATAGCGAGATTCTGGCTAAACTTGACATCATATATGTTACAAGAATACAAAGGGAGCGGTTTCCAGATATACAAGAATATGAGAGAGTAAAAGGAACGTATACTATTGATAATAACATTCTTCAGGTATCGAAGAGGGATATCTCTATAATGCATCCAATGCCCAGAATGGAGGAAATCGCGCATTCTATTGATGGTACAAAGAATGCTCTCTATTTTAAGCAAGCTGCCTACGGCAAAGAACTAAGAGCAGCTCTTCTTGCTTTGGTGTTAAACGAAAACCCTGCATAAAATAAATGTCTGCAAAATGAATCTGATCTGATCATACATTCCTCGCTATTAGCAAGAATATTTAAAATGCTATATAAAATAATAATCTCTAAAATTGATGTATAGTTGACTAGACTAGGGACATGGGTTCATTAGTAAACGTATTGCAAATAGCAAAGGTCAATTCAAAAAAAATGACTGGGTGTAATTCTCTGCTTATGTAGCTGGTTGATATATGTTTAGTTAGCCAGAGACACAGCTGCTGAATCCACATTCAATACACATATTGCATCCTTCTGTAATTATCAATCTTGACTTACAGGATGGACAGATTTCATCCTCATTTGAGGATGACATAGGCGATGGCTGCTGCTGTGTCACAGTCTTTCTTGTAGCATTGATTTGTAGTGCAAATGCGCTTTCTTCCTCCTGAAGGTGTGCTTCCTTAATTATTTCTTCCATTTGTTCTTTGATGTATGGCTCTCGAATGTTTGTATGCATATAATCAAGAACGTATTTGCTTGGATTTACAAAGAACGTCGTTTCCTTTACATCGTTACCTGTAACATGCAAAACTTGTTCATGTCTGGAGCCATCCCTGTATACGGTAACTCCTTTCAAACCAAGCTCATGCGACAACAAATAGGCCCGTTTTACATCTTCTGCCGTAACATCACCTGGCATATTGATTGTCTTTGCAATAGCATTAGCAATCCATTTTTGCCATATTGCTTGGGCCATTAAATGATCTGTCCAATGAATATCTATTGCTGTAACGAAGATTTTTTGAATCCATTCTGGAATCTCAGTCAATCCACGTACTGAACCATAATTATTCGCAATCTTTGTCAATATTTCGTCATTATACAAACCATTCTCCTTTAGTACATTTTCAAAAATCCTATTAGTATAGAAGAACCTACCGACCGTTACACGCTTTTCGAAAACTAATGCAAAGATTGGTTCTACGCCATTTGAGGTATCGGCAATCATAGATAATGTACCCGTAGGAGCAATTGTAGATGTCCAAGAATTTCTAATTCCGTATTTTTGGATCTTTTCGATCAGAGAATCCCAATCATAAGCATGTGTTTCTTTGGGTAGCTCATAATATCCAGCAACAGGAATTTTTCCTTTTACATAATCTGTTTCTTTAAAGAGATGAAATGAACCCCGTGCTTTTCCTATGGCAACACTTTCTTCCATACTATAGTATGAGATGGCTTCTGCTAGTTTATTCATAAATTCATAACCATCTTTTGAGTTGTAGGAAATTCTAAGCAAGAATAACAGATCCGCGATGCCCATTATACCAAGACCAATTCTTCTAGTTAGCTTTGTATTGATATCAATATCTTCGACTGGATATTTATTTACATCAATTATATTATCAAGGAACCTTGATGATAGTCTGATTGCCTGTTCATATCTTTGCCAGTCAAATTCATACATCCCGTCTGCCTTGCGTTTTACGAAGTTTGCTAGATTAATGGAGCCCAAATTGCATGATTCGTAGGGATACAGTGATTGTTCTCCACATGGATTTGTAGCTCGTAATGGCCCACCCTTCGCACCAATACATGGATTATACTTGTTAATATTATCAAAGAATATAACACCTGGTTCGGCACTCTTCCAAGCACTGAATGCGATCAAATCAAATAGCTGATGGGAATCGATTTGTTTTATAGGTTCGTGAGTTCTTGGGTTACATAGTGCATATTTATGATTATCTCTATTTACAATCGATTGCCAAAAATTCTCCCATACGCCAACACTAACATTAAAGTTCTCAAACACTCCGGGCTTTGTTTTGGCGATTATAAACTTTTCAATATCTGGATGCCATGCCTCAAGAATGCCCATATTTGCTCCACGCCTCTTTCCTCCTTGCTTTACAACGTCGGTAATGGTATCTATAATTCTCATAAAGGAAGTTGGACCTGATGCAACACCTGACGTGGAGGCAACAATGTCGCCTTCTGGTCTTAAATCAGAATAATTTATTCCAACTCCTCCACCTGATTTAAAAATCATGGCGGCATCGGTAGACGACTTCATTATCTGGTACATATCGTCCTGCATATCAAGGACAAAGCATGCCGATAGTTGACCAAGCCTGGCACCAGCATTCATCAGTGTAGGGGTATTTGGAAGGAAGTCTCTAGAGACCATCAAATTATAGTATTCTTTAATTCTTTCCTCATACTGTGACAGTTTGCCTTCAGCCATTAATTTAAGAAATTCCTTAAAGCTAACTTTCATTTGTCTTTGTATTGCAAGGTAAGTGTAATGTCGAATTAAAGATTCAAAATGATATCTATTAAGATAATAGCCACCTACTTTTAACTTCAGATCAAAGTCTTCAACTTTGGCATAATACTTCTCTGCTTCCTCAATATTCTGAATATGACTACCAGCTAGATCAAATAGTCGGGAATCATGCATGATGTCAGGAATTGCTACTAGGACTGCTACTCTTTCGAACATCTGTTTTGGACCCTCGACTATTTCGCTATTGTTATCTCTTAGCAGATAACGTGCTGCTAAAACTCTAAGAGAATTAACGTCAAATGCCTTGTCTACTTCATCAAGGTCTTTTTTATTTAAAATCTTCATCTTTTCATCGCGAACTTTGCGTCGTTCATGTCTATATAGAATGTAAGCCTTCGCTGTTTCAGATAATTCTTCTTCAATTAATATAGACTCTACTATATCCTGTACATCTTCTACGCTTGGAATTGCAACTTTTTCAGTAGAACTATACCCGTGGTGAGCCATTTTATTTATTACCTTATTTGCTAGTTTTTCAGATAAGGGATAATCCGGTTTTCCGGTTACTACAAGTGCTTTATATATTGCGTTAGATATCTTGGATTGTATAAAGTCAACAATTCTTCCATCTCTTTTTCTTATATGCTTAATTAAATTCTCTTTTGGATTTTTAGAATTAAATTCAGTAACTCCAGCCATTCCTATTCAATAAAAACAGAATTACTTTAAAAGGATTATCTAATTAAAAACTAATATGTTGATGGTGTAATAAAAAGTACAAATTAGCAATATGAGCAACAAACGAAAGGAGAATAGCTAACTTTACTATTGTTACAGTTTCTTTATGTAGTTTATTAATGTGAGCTTGAATTTACATTCTAAGAATGCAGCAGCCTCAAAGAAGGTGATCTGCAGAATTCGCATTTTTCTGCGTTATATATTGATCTATTACCGCAATTATTACATACCACAAGCTTTATTGAGGGATGAAAAAATTGCAAGGATGATGACGCCACATCTATTGCATTTTTCACCTCAGAAGTAGATGAAAGATCGCTCATGTCCACATTTACAGAAAGTCCACCGTTTAACAGATTATCCATTATAACGCATTCTCCAACTATAGAAGATAGCTTGTTATCATCAGACGATGATAACAATAATTTCTTACCATTTAGCGTAAATCCTTGTGTATAACTAGAGGCGATTTGTTGAGAGGACAATGATGAGATCTTGCCATATTTATCAGAATCTAGTTTGGCAAATCTCTCGGCACTGTCATCAGATATCATAGCAATTCCTATAGAATAATCTCCAACTTGTTTACCCTGGTCTGAAGCCACATCCACAGCGGTCTTCAATACTTTTTGTAAAACCTCTATTCCCCTGTTATCATAATCATGTCCCAAAATATCATATACTGACTCCTTTGTCCCTGTCAGATTAATTACAATATTAGTTGTACCGTTCTGCATAAACCGTGTAGTATTGCCAAATGTAGGAAGCATTCCCTTTCTCAGCAGGTCTATAACAGCTTTTTTTCTAATTAGCATTGTGGCTATTGCTGGCTTTATCATTAAAGCAAGTCTTGCCCTAAAGTAGGTTTCGTCTTTGTTTGATTGATATGCTAGCCTGGGTAAATTTATCGACATAGATTGCAGAGTCATGACAGTCGGAGAAGTTACACTGTTAAGTGATTTGCGCAGGCCGTTACTACCTCTTATGGCATCTTGCGAAATTGAGATAATACCACCTGCACGTACAGTCGATGCAATAGATTCAGAATAATCATTCATTATCCTATTGCTTTTATTATAATTTAATGATAATCCTATTCTAGGAACAGGAGTAGAATCCACATATTTCCTATACCCATTTAATAAGGCACACACTGACTTCGTATCAAATTCACTATCTGCTGCTGGAATGGTTATTGTGGTAATTGGTAGTCCAGAAGATAGGTAAGAATAAGATGGGGCTGTAGAAGACATCATGAGTATTCGGGCAAATTGTGACGTAATTTCATCTGAATCTTTTATTTGTCTTAACAGCAATTGAATAATTCCACTCAGCACAATTTCCGTCGAGGCCTCTCTACTCAAGAGTGAAATCAACATCGGTAAAGCAGTTACATAATCGTCTAAATTATTTAAATTGGCGATCCTACCTACATTTAGGTATTTACCTCCGAGATCTAGTTTGCCTTCTACAAAATCATTAGCATCTAGAAATATAGTATCAGGAATCAAACCCCATACTCCACTATTAGAAATATTTATCTCGCCAGCCAAGTGCATGTCTGCAATATCTTTGGATAGTGTATTGATTATCACGTGTTCCGAGAAGATAGATAATGAGGCTTTTGTCATCACATCATCAACTCCATTTGTGTAACTATCTACATTATTCAGCATATCTAGTACGTCAGAGGTGGGTAAGCCTACCCTGGCCAGCTTGTTTCTATATTCCTCATGCCCGTGTTCAATAAGAACTGAATTAACTGTTTCACGAATTAATGATGAGGTAAGGTAGACTGTCTGAAGTTTGTATATTTTGTTTTCTACTTCTTCAGTAATCTTGTGTGCGAGCTCAAGTGGCATGTTTGCCTCTCTTACAAGGGACTGAATTATTTTGTGGGAGCTAAATTCTTCAATTGAGTGTCCTGTAGTAGTCCTAACATACATTTTGCCACTTTCGATTATCGATCTTTCCTCTATTTGTCTGGCAAGACTTAATACCAGTTTGCCTAAGTTAGTGATTGTATAGCGACGTTCAGCCTTGTTAAGAGCAACTAGTGATTGTCTGAGAAGTTTTCTTAGATGATAGGCAAATTTGCCAGATTCCTTTTTAGATTTAAATCCAGCAAGAGATTTCAGTTCAGAATAAGTAAGAGGCCCTTTGGAATTTAAGATTCGAAGAATGTCAATTCTGTTAGGACTAGCCATAACAGAAAAAATCATTCTAACTCTTTTTGACGCAGATTCTAAGACCCCATCACGCCTAGGTTCCGTTTGAAGGGAATAATTATGACTCAACTGTTCCACGCATCCGATATTCTGACTAAATGATTAAAACTACTTTGTATATTATATTTTACTAACGGTATAATAGACCGTATACATGGTTGATTAAAAGGTCAATAAAATCAACCTTCAACCATAACAGGGTTCTCGTCTATTATAATCTGCTTCTTTTCTTCTACATCTATGCTAATTCTCCCTTTGTTAGGCGTGATAGGAACCTCTGGTAACCTAGTCTTTGTTTCTTCTTCAAGCATTCCTTCTACATCGTTCAGTATTGAAAGAGCTTCTGTATCGACAGAGGCTGAAACTTTGGGTATGTCCGATTTTATATTAGCGCCTGCTAAAACATCCGTCGTTACTGAAGTTATTTCGGATAATATCCCATTAGCAGTTGGAACTACCTTTGAAATATCTTTTTGTATGTCCTTAATCATCTCAATTGTGGGATTAATAGTTTCCATGATCATCGCGAATTCATTAATGGTGCTAAATCGAATAACTATGACCTCAAGGGCTAGACTAATATTCTGTATAGTTCTATCAACACGACGGATATTTGACAACTCATTTGCAAGGGCTTTCGCACGCGCATTATTTCCTGACTTTATATTCAAGGCTATTTTATAGCGAAAGTCTTTATCCATTACTTGAAACTTCTTATCGAGCATCCTCAGTTGAGTGAGTTGATTGTTTACTACTCTTGTAGCATTACCTATGTCACTCTTAAACTGTTGTTGATGCTGATCCATGATTTCCAGCTTTTGATTATTTAAAAAATGTTAAGGTTCGATGTTAAAGTCTATATACTAAAAGATGGTATAAAGCTGAGCTACTAAAGTTTTGGTAAGGTTGAGTAGATCTACCCGTATATTTACAGTAGTTTTGCTAATATCTCTAGTTATTTATAAGAATAATACGGTACTACAACATTGTCAACGAATGCTCAACATTCTAATTATTAGCGTACATAGAAGTGTATTTTATAGTAGTTTCTCCAATAATAAGCCCTGCTTTGGATCAAATCCAGACACCTTAACTTTCGCTCCTATTGGCAAATCTTTAGGTGAGATAATTCCGTTAAGAAATCCTGACGTTCTAAATGGAGCGTTATCTATTTTAAAAACCACCCAAGCATACGATCCGCTATTTTCAAATCCTTGTGGCGCCACAGTTTGAATGGTATAAGTTACTACTCTACCTATTCCTTCGAATTCTATAACATCAAATTTATCATTATGACACTTTTCGCAATAATATACGGTCTCAAGCATTACATGTCCACATTTTAAACATCGATTAGCAAGTATCTTTCCCTTATTTGCAGATGCGATGAATCTTTCGCGTGTATTAAATATATCATGCTGTTGTTTTGACAATATTCTTTATTTCACCTTTTTAAATATATGAACGGCGGCACTTGCACCTGTCGCTCCAAAGTTATGTGTTAAAGCAATTTCTGCATCTTTAATAGTTCTCTCTCCTGCATTACCAGTGAATTGTTCAAAAACCTCCACAATTTGACCTACGCCTGTAGCACCAATGGGATGACCCTTTGACTTTAGGCCTCCAGATGGATTAATAGGGATCTCACCGTTTCTCCTAGTTGCCCCATTTCTTATAGCCTGAGCAGCTGTTCCCTTTTGAAAGAAGCCCAGATCTTCAATATCAATAACTTCTGCGATTGTAAAGCAATCATGCACTTCTGCAAAATCGATATCTTTTGGTGTAATTCCTGCCATCTTATATGCCTGTTTGACAGCAGCTGTAGTACTTGGAATAGTAGTAATATCTTCACGTGATTGGACTGCTGCTGGAGAGGCTCCTCTACCCGAGCCAATTACCTCTATATACGAATTGCTATTTTTCATTTTGGCAAATTCCTCGCTGCACAATATGACCGCTGATGCTCCATCTGAAAATGGGCAGCAGTCATAAAGTTTCAATGGTGAAGCCACAACCGGTGACCTCAATACATCATCAATTGAGATCCTTTTTCTGACATGAGCCTTGGGATTAAGCAAGCCATTTTCATGGTTCTTTACTGCAACGTAAGCAAGATCTTCTTCATTGGTCTTGTATGTAGACATGTATGATCTTGCGATTGATGCAAATAATCCAGGAAAAGAAGCACCATTCCCTCCTTCATAAAAGAAGTCAGAACAATAAGAAAACAAAGTAGTACTTTGAATGGTTCCGACATGAGTTATTTTCTCAACGCCTAGTGCTAAGACACAATCATAAAATCCTGCCGCTATATTAGCATACGCTTCTCTAAACATTACAGAACCTGAGCCACATGCAGATTCAATTGTAAGTCCAGGAACGTAGGGAATACCTAGGTTACTCATTATTACAGGAGCCATATGAACCTGTTTATCAGAGGCTCCAAAAACATTTGAAATATATCCTGCCTGAATATCCTTTGGTGTGATCCCTGCAGAGTCTATAGCATCTTTTGATGCATTCAATGCAATTTCGATAATATTTTCATTCAATTTACCGTATTTGGTACTCCCAGCACCAAGAATACAGACTTTTTTTGTCATTTGTCAAAATATCCCCTTTTCGTTATAAAAAGGTTAGACATAAATACACCTTAACTTTGGGCATTTGATAGCCATTATTAGAATGCATAGACCTTTCAATAAGAATAGGTAATACAGTTATTATAGTTGAGCCAAGGAATGGTTTTAGTTTAATAATCTGTTTGGATTACTACAGATACTAAATTACTAAAAGAAAGACAAATGTCATATTAGCTGTGTACGCCTATATAGACCAAGCGAAAACTTGCAGATTATTTTCACAAGCAGTTTAATAACAATAAATTATATTATTACCAATTCTATTTCTAGTGTGGCGACTATGACTGACTGGACAACACGCAAGACCTCATCTCTTATTGCTATAGTACAAATGAAGTCATCGGAAAACAAGAAAGAAAATCTGAATATATCCATCTCCTTTATCCAAGAAGCTGCAAGAAAGAAAGCGTGTTTAGTCTGTTTTCCAGAATTTCAGATGGCCTTTTCACCATGTAAACAATCTGCAAAACAGCTTGCGAAACTGGCAGAAGTAGTAAATGGGGGTGACTTCATCTCTGCAATGTGTAAAGCTGCTAAACAGAATAAAATCGGAGTTATTGGAACTATCTACGAAAAAAATGAAATTAATAATAAAAAACTGCTGAATTACTACCGTGTATACGATACAGCAGTTATGATAAATAGTAAAGGTATGGTATCTTCTGTTTACCGCAAATTACATCTATATGATGCATTAGGTTTTAAAGAATCAAAAAAGATGATGCAAGGTAATGTGATTGAAAAACCGACCAAGACATTAGCTGGTAATGTTGGTTTAATGATCTGCTATGATATACGTTTTCCTGAAATGTCTAGGATTCTGACTGTAAATGGAGCAGAAATTCTGATAGCACCGTCTGCTTGGGTTCACGGTATTATGAAGGAAGAACACTGGCAGACAATGCTCAAAGCAAGAGCAATCGAGAATGGGATATATATGGTCGCACCCGACCAGATCGGCAATATCTTCTCTGGCAGGAGCATGGTCGTAGATCCGTTTGGCTCAGCTATACTTGATATGGGAAATAGGGAAGGTATGGAAATTATTGAAATTGATAAATCTAGAATCCAAAAAGTTAGGGAATCTCTTCCACTTTTGAAAAATCGCAGGCTTGATGTGTATAGAAATAATATCAGTGCATTCAGTTAGAAGCTCATCAATTGCAGCTACTCTAATATTATAAATTCTCTTTAATTCTATGACTGACATGAAAAGCCTCAGCTATATGTTTCCCTATATTAGCCTCATTTTTCTTAAAGAGCATCAGTGATTTAATTAACCGGTCTGCTGCTTTCTCTATGACTAAAGCATCACTACTTTTCCCTTTTTCGATCTTCTCCAAGTCCCTTTCCATTGATCTTGTAAGATCTACAGAAAGGATATTTGGGACGTATTTTCCAATCGCTTCGATTATTGCAAAACCTGGGTCAGTAGCTTCTATCCACTCTCCTTCATATTTTCTGCTTATATGATTAGCTATTGTTATATAATTTCTTTTGAATAAGGTGTTGATAATATTCGCTCTGGTAGTTTTAGTCCCAATTTGATCTTTTTCCATTTTTTCTAATAATGTTGCTTGATTGAAGCGACGAGGTGGTTGTATAAATTTCTCAATCATACTTACATTATTATTTTTCAAAATTTCGTCCTTATGTAATTCTGGCAGCTGCTGCAACATTTCTGATCTAAAATATGGTTTATAAAATTGTGTCCATCCTTCGTATATTTGTATTTTCCCTTCAGTGTTGAATATGTAGTCATTAATTTTAATTGAAACTATAGTACGCAGGTTTATTGATGGATTCGCAAATGTAGCAAGGAATCTTCTTACTATAAGATCATAAATCTTAAATTCGATTTTCTGTAATTTAGTACTTGGTTTTTGTCCTGTTGGATAAATAGCTGAATGGGCTGGATCATTTTTTTTACCTTCGTTTGGAGAAAGATTATGATATTGATTGCAGAATAATTGTGTTAAACCAGCATAATCAGCAGAAACTGCTGCAAGTCGAGAGAAGATTTTTTTATATCCTATTGAAGGTGGAAGCTTTTGGCTTGATGTTCTGGGATATGAAATCAACGCATCAAGATATAGTGTTTGAGCAATTGTAAGTGTATGGCTGGGTGATATTTTGAATAATATGTATGCCTCCTTTTGCAAATCTCCTAAACTAAAGGGATGAGGCGGCAAAAGTTTACTTTCCTGATTTTTTATTTCATTAACTTGTCCATTTTTTCCTTTACATCCATTTAATATTGAAGATGCTTCTGACAATATCCTAATCCTTTCATGTTCATAATGTGTTTTTATTATATATCCATCGTCGGTCTGAAACTCTGTTAATACCGACCAGTAAGGGTCTGGAATATGTTTTCTAATCTGGTGTTCTATATTAGTTATAAATGCTAGAGTAGGCCCTTGTACTCTGCCAATTGATAGATTATTGTGACATAATTTATCATTATCATTGCTATTTTTTTTGTAAGACTGTGAAAGTGCTCTTGAAAGATTTATGCCATAAATAAAATCAATAATATGTCTAGACTTGCCTGCTTCAGCCAATCCCTTGTTAGGTTCTAGCAGATTGTCAAATGATTTTTTTATATCCTCATTAGTTAAAGTGGAAATCTTAGCTCTTTGGGATTTTCCGTATTTGCCTTTGCAGGCATATTCTAAAATATTATAACCAATTATCTCCCCCTCTTGATCATAATCACATGCATGAACATAGTTGGTAGCATTCTTAGAAAAATACGAAATCGTTTCTATAATTCTTTTAACCCTAGATGGTCTTCCTGACTTTGAAATTGTTGGTGTCCATTCTAGATCAAAGACTGGATATGTGGCCCTATGATTTGTAGCATCGATTAAGCTATACATGTGACCTATCGCAGCACATATTACGAAGCGCTGTTGAGAATTATATGACGTTATATCAAAAAATGACGATGGTCCTCTAGCTTGAGACCTTTCTAAACTGTTGGATGTCCCCAGTGCGTATGCTATCCTTCTTGCCACATCTGGTTTCTCACAAATAACAAGAGTATATGGCTTGGTTGTTTTACCCATACTTACATTTACCGCAACTAGTTTAATTATACAATAATCTATACATCACTAGGACTAACTTCTTCTTTGCTCCTAGCATATAATTATGATCTAACAGAGAAAATATTGAGAAGATATCAAACAATTTAAAATAGGTTTTCAAATCTGGTTTTCATCTATATTTTTGTTAGAAAAATATTCATCTATAAATAAAAATGAAGCTAGCAGAAACTGCTGCGCCTAGTACAGCACTAAGAAGATTCACTACGTTATTATCAATAAGCGATACACCTTTTTCCTGAACGGTAAGAAAATTGCAATGCATGGCCCTTTTTTCTAGATACTTTCTACAGTTTATGCATCTGTATTTTGCTTGAATAGTTGCTCCTAATATACTATCAATATTTGTAGAGACTAGTCCTCCAACTATAGCAGATGATAGTATAGTAAGCATCTGAAACGACAAAATATTATCTGATAGTAATATCCCGCAAATAGCTCCTATCAAAAGCGAACTACCTACTGCAGCAATTTCCCCTTGAATGGTCACTCCGCCTGATTGACCTCTATCAAGTTGCAGACCTGTTAATATGCATCTAGGTTTTGTTTTACTAAGCAATCCAACTTCTGTTGCAACAGTATCTGATAACGCAAAGCTAATTGCTCCAACGAAAGACAAAGTAAAGATAATATTACTATTGGAAAAATAATACAAAATAGCAAATATTGCTGGAGGAGCACCGTTTGCTACTACATTCTTCCATCCTCGTGCACCACCATTTTCCTCAGATATTCCCATTTTCTGTTTCTGTCTATATTTATATTTGGTGAACAATGATGCAACTACCAAAAAAAATGCCAGAACAAAAAACCATGACGCTGAACCAAGATATAACACAATAAAACCAATTGGTACTGCTGCGATTGCGCCATTTTTATCAATTACCTTTATTCTATAAGCGAGAAAAGCCATGACAATTATGGAAAAAAGCCACATAAGTGCCTGTGCTACTTGCATTACTCAATCAACCCATACCAAGTGTATATCATCATATAATGAATTTCTTTTCTTCTGAACTGTATAATGAAACTTAGATGATTAAAGTGCATATTAATTAATAAAATCAATATTGTAAGAGGCAGTGTACACACATTTTGTTTTTTACGAGTAAATAAAAGTGATAGCAACGTATTAGATGTGTTAATGATATCAAGTCTTTCATCCAAATTTATCCTCTACCTTAGCTACTGATATAGTTTAAACCTTTGATACATATTTGACAACTATTCTAGCCAGGTGTATATTAAAGAGGGATAAAAACATATCTTATTGCTTATATTCTGGTTACTATCAAGGCAAGACGTCGATCTAATAAAACACAAACCAATCTCTTATAGGTTATATCCGTTTGATGTGGAATAATAGCATTATTCCACAACAACTAGTGCTACTGAATTAGAAAAGAGAGAGATATTACAGTGAGATTATAATTATAACCATAAATAAGCTGTTTCAAAAAATTTTGTTTTTTGTTAAACATCAAACAGTTCCATTTAAATCGTTTCCCTTCTATTTCTTTTCACTTGATGATTTGGGTATATAAATGAAAACTAATTTTGAATCACGCTATAAAGATAAGTTAAATTCGTTAGCAGAAAACAAGAAAATTTCTGAAGATCAGCTATTGCATTTCTTAAGTAGAGGACTACAGGTATTAATGCCTAATCTTGATTTTGGATTAGATTCATTAAATGAATATCTCCCATTTATTGTAATAGGCGCCTCTCGAAATTATATCAGCAGAATGAAGGTTCCTTATCAAGGAACTAGTTTTATTGCAGCAAATTCAAGACAAGATAGAAAAGGTGCGTATATCTATAAAATTCCAGGTAAAGAAGGAGGAGGGGTCACACTTCTCACAAATAGGAAGAGAAAATTAGGAGACAGCATCTTTGCATCTACACATACAATATTGATGGGTCATAAGGCAATTATGATAAGTGCAACTAATTTGATGATAAATAAAAGCAAAATATGGAATTGGGAATTTTTTGGTAATCATGTCAGAAAATTTGTTCCTACTGTTTATTATGACCTTGTTAAGCTAGCAGAAAAGAAGGCCATCTCCAGATCTCCATTTTGTTATGTAATAATAGCCAGATCTCATAAAACCTTCAGAAAATTGAATATAGTAGAAGAATATCAAAGAAACAGGATAGCAGTTCTTAACCCCAGTAACAATGTCAAGGTGATTTTTGTAACTAACCAGCCTGGTTATGACTATATGGTTAAGAATATACCAGAATCAGATCTCATAAATTACCTAGTAACAGGTGATCAATTTGATATTTATCAAGCAATGTTAAATCTCCGAAAGATCCACAATATAGACATGATGTTAAACGATGGTGGTAGACAAATGTCTAATGGCATAAGAGATGCTGGACTTTTAGCAGAAGAGAGAGTAACACTGGAGCCATACCCCGGAGAGGACATGCTACCAAGCAAAATTGATCCGACTTCTGTGCTAGGAATGGATGGCAAAGGTTTAGATGGAACAGAGTTACACGGGGCAATATTAGTAAATTCAACTAAAATAAGCGATGAATTGGCTAACGTATACATTTATCCACTCGACGAGAAAAAAATATTTTAAAACTTAAATCTGTTATAAATGTCAATTCCATGGATCGGATGATGGGACTGCAAATTCTAACAAATCAAACGAACTTATTTGTAGCCAATTCCCCCATTCTTAAATTATAGAGATGGAATAATAAAAAACTAAAATTTGTATACTCAAATATACCAATGATTAGCAACTAGAGTATATCAGATACCTAAATAAGATACGAAGAATGTCAAGAATGCGTGAAAGGAAGGCAGAGAAGTGGCAGAGCTATTGGTATTCTAATCTTTACTTTTTCAATCTTCATTTTTATACTCTATGCTTACGTACTACTTGATACAAGTTGGAGCCTAGTAGTTCTAAAGCTTACTGTGCTTGGTGCAATAGCTATCATAGTGTCAGTTTTATCATGGATAGGATATACAATGGCCACAGCTTCACACACATGAATGCAATTACAGTCAAAACCAATTCATTTGTCGTTATTGTTAACATATACATCAGACACGATTTGATATAGCCTTGGCCCTACCTCTCTTATTACCCTAGTTGCGAGAATTTGGTGTTGATAATCTCTGAATGCATCTTCCGTATCAGTCATACCCTGCTCTACCGCTAGTTTCTTTGTATGCGCGCTTATATGAGCAAAATAGTGAACGAAACCTTCCTTCTCCTTTAGTGCCAAAACTGCGGAATCTACAAATTCTCTTGCTCTCTCAGGTAATGGCATAATAACTCTATCTGACTTACCTTTAATCTGATTTGTTATAATTTCTCTAGCATCTCCACATATTGGAAAAACTCTATCTTGTACCTTGTTTAGCTGTATATTGGTTACACATAATTCATTGGCAATTGGATTTAAGTCAATACTGTAAATTTTGGAGTTCTTCTTCAGTTTAGCTATAACTATTGAATACGTTCCTACACCAGCAAACATATTTGTAATAACTTCATCATTAGACACCATTTTTGCAATTCTTAGTCTCTCAGTTGACAATCTTGGTGAGAAATATGTTTTATTTATATCTACTTTAAATCTGCAACCATGCTCTCTATACTCTGTTAACGTATTATAGACTCCTGCCAAAAATTCTAAATTCCGTATTCTGTAAGATCCTCTAACAGAGGAAGTTTGTACAAATACGGATCTAACTGACTTCACGTGTTGCAAAATTGATTTTGCAATCACTTCCTTTTTTGTTAACAAACAGTCTGGAACTTTTATTATAACTATATCCCCAATTATATCAAAGGCAGAGTAAATTTTAGACGTTTCTGTCGCTGTAAGAACTTCGCTCAAAATTTTTTTTAGCAGCCGTGGCATTAATTATGCAAGTAATTTTCTTGTATAATAATAATCTCCTGCATCCTTTTGTGATCGATCTAATCTGCTACCTTCTTTATTAACACGCGGCCTGCCAGTATCTTCATCTCTTCTATACGTTATAGATAACGCTTTTAAAAACTGGTTCATTCCAGTTTCTTTACGTACTGGCGAGCTGCCTACACCCCTTAGGCCAGGTTCGCCTTCGAATATTACTAACGAGTCTGCCACAAGATCTATTAATTGCATATCGTGGTCGATAATTATTGCGGATTTTCCCTGTGCTCTTACAAAACGTTGCAGGAATTTTGCAAGTGCTATCCTATCCTCAGCGTCTAGGAATGCAGATGGCTCATCCAATGCATATATATCAGCTTGCCGCATCAAACATACAGTTACTGCCACTTTCTGTAATTCTCCTCCACTAAGGTTTTTCAGGCTTTTTTCATACAGTCTTTTTATTCCCATAGGAATTATAATCTGTTCTTCTACTGCTGAGCCCTCTATAATATTTTGGTATGCTGTAAATAACAAAGACTGGACATTGCCGTCATAATCTTGATTAAGATATTGAGGTTTATAGGAAATTTTTGCGCCAATCTCAACATTTCCAGAATCAGGTTTGTCTAAACTCGACAGAATTCTCATAAATGTAGTCTTGCCTAATGCATTAGCACCAACTATTCCTACAATTTCTCCTTGTCTTACTCGTCCTGCAGAGATTTTTAGTTTAAATGATGGAAAAGACTTTGTAATTTCGGAATAACTGGCTACAAGAGCATCTGAAATAATATCATCGACAGAGCTTGTTGTATCAAACTTAAAGGCCTTGTCTCTAAATCGTACGTTTTCTGTTGGAAGAAATCCTTCTAAGAAATTATTGATACCCAGCTTTGTGCTCTGCGGATCTGAAATAATGCCATAAGCCCCCGGTTCTCCATAGAGAATACAAATATAATCCGAGAGATAATCCAATAACGTCATATCGTGTTCCACTACCATAACATTCTTTCCTTCTTTAGCAAGTTCTTGGATCACCTTGGCTACGGAAAGTCTTTGATATACATCGTTGTATGATGACGGTTCATCAAAAAAATAATAATCGGCATCTCTTGCCGAAGCTACTGCTACGGCCAACCTTTGTAATTCACCACCACTCAATTCAGTTACATTACGGTCTAGTGCAATTTTCAAATCTAGATCGTTTACCAATTTGTCAGCTACTTTTCTTTCATCAAACTTTTTTATTAATTCCTTTGCTGTTCCTTTAAATGTTTTTGGAATTTGATAAACTAACTGTGGTTTAATTGAAGCCCGTAACGTACCGTTAGCAATTCTTTCGAAATGCGATTTTAATTCAGTTCCATTAAAATTTTTAATGACTTGATCCCATGTTAACTCATTTTCATAATTTCCAAAATTCGGCTTAATGTTTCCAGACAAAATATTTACCATTGTTGATTTTCCAGTACCGTTCTTTCCAAGCAATCCTACTATTGATCCTTTTTTCTGCGCAGGAAGTCGGTATAATCTAAATGAATTTACACCGTACTGGTGAATCTTATCATTTCCTAGCTCCTTAGCTAAATTAACAATGACTATAGCATCAAAGGGACATTTCTTTACGCAGATGCCACAACCATTACAAAGATCCTCCGAGATTACAGCTTTTCCGTCATCTGGGCGCTGCACTATACATTCGCCACCAGTTTTATTTACTGGGCAGTAGATAATGCATTCCAAGCCACATTTTTTAGGATGACACAGTTCTTCATCAAGAACAGCTATTCTATGTGTCGATCCCAGTGATTTTTCCAATGTTACTTACTTCGCTTCACAGTAATATATTATATAGGTTCTGCACTAAAAGATTGAAAGGAGTACAAAGAATATAGAGTAACTACACCTTTCAACAATAATGATAGTAAAATTAATAGAGATTATACAGATTGTGTCGCACAGCATGTATACCCTGAGAACTATCGTATTATATCTATAGTAAAGTTAAATTGACCCTTTTGTTGATAGAAGATTTAAGCCGGCCATAGCGATAGGGTGCGACCCGGTCCCATTCCGAACCCGGAAGTCAAACCTGTCGTCGCTGCTGTGTTACTTACCTGCGTGAGCGGTTGGAAAGCAGCAGTGCTGGCATCTGATCTTGCATCAGATTGGATCAATGCTTTCACTTGTGGATTTTAAACGTACTACACAAACCCCAGCCTTTGAAATCATGCTTATTTTAGCAGTATTAGAGATAATAGAATGAAAGCATATGTCCATATCAAGAATCAAAATTTCTTAAGTAGAAGTAAAACGCAGGAACATTACACATGTTATTTATATTATATTTTATGTGCCAATATCATTTCCCAAATGAATTTGCTGCAGTAATTTCTTGATATTTAGGCCTATGCGATCAAGTACTTCATAAATAGATACTATTCCAGCTGCTTCCCATGCACGTGTTTCAATAATACAAGCATAATTTGCTACTTTAATAGAAATTCTTCGTACCTCTTCCTTCATGATATTTTTGGCGAAAGAATTATAGAGTGTTGTATCTTTTGTTAGAAAATCAGCAAGCACCCCACCACTCCAGCCTAATTTGGTGATTACTCCGTGATTTAGATCAAAGAATGGTCTAGCATCCAATAATTTGTAAGCATTATCATCGTTTTCGCTAATATGTTGGTTTTCTATCAAGCAATAAATATTGAAAAACGGTCCCATTCGTACTATATCTTCAATACCTATATAGTCAATATTTTCGTTCAGAAGAGTAACAAAACCATCTCTGTTTGATAGCCATCTCTCAAAGTATGGTAACTTTTTATGATGCACATCAGTTTGCATTTTACCAACTTTGCACTTAACTCCAAGAGAAGCCAGCTCATTTACAAGTGTATTTATTTCAAATAAAGTCAATTTCATTTTTCACCGCGTAATGATTATTGAGACTGTGTACATAGCTATATAAAGAATATCAGAATAGTGTACAAAACACGTGCCTAGAGTTTTATGAATTTAGACTCTGACTTAGATAAGTCATTCATAGAATGATAGAAAAGTACCTGCAAGTATTTCCATCAATTCACCACTCATAATATGAGGTGTATTATGATAGCAGTCTACTTGTCTTTGACAAGTATATTTACAGTGTCGTTACTGGTTTGGCCGTTATTATCTGTAACTGTTAGTTGAAACGTAAGAGGAGTATCATGTTTTACAAATGGTGCAGTAAATGAAGGGCTAACGCTATCTGCTCTTTTTAGCTTAACAGAGGGACTTCCAGATATTTGTTTCCATGATGATGAGACTATACTGCCATCAGGATCCAAACTATTACCGCCGTCCAATGTAATCTTATCCCCTTCTATCACCGCTTTATCTGGACCGGCGTTAGCTGTAGGAGCCTTATCTATTTGTGTTATAGCAGGCAATAAGGCACTATTATTTGAGTTTTTTGTAGTAGGAGTTGGCGTGGGAAGCAATAGAGGAGAGCTGGTATTATTGTTATTTTTGGTAGTTGTTGTCGTTGATGGTGGTGGCGATTGTGGTGTTATTACTGTTTGTTGCTTTTGTATGGCTTGATTTGAATTATTGAGAGTGGGAAGCAATAGAGGAGAGCTGGTATTATTGTTATTTTTGGTAGTTGTTGTCGTTGATGGTGGTGGCGATTGTGGTGTTATTACTGTTTGTTGCTTTTTCACTGTATTATTATTAGATGCTGCTACTCCTGTAATATTCACAGAATAAAATTTTTTTAAATTAGGATTATCAGCACATGCTAATTTAGCAGTTATTTTATTTGTTCCTTCTTTAATCGTAGTATATGTAGGTGCAAGATTGAAATTCCATTTTGAATAGTCATTATTTCCACCAGATCCGATAGCTGTAGCATTTTGATATGGCTTTACATTATTTACAATTACTGAAACCTGGCAATCCGAAGTAGTATTATGTGTTGATGTTCCTGAAATTGTCAAACTACCGACCGGAATCCGTTGATTTTTGATAGGCGAAGTTATTTTCACGCCAATTGTGTTTGACGGTAGTTGTTGTGCGTATGCTGCTGCATATATCCCTGTAATAAAAATAGCAGCTGTAAACATAGAAATACCTATTATAATTTTACTAATCAATATAATTGAAATAGGAGAGTTAACCCGTATAAGGAGTTTACGAAAGAATTCAAAATCTTATGGTATATTTGTTTTATTTTCATAGAAATAATAGATTTAATATTTTATATTATATATATACATATATTATGAGATAATACTTTGACCTGATACTACTTTCTTACAGAAATACGTTAGAAAACTTGATTTCTATCATCTTCTCTCTTGTATATGTATATATCTTTCTATATTATACAGTAATAGCATTCTAATCAAATCGCACAATATAACACGAAGGATCTTGATTTTTCTGGTCTGATCTTGAAATAATGAATTATATAATGCGAAGGATTATTTTTCCATTCAAATCTTAAAAGTATGTAATTTATGATAGGAAAGACAGCAGTAATAGCTATTACAAAGCATGGAATTGAGATTGCAAGACGAATAAAAGAAAAAATTCCTGAAATTGAGATATATGTTCCACTAAAACACAGTGACTCCTCTCCTGATATAAATTGGTTCCCAGAGCAAACGAGTCAAATTATGGGAAACCTGTTCAAAACAAAACAAGTATTAATTTGTATATTTTCACTTGGTGCTGTGATAAGGCTGATTGCACCTTTAATTATGGATAAAAGAGTTGATCCGGCAGTCTTGGTAATAGACGATAAAACAAACTATGTTATAAGCACATTATCAGGACACATAGGAGGAGCAAATGCGTTAGCTCGTCTCATAGCTTCATTTTTTCCTAATGCACAGCCAGTAGTTACCACGGCTGCTGATGTAAATGAGACCATTGCTGTAGATCTGCTTGGAAGAGAATTTGCTTGGACCATTGATAATTATGAAAATGTGACTAAAGTTAGTGCACTCATGGTTAACGAAGAAAAAATAGGCATATATCAGGTAACTGGTGAAACAAACTGGTGGCAGGCTGATTCCTTACCAAAGAATGTAACTGTTGTCAAGCATCTTGAGGAACTAAAATCACCTGAATTTAGAGGATCATTAGTTATTTCTGATAGACTAGATATTGATCCAGTCATTTTAGAAAAATCTGTTATTTATCGACCAAAGAGTTTGGTAGTCGGTCTAGGACTTCACTGGGACACAAGTAAAGATACAATTGAATTAGGAATTAAAACAGTAATGAATGAGAATGGTTTAAGTTTCGGATCTATTCGCAATATTGCCTCCATTAATAGGGAAGAAAGGGTAAAAGGTTTGATAGATTTTTCAAAATATTCAAAGATCCCACTTGAAAGTTATGATAAACATAAATTGGCCGAGGTTAAAGTACCCAATCCATCAGATACAGTAAAAAGGTTTGAAGGCACAGCAAGTGTTTCTGAATCCTCAGCGATATTAAGTTCCAAAGGGGAACTCATAATTCCTAAAAAGAAGTTTCCACCAAATCTAACAATAGCTATTGCTAGGATAAAGTTTGATTAAATTGAAAAGGGCATTACTGATTATCGATAGAGGCAGTAGAGAGCAAGAGGTGAGCGTAGAACTTCAAAATATATGCTCTATGGTGAAATTTAAGGCTGGATACCATTATGCTGATTATTGCTTCTTAGAAGTACTACCGCCATTTATTGAAGAAGGAATTAAGAAATGTCTTGATAATCGTGTAGACTGCATTACTGTAATGCCATACTTTCTTTATCCCGGAATGAAGTTAAAAGATTCAGTTAAACAGACTGCTAGGATTGCACACATAAGTAACCTGAAAATAGTGATAACAAAGGCTCTAAGCTATCACTCGCTCATGACTAGCATACTAGTTGATAGAATTAACCATATAAAAAATGAGAAAAAGATTCGATATCCCAATAGTGTATGCGATATCTTGGTCATCGGCCATGGCAGTAGTGACAAGAGAGCTAGAGACGCCTTTATTTACACTGTCAATACTCTAAAGCCAATCTACAGGAATGTAGACTTCTGCTTTCTAGAATTGGATAAGCCAGATATAGAACATGGTATAAAGACTGTACTTCAAAAGAGGCCAAAAATTATACTATTGATACCATATTTTTTACATAAAGGTGCCCATGTTAAGCGTGACATTATAAAGGATGTTAATCTAGCACTTGGAAAATACGGCTTTAAAAATGCTTTCATGGCTAAACACATAGGAGTCGATCAAAAAGTGGTCGACATTATTCTAGAACGTGCCACAGAGGCAGAAAATAGAAGAAATGATTTCTTACAAAAATAATAACGGAGGTATTGCCTCAGGAAGAGAAATGTCAAATAAAGCATTTGACATTGAAACTAAAAGCTTTGAGATAATAGATAAAGAAATTGGCTTGCATAGTTATAATGAATCGGAGTGGAATATTGTGCGCAGGGTTATTCATGCTACAGCAGATTTTGATTTTGCTGGGAACAATCTAATAATATTCCACAAAAATGCAATCGAATCCGCATTTCAGGCTATAAAAAACAAATGTAGTATCATTACTGATGTAGACATGGTTCTTTCTGCTATAAACAAGAAATCATTGAACAATCTTGGGCTAAGAAGCATATGTAATATTTCTAATTTAGAACTTGTAAAAGAAGCTCGAAAATCTAACAAGACAAGATCACAAATGGCAATGCGCTATGCTGCAACTGAAATGAATGGAGGAATAATAGTAATTGGAAATGCACCTACTGCATTATATGAAACGCTGGACATGATAAAAGAAGGTGTTACAAAGCCAGCACTTATCGTAGGTATTCCTGTTGGTTTTGTATCGGCTCCTGAATCAAAAAATGAACTTACAAGGATGGAGGTTCCATTCATTACTAATATTGGAAGGAAGGGTGGAAGTCCTGCGGCAGCTTCAATAATAAACGCGATAATGTTGCTCTATCAGGATAAGTACCACTAATAAGGAAGATCTACTGGGGATTTAGAATATTGGGCAGGTTCTATCTATTTTTGAACAAGAAAATTCCAGTGTACGGTTATAATATATGTATATATATTAATCAGATATCATTGAAAGTTAGAGATCGGTCATCTTATACTACTCGCAAATTATTCTCTGCATTTTATTTGCTAATATAGCTACGCTGTCTTTTAGCAGAGGTAACAAGTACAATTCCTAAGGCTATCAATGCCAATCCTACAATCGTGATACCAATGAATTCTATTTCTGTATAAAGCGGAGACACACCATTTATGGGATTTGGCCTATCGGGGTTAGTATTACCTGTAACCGCATCCTTTACAGATATAGAACCAAAAGAATAAGTACCAATGACGCCGATCACAAGTAGAATTACACCAATAATCAGTGGAATTTTCCCTTTTTTCGTATAATACAAAAGCGTAAGCATAATGCCGGAGGCAGGACCTTTAACCTTCTTTTCCATGTTACTCACTCTTCAGATCATAATTATTAAGGCTTGATGATCTTTTTGTTAGTGACCACCCTTTAATTAGAATTAAATTTTATATAACATGGCCTATATTGTTAGATTTCAATGAATTAACGAAGAAAATTAGATTCTTAGAACTTTGTATCAATTTGCAATTATGATACTTGGTTTAATTATATCTTAAATCATATTTACTGCACACATACAATCCAGTTTATCTAGATTGTCAGTTCCTTTCTATTTCACATCCTTAAGTTACATTAAGAATTTATATGATGAGAACCAAAAGAAAGGAAACAACAGAAGCAGATTATTTAATACAATTAATACAGATGTGAAACCAGGGAGTTTTAAATCGAAGTGGCATGTATATAGGGACAGGAACTAGCATTTCACATATTTTACCTCCGGAGATCGTGGGGCTGCATCTGAAGTTAAAAGCTTCCATTGACTAGCTTGCAATGCAGCATTGACATCGCATGCGAAATATCTTCTGACTCGTAGTTTACCATCACAGACATAAGATCATTATTGAAGTTAGAGAGTGTCCTATACCCAATGCATGGCCTATCTCATTTGTTGCTACTTTTTCCATTTCTGCATTTTTTCATTTGATCTTATCTTATGGACCACCTATATCCACATGAAGTCGTAATCTAGGTAAATCGTGTTTCCCCGCTTTCAATTTCTCTTGTACTATTAAGAAGATTGCTCACCTAAAGTAGCGCGTCATTTACCAAATTAATAATATTTCATCAATTATATAAATAATCAGACATATGTACAAGAGAATAGAAATACTAGTTGCAGCTTTATTATAACTTATAACATAGCGCTTGAAATGTGGCTTTAATGATTTCACAGAGATAAGCAAACATTAAAATTTATTACATATTTTTATCTAATGTATGTCACAGAATCAAGAGTCCATAACATACTTGAAATATAAAAACTTGGAAGATATGCTAAAAGTTATAATTTATTCTGCACAATCTGCACTGGGTCTTACACCCATGCTTTATCATATAAATTATAATGATCAACAAATACTTTTTATATATACTGGAGCAGTAGGAAGCGTTATTGTACATTACTATATACAGAATGAAAAACCATCAAAAAAATTTATAGAATTGAAGAGATTAACTGGACAGTTCAGTTTTGTCGATAGCATTGGAACTGATACTCTATCGCTATACATACCCATATTGGAACTTCACTCATCTACACTTAAGTTTTCTTAAATAGCAATAATAGCTTGCAAAGGAAATTTTGGTGTACTATTTTTTGAGTACGAATGGAACAAATACAATGATAACTCCAATAAAATGTCTGTGGATTGTGTCAAATTAACATATTCTAAAAAGTTTTAACAAAGGATCACTATAATGTAAGTGATATAATTGAGATATATTCGTACTGAGATTCAAATTAATGCATCTCCGGAAAAAATCTGGCGTATACTTACAGATTTTAGTAATTATACTAAATGGAATCCATTTATTCAACAAATAGAAGGAGATGCCATAGTTGGAGCGAAACTTAAAGTACATTTACATACATCAGGTGGAAAAAACCGAATCTATAAACCAACAGTAACAAAAATTGAACCAAATCGAGAATTGCGCTGGTATGGAAAAGCTTTTGTGCCGGGGATATTTAATGGAGAACGTATTTTTACTATGGAACCACTCGAAAGTCACCTCACACATTTTGTACACACAGAGGTCTTTACTGGCTTAGGAGTTGCCTTAACAAGCAGCAATATGGAAAAAGACATACGTAGAAGTTTGGAGGAAATGAATAGTGCATTAAAGGCAAAAGTTGAGCGAAGCTCTGATTAGTTGAGTTTTATTGTGGCATGTCATATTTGATTATTAGTGTGATTAAAATATCTTACATATATGTATAGTTTTCAATATGCTCTATAGATTGTCTAGAAAATTTTGTATTCATTTACGTGAATATGTAAGACAATGTTCTACAAGCCTCTTTGGCAATCTTGAATCTGCAAAGTGGAGATGCATATACGAGGACAAAGTATCATATACTGAAAATCCATCTCTCTTACCGTCTACCCCATTTCCATTCTTCATAACAAACACTAATTTTGAATCACTTGCAATATTTTTAATTTCTGAATAATGGAATTCATGTCCTCTGATATTTGATATATTACCAAAGATAGCGCCGTGAGAATCAGCTTCAGTATAATTTAATGTTAATTTGGTGTTCATTAAGGTATCGGCATCAATTAATCCAACCATTTTTCTTTTCTTTTCCTTCTTCCTATAGCCCATCCCTTTATAACGTACAATAGATCTTGTTAGATACATTAGTCCTCCACATTCCGCGTAGATAGGAATTTCGTCTTCTGCCAATTTTGATATTGACTTTATCATTGACTGATTCTTCTCAAGCTTATCTGCCAAAACTTCAGGAAATCCACCACCAATAATTATTCCACTGACATTTTCTGGTGGTTTGCTGTCGTTTACTGGGCTAAATAAGGCAATTTCTACCTTTTGTTTTCTCAATTTGTATAAATTATCAGCATAGTAAAAATTAAAAGATTCGTCCATCGCAACTGCGATCTTTATTTTGGAATTCGGAAAGGGTTGTTGTCTGCTTTCATCGACAGATTTATAGAGAATTTTTAATTTGTCAAGATCGATCTGTTCTGATACATGCCTTGCAGCGTAAAGTATCCTTCTCCTCTTATATTTTAGCTCGAGCGCTGGAATAAGCCCTAAGTGGCGCTCTTCCATCTTAATTTTATTATCTCTTTTGATGATTCCTAATATTGGTACTTTGATCTTATCTATAAATGCATCAGTAACATATTTTGCATGTCTATCACTTGCAACATTATTTAGAATAATCCCAGCTATCCTTAAGTTTTTGTCGAAATGGAGAAATCCAAAGGCAATTGCTGCGATTGATCGAGCTGCCTTAGCTGTATCAATTACGAGTATAATTTGGGCTTTAAGTATTTTAGCTATATGTGCGGTACTTGCAAAATCATTACTGCCTGAAAAGCCATCAAAAAGTCCCATAACTCCTTCTATTACGGAAATGTCTGCTCCATAGGTTGCGTCTCTGAAACAGTTTAGAATACCATTCTTCCCCATCATCCATGCATCAAGATTGCGCGATTGCCTTCCTGTCACAAATGTATGATAAGAAGGATCAATAAAGTCCGGACCAATTTTAAATGGCTGGACGCGTAATCCCTTTTTTTTGAATGCATACATAATAGCTGTTGTTACGGTAGTCTTACCTACTCCACTCGTTACGCCGGCCACAACAATTCTTGGAATATCCAATAAACCAGAATAATATTCTTTGAATATTAAATTTTAACTTGTGGAATAATGCTAGATTTATTCTTGAATGAATTAATAGCTATAAAATTATCGAATCTTTGATAAATGTGATTTAGTTATTTGTCATTGATAAATGAAGCATCCTATTCAGGAGAATATATTTTGAAGTTTCCTATAATACCTTTGAGTATTTCGATACATACATCACCATTTCATATGATTCGTTATAGATTATCGATATATTGCTGTCTTAGTTGACTAGGTCTACGGATATTCAATATACAACAGTCTTATGTATAAAGAAGAATATTTAGAACAACTAATTGTATTCATTAAATGATATGCTTATTGAATTAAAGCATAAGAATTATTTGCCCTGAACATATAAAATACCTAAATTCTTCTCATCACTCAACCTTGAAAATTGGTATAGATATAGTCTCATATTTTCTATTCCTTTTGTCTTATGCCTGTCATCATAGTCAGGCTCATGAACTCTTCAGTACTGAAATCTTGAAGATGACAATTCATTGTCTTATTTAGCAGCAATCTGACGGCGTTGACTGCTAGTACTACTGTAGTATTAACTATTATCGCCGTGATGTATTTTAAGAAGTTGTTGTTGTCTTAAATTAACATTATAGGCCAATCCGAATCTATGGGATTCATCTCTAATATGTTGCAACATCTTAAGTGCAGAAGTACCTTTTGAAAGAATTATTGGCTTATGTGAAAAAGTAGTATAAATTTCTTCATTTTCTTTTGCTAGAGATATGCACGGAATATCTATTCCCATTTTGTGGATAGCACCTATTGCAGAATATAGTTGACCTTTTCCACCATCTACTACTATCAGATTCGGAACTTGTTTATTAGTAGTGATCTTTTCTTCCGATAAATGTGAAGAATATCTACGTGTTACAATTTCCTCTATCATGGCAAAATCATTTTGACCTTGTACCCTTTTAATTCTGAATTTTCTGTATCCTCCTTTGTAAGGTTCTCCATTAACAAACCTCGTACAAGCTCCAACTGCATACGAAACTCCGAAGTTTGATATATCAAAACAATCTATTATTAGAGGCATAGTAGATAGATGCAGGATATTTTTTAATTCTACTAATGATGGGTTAATTCCTTTTTCTACATATATAGCGATATTGCGTAGAACCAGATCCATTAATTCTCTTTTTTCTTTTATTTTAAAATCTTTAGAAATCTCGATGATTCTTACTTTGTGTTCTGCAATTTGTTCAATAGAAGACTGTAATGCATTTTTGGAATCTGGCTCTTCATTTACATATATAAATTTAGGAATTACAGGAGCTAATGAATAATACTGTGAGATAAATGTGGCCAATGAATTGTCACCAATAAGATCGAATTCAAACTTTTTTCTGTCAGTTATAATGCCACGTGTTCTGAGCAGAGTAATTATATGTGCAATTCCTTTTGCTTTATCTTTAACAATTCCAATATATTCCTCGTCAGCGTAATGAGTTTCCGCTTTTTCCATTTTTTGCTTGATACGCAAACTGTTAAGTCTTTTTAAAGTATCGCGAATCTCCTTCGCTCTTTCATATTGTCGGGCTTCTGATGCTATTTTCATTTCATTTTCCATTTCATTTACAAAATTTTTAATGCTGCTTTTCCCCTTTAGAATGTCCTGTAATGCTAAAACATTTTTTGCATATTCATTTTGAGATACATTATTGATACATGGTGCATCGCAATTTTTGATAAAATACTCTAAACATGGCGTCTTAGGTAACTTGTCACAGATTCTGATCTTGAATAACTTTCTTAACAGACCCATGGTAAGAAATTTTGAACTTCCATGAACAAAAGGACCGTATACTTTGCCTCTTGGTCCATAGAATTTACCGTTTCTATTTCGCCGTGCTACTAGTAGACGAGGATAGATTTCATCTGTGACTTTTAAATATGTATATCGTTGCTGATCTTTCAGCTCTATATTAAATATTGGTCTATATCTTTTAATAAGATTAGATTCCAACAGAAATGCTTCTATCTCGTTATCAGTTATAATAAATTCGACCTTCCTGATCTTGCTTAGAAGTCTAGATGTTTTCCAATTATTATCATTATTATTTTGTGTTGAGAAATAAGAACTGATACGTTTACGAAGATTTTTTGCTTTACCAACATAAATTATTTTACCTTCCTCGTCTTGCATTAAATAGACTCCAGGATCTTGGGGAGCACCATTCAGGATTGAGTCAATATGATCTAAAGATAATGTAATCACCTGACACCCTCTTGGATTACTTGGTCAACAGCTATTTTTCGCTTCAGATAATTACCTGTATGACTATATTCTATCATTGCGACCTCATCCGGAGTGCCAGCAATAACAATTTTACCCCCATCTTCTCCGCCTTCGGGTCCCAAGTCGATAATCCAATCTGCACTTGCAATTACATCCAAGTTATGCTCAATAACTATGACAGTATTACCAAGATCTACTAGTCTTTCAAGAACATGTAACAACTTGCTAACATCTGCAAAATGTAGACCTGTGGTGGGTTCATCTAGGATATAAACGGTCTTACCTGTATCCCTTTTAGAGAGTTCTGTGGCAAGTTTAATCCTTTGTGCTTCTCCACCTGACAAAGTAGTAGCTGGTTGGCCAAGTCTTATGTATCCTAGACCTACATCATTTAGAGTTTTTAATTTTCTCTCTATTATAGGAATATTCTTGAAAAATTCCAATGCCTCTTCGACTGTCATATCAAGTATATCTGAAATTGTTTTTCCCCTGTACTTTATAATAAGAGTCTCTGAATTGTATCTTTTGCCTTTACATTCATCACATGTAATATAAACATCCGGTAAAAATTGCATTTCGATTTTCTTTACTCCACCACCCTCACATGTATCACATCTTCCTTCTGAGACATTGAATGAAAATCTTCCAGCTTTATAACCCATTTCTTTCGCTTGTAAAGTCTTCGAAAATAAATCCCTGATAGGAGTAAATGCGTTAACATATGTTGCTGCATTGGATCTAGGAGTACGACCAATGGGTGATTGGTCAATTCCTATTACTTTATCTACATACTCTAAACCGGAAATCTTCCTATGCTTGCCAGCTTTTTCTTTGGACCCATAAAAGTGCTTCGACATTGCGTTAAACAGGATATCATTTACTAAGGTCGACTTTCCCGAACCAGACACTCCAGTTACAACTGTCATGCATTTGAGGGGAAATGAAACGTCAATTGATTTTAGGTTATTCTCTTGAGCTTCATGTATCGTTATCCAGTCTATTTTTGATTTGTTAAGGAAGCGTTGTTTTGTATGTGAAACAATCTTTTCTCCTCTTAGAAATGCGCCTGTGACAGAATTTTCGTTTTGCAAGACATTATCCAATGTACCGTTGGCTACTATTTTTCCTCCGTTGACACCTGCTCCCGGTCCAATGTCAATAATCCAGTCGGCATTACGAATAACTTCCTCATCGTGTTCAACTACAAGTAATGTATTATCCAGATCACGCAATTTTTTTAGTGTATCAATCAACCTAGAATTATCTCTCTGGTGTAAACCTATTGTAGGTTCATCTAGAACGTAGAGGACTCCAGTCAGGTTAGAGCCAATTTGAGTAGCAAGTCTAATTCTCTGTGATTCTCCTCCAGAGAGTGTAGCAGTCATTCTATTCAATGATAAGTATTTTAAGCCAACATTAAGTAAGAATTCTAATCTTGAAAGAATTTCTTTTAGTATAGTTTTTGCAATAAATCTTTCAGTTTCAGAAAATTGTATTGTATTAAAGAACTTATAACAGTTCTCAATAGAAAGATCGCAAATATCCATTATAGACTTTCCCTGAATCTTAACTGCTAGCGCTTCATTTCGTAGCCTCATTCCATGACAGCTGTCGCATGGACGTTCTCTCATAAATTGCATCAATTCAGCACGCTTTGACTCAGATTCTGTCTGCCTGTACATTCGTTCCAAGTTCGGAACTACTCCTTCAAATGATCCTCTATATTCCCATCGAGTATCAGAGTGTCGTGATTCATACTTGTAGTGAATATTTTCATCAGTCCCATATAATATGACTTTAATTTGCTGATCTGTCATATTCGAAAGTGGTGTATTAAGATCAAATCCAAATCGCTTGCCTACATCTCTGAGCATTGAAGAACGAAAGGTCGCGAAATGACCTGACCACGGCTTGACTGCTCCCTCCAATATGCTTTTTGATTTATCTGGAACAATTAATTCAGGATCAAATTCAGTTTTTATCCCTAAACCATTGCATTCTTTACAAGCTCCAAAAGGAGAGTTAAATGAAAACATACGTGGTTCTAACTCTCCTAAACTGATACTGCAATATGGACATGCGTTACGTCTGGAAAACAATGTATCGTTTCCATCTACACAAGCAATCACAAGGTCCTTTCCAATTTTTAAAGCGGACTGGATTGAGTCAAATAGTCTATTTCTATCTTCAAATGAAGGCTTTATCCTATCAACAACAACTTCAATTGTATGTTTTTTTTGCCTATCCAATCTTGGGTTTTGTTTTAGTAGTGTCGTTCTTTTATTATCCTTGTCCTCTTCAGCCACCTCATCATCCTCTAAATTTATAATTTGGCTATCTAGGCGAATTCGTGCAAATCCAGACTGTTTTAATTCATCAAAGAGTTTTTCATATGTTCCTTTCTTTGCCCGAATAATTGGAGCAAGTATCAGAGTATTCTTTTGTTGGGCATATTTTAGTACAGAATCTGTAATCGAATCTACTGATTGACTCGTGATTTTTAAATTGCATCGAGGACAATGTGGAATTCCGACTCTAGAATATAGTAGTCGTAAATAATCATAAATTTCCGTAACTGTACCTACGGTAGACCGTGGATTTTTGCTTGTAGTCTTCTGTTGTATGGATATTGCTGGGGATAAACCATCTATTGAGTCTACGTCTGGTTTATCCATTAATTCCAAAAACTGTCTTGCATATGCAGATAATGACTCTACATATCGCCTCTGACCTTCAGCATAAATCGTATCGAAAGCAAGTGTAGATTTGCCAGAACCTGATAAGCCAGTTATTACAACAAGTTTATTCTTTGGAATTTTAAGATCAATATTTTTTAAATTATGTTGTCTTGCACCACTAATAATAATTTCATCATGCATAGATTATGAAACCTCTAAAAGAACTTGTTCTCCAAGTGCTTTCTTTATCTTTGTCAGATATTCTCTGAATTCAATTGCTTTTTCAAAGTCTAATTCTTCAGCAAATCTTTTCATATGAGCCTCTGTCTCTACAGCAAGTTTAAGCAAATCAGACTTTGCCATAGATTTTATACCGGCTGATACATCAATATCCTTCGACGAGGAAATAGCATTTTTATTCGAGATGGCTTTAACAATTGACTTGGGAACTATTCCATTGTCTTTGTTATATTGAATTTGTTTGTTACGTCTCCTTTCTGTTTCTAAAATGGCTATTTTGATAGAATCAGTAATGTGATCTGCATACATTATAACATTACCATCAATGTTTCTAGCTGCACGACCAAAGGTTTGAATTAAACTAGTAGCATTACGTAGAAATCCTTCTTTATCTGCATCTAATATAGCTACGAGAGATACTTCTGGAATATCAAGTCCCTCTCGGAGCAAATTGATACCTACTAATACGTCGAATTCTCCAAGTCGCAGCTGGCGTATCAACTCTGTCCTTTCCAATCCTTCAATTTCCGAATGCAAATACCGTACTTTTATATCATTTTTTGCAAGATATTCTGCAAGGTCTTCAGCCATCCTTTTAGTTAGAGTAGTAACAAGAGTTCTCTGATTCTTGTTAGTTCTCTGGTTAATTTCTTGAATCAAATTTTGTATCTGATTTTTAGTTGATCTAACCTCTACTTTTGGATCGACTAGGCCAGTAGGCCTAATTAATTGCTCTACTACTTGCCAGCTTGATTTTAATTCAAATTGTCCTGGTGTAGCAGACACAAAGATTACGTTTTTCAAATATTTTTTGAATTCTTCGAATTTTAGTGGACGGTTATCGAAAGCACTTGGCAGTCTAAATCCATAATCCACTAGCATTTTCTTGCGTGTATAATCACCATTGAACATTCCGTGAAGCTGTGGTATTGTAACATGTGATTCATCAATTACTAGTAGAAAATCATTGCCGAAAAAATCTAACAAACAATATGGTGGCTGTCCTGGCATTCTCCCATCTAAATGACGTGAATAGTTTTCAATTCCAGAACAATATCCTAACTCTTGAATCATCTCTAAATCATATTTTGTGCGCGAAGCAAGTCGTTGGGTTTCTAACTCGCTTGGTAAATTTGGAAGCCAGCTTTCTAATTCACGTCTTATTGACTCTACTGCATACAACCTACTATCTCCATCAATTATATAGTGTTTAGCTGGAAAGATCTTTATAGAATTAGTATCTCTAATCTTTTTCATACTTACATGATCATGAATGCTAATCTTTTCGACTTCGTCATTAAAGATTGAAATACGAACTATATTGTCAGAATAGCCTGGAATGATGTCAATAACATCTCCTTTTACTCTGAAGTTGCCGGGCAATAATGATATATCATTTCGTTCATAACGCGCTTGAATAAGATTATGAATTAGTAATTTTCTGTCAATTATCATTCCTTTGGTTATTGTTATAGCACTTTCCTCCCATTCGAGAGGAGACCCTAATGAATAGATGCATGATACAGTCGATACAATTATTGTAGGTTCGCCAGACATAAGCATAGCAGTAGCTTCCAATCTCATTTTTTCAATTTTTTCGTTCACTTCAGTATCCTTCTCTATGTATGTATCGGTTTGTGGAATGTAACTTTCCGGTTGATAATAGTCATAAAAGCTGACAAAGTATCCGACATTATTGTTAGGAAAAAATTCTTTGAATTCAGCAAATAACTGTGCAGCTAGGGTTTTATTATGTGAAATTATAAGAGTATTTTTGTTTACTCTATTTATGACATTGGCAATAGTAAAGGTCTTGCCACTTCCCGTCACTCCAATTAAAGTCTGGCATCCTTCCTTTTTTAAGACGCCATTAAACAATTTCGCAATAGCTTCAGGCTGGTCACCCTGAGGCAGGAACACATTATCCGCTAAATTAAATTCTCTAGATGTATTAATCAATGGCAAAATTAATTTACAAAACTAGCATATATTGCTATAGAATACATCGCAATACAGTACCGATAATCACAATAATTGAAATGACTCAACTAGAAGCAACATAAGAAAAAGAGGTCAGTGCTACTAAATTATAAAACTAAATTATAAACAGCAACAATAATAATAAAGATTAACGCAAAAGTTATAAGATAGAATATGAAAACACCATCCCTATGGTTATCATAAAATTTAAGATGTAGTACTGTAAGAGAATTAGCTCAAAAGACGTTTATAATGACAATGAATTTAATTCCTATGACAATACGGCTGCATAGTAAAGCGTTATGGGGAGTGAATATTGTAGAATATGCTATTCCTATTTCACTAGTTTTCTGCTTAAAGACCTAACCGAAATATAAAAAAATATGTGGGAAAGAAACAAAGGCATGACAGCTTAAAATGTAAATAAGATTGTAAAGAATGTAAAAACACAATTTAATGTTGGATTTTCTTATTTAATGGTAATTTTATAAAATTCTAGGTTATACAATTAGGTGTAACCATGAAATTTAATAAATAGTATAACAATATTTTTAATTATCTATGGAAGGGAACCAGAACGTGCAATTAATTAGCAAGGAGGGTTTTTTAAGCTTTATAGAATGTGAAGCAAAACTACGTCTCGACGATTTCATAGATGGGGCAATAGAAGTTGCAGAGGAAATTCATTCTGGTGTAAAAAGGGAAGATGACTTATCGCCCTTCTTAGAGACACACACTTGGCCAGTTACAATTGATGTTGTGAAGCATTATCGATCTGTCAACCGCCATATCACTAGTGTGGAAATCGCTTGCGCAATCTTGCACGATGTACTAGAGGATAATGATAGGATTCTTGATTTGTATCAAACAAAGGCCTATGGTTTTGAAGCATATCTAAGTTATAGATTTGGAAATAGAATATATAAAATGGCTACGGAATTGAAAATCCGGCCCCTTGAAAATTATGCAGGAAGTACAGATGAGGAACGTCAATTATCAAGGTTCCAGAACTATTGCGATATTCTGATGTCTGCTGAATATGATGTAAAGGCAATTAAACTGGCCGATAGACTTAACAACATGAAATTTATTATTAGCTCAGCCATATCAACATCTCCTACTAAATTAATTCAAGAAAAGATTAAACGCTATTTAAGAGAGGCTGAAGACTTTTATCTAGCCTATACAATGTTAGCTCCAAAGATGCCTAATTATTATGTAAGGTTAAGATCAGCTTTTAATGAACTGCGATCTGTATATTATGAGCATAATGTTTCTGCGAACCCCTCCCTCAATAAATTATAATGAGATACTCTAAATCATTTCTACGCAAGTTGCTAGATAAGCTCAGTAAACCACAACTATCATATAATACAATGACATCTGAATATAGATTCCTATCCCCTGAAGGCACTATAAAATGTCACCAAAAATTTACAATATGAGCAGTAATAAATAAGATATCTTCATAATTGTTATAATTGTTTAGTAATTTTTATTCTTCCTGCTTCTTTTACCAAATTCTAATTCTACACCTCTTTTTTCTGTAAAATCGAAAGTAAAGGATTCGTCAGGCATAATAGGGAAGCTTGACAGTATATTATCTGAGCATTCAGGACATTCATCTTTGGGTAATCGAGTTTTATCTAAATATGTAGCACACCAATAGCATGTTTCACATAAGATAAATATTGATGGTAAATAACTGAGGGCTTTGACATTCAATTTAGGTTGTTATTTTTTCTCATCACACTATATATATATATAATTTTTCTTGATCTTCTCGTCAACTTCAGTTTGGCTTTTAAGTGTTAGATTATTTTTATTATTTACCCGCTTTGAACTGAAAACTTTTGTGCTCATTATTTGTTAATCAAGTATCTGGCGAAATTACAAGTTTTATATATTATTGACTCGAAACTTTATTGTGCTGTTACCAACATATTGCTCACTGAAGGTAAATGGCGCTAACTGTAAGATTCCGCCATCCCACATAGTATCTATAGAGAACCATGATGGTGAGTATATGATAGGTGTGGTATGTGACAGTCATTTGGGGGACATGGAAAAAAGGCTTTCAGCTATGCAGTCAGCAGATGCTCTGTCAGAGGGAAATATAAAAACTAGCCCTATAAAAGTTGTAAGCACAGACTGTATTAGAGTTGATAATGAAGACTATATAGAAATTGGGCTACAGAGAGAAAATATCAATAATAAAAGGATAGCCTGATTTCCAACGAACAAAAAGAGGAACGTGTTTTTTTTTCATTATAGCCTTCCTAAGGTGGATATACATATCACTCTCCTCAGTATACAATCAATAAACCTTCCTTGAAACAACTGAGCTTATTGAGTACGACGTCTCGAGTAACTTTATTACAATTGTCTATTCGTCTTCTCATCTAACTTTTGTCAACTAGTTTCTAGTAGGGGGATCAACCTGATACTGATCTAACTCATTGTATTTTTTGTACAGGTCAATGCTGATATCCTCATAGTAATTAGTTCGCCTTCAAGTCCATACCAACACGTACCTTAATAATCTGTTTGATAGTACTCTAAATCCTAATTCATTGTGGATATTGGAACTGGTTTTAGAAAATACGGATTGCTTTGTCGCGAATACTTAGAATTACGGGATGGCAGTGAAAATTATATAACTCCTGTGCATCAATTTGTTTATAATAATATATTTGTAAAGATGTACTAAGCCTCATTGAAGAACTCGACTATAGCTATGATCTGGTCTTACTTATAGGACGTGGTAGAGCACTTTGATAAAATATAAGTAAAGACGCTGTTAAGTAAACTATTGGCTTATCGTCTCATTGGTATAGTCTATTAGTATAGAGCATTTTGACATTACAATTTCGCAAGAATATCTATAAGAGATATAGAACCGAACATGTTCGTGTCTACAGAAAATGGATTATCCAAAAATAGCAATCAGATAGGAACTATTATTCCTGCAAGATCAGTAACAACCTTGACTAGGTCAGAACAGTTTTTTGATAATATCGTAGGGTATAGCGATATAAAGAAGTTATTTAATATGTCCTTTTCATCAGATAAACCTGTTCATATATTATTGGTAGGACCTCCAGCTTCAGCAAAGACTCTTTTTATGTTAGAATGTATGAAACTGGAACGGTCTTTCTTTACATTGGGAAGCCACAGTACCAAGTCAGGAATGATAGATTATTTGTTCGACAAACGTCCTAGATACCTGATTATTGACGAGATTGAACACATGCCAACGAAAGACCAAACGGCTCTCTTAAGCTTAATGGAAACAGGTATAATTGCTGAGACTAAGTTTCAAAGGACGCGCAATACGCAAATTAAAACTTGGGTTTTTGCATCAAGTAATAGCACTGAGAAAATGTTGACCCCATTGCTGTCTAGATTTATGGTTCTACATTTCAAACAATATAAATTCGAAAACTTTAACGATGTCACAGTACACATGCTTATGCGCGAGGGTGTGTCATCAGATATTGCCAGTATGGTTGCTAATGCAGTATGGTACAAGATGAAATCCAAAGACATCAGAGACTGTATAAAAGTTGGTAATCTAGCAAAGAATAAAGAAGATGTAGAGTGGATCATAGATACACTCAAAAATTATAAGTAATGAATGGGGGGTTTTGGACTGTATTTCTTGAGCTTCATTAAAGAGAATAACTTATGATACCTTTTTAATGCTTAGAGTAGAGTAGTGGTGTCCGTATCCAATGATATGTACGATGTTCGGGCTACCTAAGGAGAAGAGATTTTACTTAGTAAAGTAAGTCGATATATGTTTAAAGCATTTATAATAAGGACGTTATGTTTGCTTTAAATAGTTGTAGTTGATCCTGTAAGATTAGGCATCCATTTTAAGATAGTGGCTGTAAATAACTAAAAGTTTATCAGTATATGTATATACTTCTCTCTTCAGATATTATGTATAAAGTACAAATGACAATTGCAGTTTTTTACAATTTTTTTTTTCGAGTTATACACCTATTACCCGATTTTCTTTACATCATAGACTCATATCTTATGACACTAGGTCGAATATTTTTGTATTTTATCGTTATATTTACAACAAAACTCTGACGTTATTTTATCCCAGGATATTTTATCGATAATAATGAATCCACTAGAAAAAGCTATACTAGTTTCATTGTATGTAAGTAGTTTGGAGCCCACTGCTCAGGCTTATGATAGAATTAACTCTAGATTATCGATTGACCAAGAAATATATAACTTGAAGATTAGGAAACTTGCAGAACATGGTCTTGTAGAAAACAACGATCCGTCACGTCTCACTTTTATTGGTAGAGATGCGTTGAAGGTAGTATTGGTTGGCGGGGTATTTGACCTGATTCATCCAGGACACATTCATACACTAAAGGCAGCTAAGGCACAGGGTGATGTATTAGTAGTTGTGATTGCAAAAACCTCTACTGCAATAAAAATCAAAAAGGATCGAAAAATATATCATGAGGAAAACCTAAGGAAAGAACTTGTTTCATCGCTAAGTTTTGTAGACCTAGCTATAATAGGAAGGGAAGGTACGTTGTATGAAACAGTAGAATATATTAAACCTGACATTATCGCATTAGGCTACGATCAGGCACATAGTGAAAAGGAAATTGCAGAAAATTGTCAGAGAAGAAATTTGAATGTAAGAATAATTAGATTGAACACACCAGTTCCGAAAACAAAGAGCTCAAAAATAAAAGACGAATTGGGTGAACAGTTTTATGGAATCTAAAATTTATTGTTATTGTTGTTTATTTTGAATATGTACTTTGACAGTAACTTTATCACCATTCTTCATTCCAGTAGTATCCTTTATTGATACTGGTGCAATAACTTCTAACATGTTTTCATCGTAGTGTGTTCGTTCTAATACTAATACTGCAGCATTATTGGTTGTACCATTGATACTTGCAGGGTAGCATTTTACCCAACCGTATGTCCGTGTATTGTCATTAAAGCCTTCAATAAAAATAGATGGATACTTGCCTATTTCTCGTCTTGCCTGCATGAAGATTTGATCCACTAGTTTTATATTTAATGTACCCGGATATGGCTCATAGCCAAGTTTTTCTATAAATTGGTTACGATAGCCTTTTAATGACATATAGTAAGCACCCTCGCCCATGCCCGATACTATCCTACCTTCGAAATCGATACTAGCATTTAGAGTTTGTTCAAGTACTGATCTAAGCGTCAAAAATAATGTTTTAATTTCTAAATATCCCTTATCGGTTACCTTGATTCTATATTTCTGGCCTCTTCTTAGTCGTTCAATATAGCCAACCGTTTCTAAATCTAAAAGGTGTTTTGAGGCTGCTTGTTGAGATTTTTTTATAGATTTTCCCAGATCAGTAGTAGTTACCTCAATATAATTGTGAAGAGCTCCCAAACCCATAAGCTCAGTCATAGTAAGTATATGCTGTAACTTTATCTCAGACATGAAATTAGTTGCTGATTCCCATATCACCAAATGTCCTAACTCTAACATCAGAGGACTTTTTTAAATCAGCAGTTCTATGTCCTATTATGTACTCTATCCCTGCCTTGTACGCTGCCTCTACTAATCTTTGCGTAACTATGCCATCTAATACTAACAATTTTGCTCCCTCTGCACTATCTAATTTTTTTACTACATCTGATACTGGGATTTTAAGCAATGTTTTCATAGAGCTATCAAGCACAAGTGCTTCCAATGTTTCATTAATTTGAGGATATACCTCTTTAACTGCTAAAAGAATTTCTGGATTATCTTCTTGTAAAGGATTGTTAGGAGGCGATATTGTTTGTTGTTGTTCTTCCTCAATTGATTCCTGCTGTCTCCCTCTTCTTTGCTGGTTCTTTCTTTCAGGTTGTTGTACCTGTTGGTTATTAACAGAAACGATCTGCATTGCCTCCTTTATAATTTCTGCAATTTCAAGTGGTGTACATTCCTCTACTTCTCTGCCTGGAGGAGCTCTCAAAACTTTATCTATTGTTACCAAACCATGTAGTTCCTTTAAAATTAAATCGCCTGCTCTGTCTCCATCTAGAAACGCAATAATTTTCTTACCCTCAGTAAGCTTAGTGACGGTTTCATCAATCTTTGCCCCTTCTATGGCAATAGCATTATCAAAGCCTGCACGCAACAGATTAATTACATCTGCACGACCTTCTACAAGTATGATCCAGTCAGAGTCGAATACTCCAGTACCGCATGCAAGTTGAGCCTTGCCAAAGGCAGTAAGTTTACCAGGTTTGCTCGCATCATAAACATCCTTAAGCATCTCTTCCCCCTCGCTAATAGTTTTAGTTGCCCATTCTTGAACAATTTTCTTCGCACGGTCTACGATAACTTTCTTCTTGATTGCCCTGATGTCATCAATGCCAACTAATCCAAATTTTGCTTGGAATGGTCCAACTTTGTCAATACTTTCAATAGCCGCTGCAATAAGTGCTGCTGTGGAAATATCGGTGCTCATTGGAATTAGTGCGTCACCCTTTGCCATATTTGATCTTGTGTCAACATTGACTTCGATTCGGCCAACTTTAGAGACCTTCTGTAGCTCATTTAGATTCATCTCTGGACCTAGTAGACCCTCAGTCTGTCCGAAGATTGCACCAATTATATCAGCCTTCTCGACTAGCCCATCAACCTCGAATTTTAGTTTAACATGATACTTGACAATACCTGTATTAGGCAATTCCATAACCTCATATTATTATTAAGTAAAGCTAAGGGGATGTGGCTTGAATATAAGTGCTTTGACTTGTATTAAATAATTGAATGCAGAGATGATTTTGTCAAATCGTGTAGTTTGTTTGCTTCTTCTTATGGTTAATTCGAGAAATATAATTATTATACATAGAAATAAAGGTCTCTTCTGGTACGTTGTATTCCGGCTAAGTGTGGTATATACATCACAAGGTCTTCCACATGTCTTATCTTTCCGTTACTAATCTTAGCCAATGCTTTTTTGTAAGACAAACTTACGTTGTTTCCCTTATACTGAAGTTGTCTTAGAAGTCTGCTCGTTAAATATTTTCCTGTTCTATCCATGTCTAAGAGCAAAATTATTTTATTTCTTGTTTGATAATGGTTATCAACAAAATGGGTCACTCCTTTGAAATGGTTGAATACAGTGAGGTTTCCATTGAATCCCGCACGATAAAGAGCTTGAACGTCTCTTTTCCCTTCAACAACAATCACAGACCCATTTTCTGATTCTTCATTGAGCATATTTATAAATTCACGCAGACGCTCTACCGTTGTATCATTTACTGAATGATAACCCATTGACCAATAACTATAAACTCTAACAAGATTTAACTATTGTCATCAAATACGGTTGTAGAAGGATAACCAATTTATTTTATAAATGTATAGATAATAATGTGGACTTTGACGACCAAGGTGAACCAGGTGTAGATTATGACGATACCAATTTAAATCCATTAACATGCGATTTATGCAAAAAGACATTTGATAGTTTAGATAAATTAGGAGAGCATCAAAAAAGGGAGCACGATATGTAATATATGCTCAATAAGCAATATGTCAGACAAGCTATTGGTTGTAAATAGATATCTTATTCTCTTGAAAAGCTGGAAATATTAATTTGTTAGATATTGTATTGAATGAATATGTTACTATCCGCTTCTGTACTCCTGTTGAGTATTGGAGGATCTGAGTGGGCTATAATAATATTATTATGTTTAGTCTTGTTATTTGGTTCAAAAAAATTACCTGAAATCTCTAGAACGTTGGGAAAGGCAGTTGCAGAATATGAAAAAATGCGACAATCAGTTGGAAGGGAAATGGATAATGCAGTAAACATGAATGACGGAAATACCAGTATTGTGGGCCCACGGATCACTGGTCCTGTTGGATCTGACCGCGAGAAGCTGGAGGCAATTGCAAAATCATTGAATATCGATTACATGAACAAGACTGATAATCAATTGCGCTCAATGATCTCAGAAAAATTGCAAGATAGTAGTTGAATATATTTTGATATTACATAGTAACATATCTAATAACTGATCTCAGTCTTCAACACTTAAATATATCGCTTTTTTGAAAATATTCATGGTAGAGTCTGCTGCTCCCAGTATGACAATAAATCCCTTTGAAGTAGCTCTCAAACAGTTGGAAGAAGCTGCTGAGGTAATCAACCTTGATAAGGGAATACATCAAATTTTAGCTAATCCAAAACGCGTTCTCACGGTTTCGATTCCCATAAGAATGGATAACAAAGAAATCAGAGTTTTTACAGGATTTAGATCGCAGCATAATGATTCCCGTGGTCCTTACAAAGGAGGCATCCGATATCATCCTCAGGTTACGATCGATGAAGTTAAAGCCCTATCTATGTGGATGACTTGGAAATGTGCAATTGCAGATATACCTTATGGTGGAGGGAAAGGAGGCATAATTTGCAACCCAAAGGAGATGTCAGATGGCGAACTTGAACGTATGACTAGGCGGTATGCCTACGGGATTTCTGATATTATAGGTCCACACACAGACATACCTGCCCCAGATGTTTATACAGGTGGTAAAGAAATGTCTTGGATTATGGATACCTATTCTGCCCTTAAGGGAAACTTTGTCCAGCCAGAAGTCATTACAGGAAAGCCCCTTGCGATAGGTGGCTCGTTAGGAAGGAATGAAGCAACAGGTAGAGGATTATCATTTACTGTTAGAGAGGCGGCAAAGAAATTGAAAATTGATTTAGCTACTGCCACAGTGGCTGTACAGGGCTTCGGTAATGCAGGCCAGTTTGCAGCTCAGATTATCGAAGAACAAGGAGCAAAAATCGTCGCGGCATCCGATTCACAAGGAAGTGTTTATAATAAGAACGGAATTCAAGTCGGTGCTCTAAGAAAACACAAAGAAAAAAACGGGTCAGTTAAAGGATTTCCGGGAACAAAATCAATCGCTAATGATGAGTTACTTGAAACAGAATGCACCATATTAATACCAGCAGCCTTAGAAAATCAAATTACAAAGAGAAATGCTGGAAAGATAAGTGCCAAGGTTGTAGCTGAAGCCGCTAATGGGCCCACTACACCTGAGGCAGATGAGATTTTATTTAAAAATGAGATATTGGTAATTCCAGATATCCTTGCAAATGGCGGAGGAGTTACAGTATCGTATTTTGAATGGTTACAAAATCTCAGGAGAGAATATTGGAGCGAGGAGGAAGTAAACACAAGACTAGATAAAAACATTACAAAAGCATTCTCTGATGTATATGACATACACAAGAAATATCATGTCAACATGCGTAAGGCAAGTACAGCATTAGGAGTCAGTAGAGTAGTTGAAGCTACAAAAATCAGAGGCATTTGGCCTTAGACCGTTTCCTAAATAAAAGAAATAAAAATCAGTTTTAGAATCTTTAAAGTAGGCAATGAATACAATAAATTATGGGATTATTGACATGGATACTACTTGCCGTATTGATTCTAGCCGTCATTGGAATAGGTTGGAATGCATTCATTTCAGGTGTATTTAGAGGTACAGAGAAAATAATCAATAGCAATCCGACAGTTAAAAATTTGACAAAGGATGCTAAACGATTTATTAATAATATTACCAGTAATTTAATTGATTATTATTCTATATAATACCTATAACAATGAGCATTATTTTACTAATTCTATAAATAATAATGGATATATTTAAGAATTTGTGTAAGATAATAATATATCACAAATTTTAAGTTACCTATACAGAATCTCAACTTCACTTATTGATGGTGGGATAAATTTTTGATTTTACTTGAAGTGAGCATTACAAGATGATTGCAGTAACTAAAAACAAAATACTGCCATGATAACAAACACATGTAACATTGCAAGTTGCGGTGTTTATACCAATGGGATCATATAGTTTATTGACATGCCTTCTGTAAACATGCTCTTTACAACCTAACAACCAAAACAAGAACATACTAAGATGTGCTCATTGATACCCAAAGGTGAATCAAAGTGTCTAAGATAAATTTATCAACTATATCAATATTGATTACGATCCTTTAGACGTCCTTAAACTAAAGTTACTAATCGTTATTCGGAAATTCTACAGAGAAAGAAATTAACTCACTAACTACATGACATTAAATCTACATATGCATCTTTACTCTGTGTTAAATGAATGGCCGCATGAACAGCTCTTTGTTACGTTTGGATTGTTTATTTTAAATCCAGCACCCATTAGACTTTCAATGTAATCTATGTTTGCACCTTTTAGGTATCTTTGACTATAACTATCAATGAGAACCTTTACTCCGTTTTCTTCAATTATATTATCATCTTCATCAGATTTTTCTTCAAATCCCATTCCATAGGATAAACCAGAGCAACCGCCACCTGATACATAGACTCTAAGAAAAAGGTTATCCTTACCTTCTTGTTTCATAAATTCAGCAACTTTCTGGGCAGCCTTTTGTGTAATCGTTACTACTTGGCTCTGTTGTGTACTTTCCATGATAGTTAAGTTCGATTTATAAATATAATAAGTTTTTGATTTTTTCTTTGGTTATAAGCGAAAGAATTTGTTGGCTTCCTCGAGTCTTGCTTATATAGATGTATATAAGTATTCTTATCTCTTTCTCTCTAGCGTTGCATATATATATATATCTATTTACTAATTATTATTTTATATTGTACCCAAAATGTTATCTTATGCTGAACTATAACTGGATATGCTCTTTGGTCTACAAAAATATTGTTACAACATCTTATACTAAGTACCGCTTGTTAACTTGTGCCATTTGACAAGACTGCCTGCTGCAGTTATCCAAGTCAATACAGAATGATATACTGGAACATTTTCATCTTCAATACGTTTTGACATTTTCTTAGTAAATGGTCCTCCCATTGCTCCTACAAGTATAGGTTTTTTCTTTTGTTTTTGAAAATTCGATAATATATCTACGATCGTTTCTTCTAAGGGGTCGTCTTGAAAAACAAACCACGGCATGATTATATCTACACCAGGATCATCCATGAATGTCTGTATTGCAAAATTGTAGTCATTAGCACTAGCAGACCCAGTAATATCACAAGGATTTCCAACTATATATGTTGGTGGATAATGTTCCTTAAGCGCATTTTTTGTTTTCTCGCTAATTTCTGCGACCTGTAGACCTAGTCTTTCAAAATGATCTATAGCTGCAATAATAGGTCCTGCGCCATTTGTTACCATGGCAATCCTATTTCCCATAGTAGGGGGCTGCCATGTCAGTGCCTTAAGTGAGCCTGTGAGTTCTTCGTAACTATCTACAGAAATAATTCCCTTTTGATCAAAAATGCCTTTTATAACACTATAGGTGCCTCCGAGTGAACCAGTATGTGAGGCAGCTTGTTTAGCACCTCTTGCACTTCTACCATTCTTAAATACCACGATTGGTTTCTTTCTTTCCTTTATAACTTTGCTAGCAGTATCCACAAACTTACGACCATCACCCAATCCCTCCACATAAAGACCAATTACCCTAGTATGTGGATCTTCAGAAAGATACCATATCATATCCGCCTCATCTACATCAGATCTATTACCATATGAAATCATTTTACTCATACCAAATGTATCAGATGTTTCCATGAAAGCAATACCAATAGTACCGCTCTGTGAAAGGAAGGCGACATTACCGTCCTTAGGCCTTAGCATTCTTGAGTGGCCCTGGAATGCACAATCTAGTCTGTTTTCACCATTAAACATCCCAATACAATTCGGGCCAATAATTCTAACCTTTAGTTCATTTGATAAGTCTTTTATTTGTTGTTCGATATCTGCACGTTCTCCACCAAGCTCTTTTCCTCCTCCAGAAATAATAACCATATTATGAATACCTTTTCTGCCACAGCTTTTTAGCAGATCTGGAACAAATTTTAAATCGACGGTAACCACAACAATATCAATCTGCTCGTTTATATCATCAAGGCTTTTATATGCTCTTGTTCCCATGATTTCTGCATATCCCTTGGCATTAACGGGAAAGACTTTGCCTTTGTACTCATGTTTGACTAAGCTTTCCAAAACTGAGTTTCCTATTTTACCAGATTCTGGCGATGCACCTATTAAGGCTACAGATTTAGCATTGAAGAAAATATCAATATAATTTGAATCCGGTTGAGCATCTGAAATCACATTAGCATTAGGTTTTTCTCTTAAAATTATTTTAGCATCAACTATACAGTAGTCATTTGAATATACTATTACTGGATTAAAATCTATACTTTCATAATAGCGTGCCATATCTGTTCCCAGATTTCCTATATTTACTAAAGCATGGCTTAGCATATTTTCTACATCTATTCGTTCTGCACCCCTGAAGCCTTTCAATATTTGTTTGCCCTTCAAATCCTCAAGCATTTCAATCGCATCCTGTTTGGTTATTGGAAGCATTCTAAATGCTACATCTTTGAAAATTTCCGTATATATTCCGCCTAGGCCAACCATAATTACGGGTCCAAATTGTGGGTCATTTTGAAGACCAATAATTAATTCTATACCTGATGGAACCATCTTTTCAAGTAGAATCCCTTTAATATTATATTGATTTGATAGGCGCTTATACATATCATTAAAAGTTTCGTGAACATCTGCAGGAGAATTCAAGCCAACTTTGACTCCCTGTACATCGGTCTTATGTAAAATTTGAGGCGAAACAATTTTTGCTACCAATGGAAAACCAAGATCCTTAGATTTTTCCACTGCTTCCTCTGGATTAGAAACGAGCGAATAACGTGGCACCTTGATTCCATATTCAGTCAGAATCTCTTTGGCAGATTCTTCCGTTATTACATTGTACTTATTTTTTGAAATGAGCATATCATCAAAGATTTTTTGAACCTTATCCTTGTTAACCATTTTAATATCTAGGAAAGGTTAATGTGGCTTCTAATTAACTTTGCGCGGGGGTTAGCGATAGGGTTTTTTAAGCTGCATACTATTATTTCTTTGGCACAATAGAATGATTTGATTATCAAATTTTTCTCTAGTCAAATGCAGGTAACTCCTATGTATATGCAATAATTTGATCAAGTGAAAATTTGGCTCATAGTGTTAGTATTCAATTGGAATGTATATATATATAATTATTAGGAAGGTTCTGTATGTACTACTACCCTGGAAGCTCCGGTCTGTACCATAATAAGATTCTGTACATTGGTGGCTATATTGTGTGCTTCCTCTATTGTAGTAACAGTTTTCTCTGGCATTGATTTTATCCTTATTGTTAATGTGATATGTAGTTCGCCATTGATATCCACTACTCCAATATCTTTGCAGTCTGTCACTCTATCAATAGACTGAGCCATATTTCTTATTTTTTCCAAATATGTTTGATTTATTTTCTTTTCTATGCCTATTGGTATATTCTTGCTTGTTTCTATCTCAATATGCGTAGTGACATTAGTTATTTCTGGGATCTCATCTTTTACTCTCTTTTCAAAAGTATCTATAACAGCATGAGCAGTTTTAAGGTCAAGACTGCTGTCCATCTGTACGTCAAGATACAAATGAAGTGGTGATTTTTTATTCTGAAGATCAGGTAAATCGTTTTTTAAACCTGTGGTTACTTTTTTTTCCTCTACCGTAGGCGATAACGGTAATGGCAGCACCCTTGTTATAAATATCGAATGAACATTTCTAATACCTTCTGTTTCTGCAGCTGTTAATCTTACTCTGTCAGTTAATGTCTCACTCAAGGATTCTATTGCGTCAACATGTACAAGTACATCTGAATTAGGAAAAACATCTCTTACTTTATTTTCAACTACAGTGGCTACTTTGTGAGCTTTATCATGAGTACAAGTTCTGGGAACCTCAATATGCATATCAACAAACGTTTCCGATCCCATCTTCCTAACACGAATATCATGCGCTATGTTAACGCCCTCTAGTCCAGATACGGTCTCTAGAATACGTTGATACTCATCCTTAGGAGCTCGATCTAGCAGAACGTCTAAGGTCCTCCTACCTAGCCCAAGCGAAGTATATATTATCATAATCGCCACCATAATTGCAGCGTAAGCATCAGCATTTGGAATGTGGTATAATAATACCAAAAGCAATCCAACAATGATGATTGTAGAGGAGAGCATATCCGTTTTAAAATGTAATGCATCAGCTTCAAGAGCCTGACTACCAAATTTTCTTGCGGTTTTGTACAATACACTAGATCTTCCAAAATCTACTCCTATAGAAATGAACATAACTGCAAATGAGAACACAGTAATTTCTGGCTGGATGGCTCTGAAAAATATTCTTTCAATACCTTCATAAAATACCCAGGCAGCTACTGCAAATAGAAGTATTATTTCAGCTAAACTTGACAGACTTTCGACCTTTGCATAGCCGTATGTATATCTTGGATTTGGTGGTCTCATTACAATTCTTATAGCATAAAGTGTCATCAATGCAGCTATTACATCGAGCCCAGAATGCATAGCTTCAGATAGAATTCCAAGGCTGTTTGTAGAAGATCCTATAATAAGCTTCAATATAGTAAGAGCAATGGAAGCGACTACAGAAGTCAGAGCTACTTTGAACTTCTGTTTGTGCGCTTTCCTATTTAATGATGAGGTGTTGGACGCTGGTTTTTCATCTTGCCGACCCGATGAAGCATTGGGACTACGGCGATTTTGCTCTACCACAATAAGTGTTAAACTATCTAAACACCTTATATAATTTAACGATAACTATTGTATATGTTTGTTCATCATTATTCATAACTCCCATAAATTATTACTTGTATGTGAATATACTTGTAAATTTCATTTTTTAGCTTCTTAAGTATGTATTAGTTTCTTTTATGATAGTAGATGAAAATCTATGTATTTATCTAATGTGTATCTGAGTAGTTGTATATCCCTTTTGCCATCATTATAGTAGGTTCATTTGTCTTTAGTAATGTCCCAACATCAAGAATTTGCAGATGTCATAGGATGAAGTGCATATTCTTTGTTGCCACATTTAAAATTCTTTCTTGTGTTGACATTCTTTGATTAATTCTCTGCAAGAGTTAAATATTTACCGTTAACCAGCGAATGTGTTGAATAATGTGCACGTCTTTATTTCACCCACTTTTATAGAACCAGAACATTCACCGTCTAAAGACAAAGAATAACCGTTTTCTATTTCTTGGCTCACATTGTAGTTACCTTTACCTATTTGAATTATTGTGTAAGGTTCCGAACCTTGAAATTGCTGCGGAACTGGACTAGTGCCTTCTATACCCACATTAAAGTCAGATGCAGATAGAGTACCTCCTTTCGTATTATCAACTCTGATTTTTATCAAGAGAGTTCCTGTTATAGATGCTAAAGGTCTTTGCGGTCCTTGCTCTCCTGTCTCACCTTTGGCACCTTTAGGTCCTTGTGGTCCTTGCGGTCCCTTACTAGGTTGCAAAGATACACCGGCTTTGCCACATGTAGTTGGGTCATTAGTAATAGAGCAATAATTTTGTATCACGTGGGCAATACATAGTGCATTATTATGACATTGATTAACTATATTGATTTTTGAACTGGTATTTTTAACTTCATCGATGCTGCGAGTATTCTTCTGCTTGTCCCAAGCTAACGCATATGGTATGAATGCGACAGTAGTAGACAGCAATATAGCGACTCCAAAAATAATTACGAATGTTAATATTATATAGTTCAATTACATTCCTGACGCATGTCAAAATATATCTAGGATGCTTTACAGTTGATACTAAGAAACTTTGAGATCTTGTAGTCATAGATTAATGCTAATACAAAGACGTCAGCGAATGATATTAACAATACTTTGCAGTCTTTGTTCTTTGCATTTCAGTTTTGGTTTGTTTAGATATTGATACAGACAATATGGATTATAATTGTAATTGAACACTAAAATATAGTAGATAGATAGTTTACGTGTATCATATTAGTTCATTCCTTAGTTTTATAATGGCGATAATAAGGATAATATAAAATCATTAGACAGACTTAAATTATAACAATATAAGTAAAGTAATGGCTTTCACAGGCATACCCCACAAAGATCATCTATAACAAGATATGCCGATCAACAAAAGGTACGACAGATTACTCTCAGTCTTTGTTAGATTGCAGGAAGTGCAGTGAACTTATTTTAACAGCTCAATACTTGTGTTGTAAGCGAATATTTACATTGTAATATAATACTTAGAACTCACTTCTAGATTTATTGTGGGAAATCAATTAAATATATAGATTAATATTTAATCATGCCTATGAATGACGACTCTAAGATTATAAAAACAAAGTGTCTTATGCAACTAGAAAAGATAGACATTAGATTAGGTAAAATACATCATAATTTATCGGTACCATCTATGATAGAGACTGCCATTCATAGAAAAGAAGGAATTCTTTCTTCTACAGGTGCATTGTGTGTAAAAACTGGCAAATTTACAGGAAGATCTCCTGATGATAGATATATTGTTGATGATGACACTACTCATAATATTATTGACTGGGGTAAGACAAATAATCCAATTTCTGAGGAAAAGTTTGAAGAGATTTATTGTAGAATGAAGAAGTCCATTGAAGGAAAACAATTCTTTATTTTTGATGGATTTGTCGGAGCTGATCCTAAAACAAGGTTATCCGTAAGAGGAATTACTGATAAGGCTTGGCACAGTCTTTTTGCAACGCAAATCTTTATTCGTCCAACAATAGAAGAACTTGGAAAGTTTGAACCTGAATTTACTCTATTATCCTTAAACGATTTTAGGGCAATACCTGAACTAGAAGGAACTAGAACAGAAACGTTTATCATAATCAACTTCAAGAAGAAAATCATCCTTATAGGATCAACATCGTATGCAGGGGAAATCAAGAAAGCTATGTTTTCGGTTATGAATTACATTTTACCGAGCAAACGTGTTTTTCCTATGCATTGCTCAGCAAATGTAGGAAAGGAGTCTGCTGATACGGCATTATTCTTTGGGTTATCAGGCACAGGCAAGACGACCCTTTCAGCTGATCCTGAAAGACGTCTTGTAGGAGACGATGAGCATGGTTGGTCAGATAATGGTATTTTCAATTTTGAAGGTGGTTGTTATGCAAAATGTATAAATCTAAAGAAAGAAAAGGAACCGCAGATCTGGAGAGCCATCCGATTTGGTTCAGTAATGGAGAATGTTATTATTGACGAAAATAATCGGGAACCTGATTTTGCTGATGGAAGCCTTACAGAAAATACTCGGGTTGTATATCCTATTGATTTTATACCTAATGCAATCATTCCGAGCCTTGCCGATCATCCAAAAGTTATTATTTTTTTGACTGCTGATGCATTTGGTGTGATGCCACCCATTGCGAAGCTCACAAATGAAGGCGCGATGTATCACTTTATGTCTGGTTATACTAGTAAATTAGCTGGAACAGAAAGAGGAATCACTGAACCTAAGGAGACTTTTTCACAATGTTTTGGAGCGCCTTTTATGCCGCTACATGCTAAGATATACGCAAAAATGCTTGGACAGAAAATTTCGGAACATAATACCAAAGTATACCTTATTAACACAGGCTGGTCTGGTGGTCCGTACGGTATTGGAAAAAGAATGAACCTTAAACATACTAGGGCGATGGTAAGGGCTGCAATAAACAATGATTTAGAGAAAACGCCTTTCCAACATACTGAAATTTTTAATCTCGATATTCCAACCTCTTGTCCTAATGTGCCTTCTAAAGTTCTAAACCCTCGCAATACATGGTCTAGCAAGGATAAATATGATGGATCAGCTAAGAGGCTTGCAGAGTTATTTATTAGAAATTTTGAAAAATTTGGGAACGTACCGCTGCGAATAAGAAATGCTGGCCCAAAATTATAAACGTAGATAGATAGATGGATAGATAAGTAGCCCGGAGCAGATTCGAACTGCTGTCTCCAGGTGTCTTTTCTCTTTATAGATCCAGAGCCTGAAATCCCTAGCCCCATCCTTGGAGATTGGCCACTAGATTCGGTACCTGCTTATACATACAATACAGGTTCGACCGGGCTTTCATACGAGCTACAGAAATATCATAAACAGACTAATATTTGATTTTACCGTTTTGTATTGATCTCTCTAATAACAAGACCGTATTCCAAGTTCACCTTCTTACGCATATATGGTATAAGTCTATAATGAATTGAATAGATATCCTTTTCTCTAGCAAGAATTCCCTTCACCAATAATGATACAAAGCCACCTGCTACCTTTGATGGTCGGACCTCAGAATTTTGACAAAATTCGTCTCTCTTGGTATGATATTCCTTTAATGTAAAATAGGATCTGCTAACGTCTAATACTAAAGGCCATACAACCTTTTCCCATACCATTCTACGATTTTCAGTGGAAGATGCATGTTTTCCTTTACTTTTACGCTTATTAGTACCACTATTATTATGATTTCTTATATGTTCTACTGATGGTAGTATGGTCAATTTTTGCTACGAAAGCCCGTAAATATTGCATCGGGAGGCACATTTAAACGTCAGCTTTTTTATAAACTTGTTGGTATAAAATCTATTGAATCCAAAATCTGTCGAATCTTCGCTTGACAGGCTAGCCAAAAAATGGAAAATAGATCCTGAAGTGTACGATCTGCACCTAGGTAAGAGAAATGACGTAATTAATACAGCACTAAACATTGGAGGAGTTATATTTCATATTCCTACTCTTACTAAAGATAGCCTATACGTTTTGTGGAAATGTCTGTGGCCTGAATGTCATAACTGCTGTGAACAACAGGGGAGATTGCCGCTTACAAAGGATGATATCAGAATTATTGCCAAAAAAATGGGTTATAATTCAAATGCGGAATTCATAAAGAATGAAGTTAGAATTTCAAGCTGGCAAGAGCAGGCTCCATCTGATAACGTCATAACTACACTTACTATGCTCTCATTAAAGAGAAAAACCTACGAGGGAGATGAACATGATGGTACTCCTCTTACATGCAGATTCTTAAGTGAAGAAGGCTATTGCCAGCTCCATCCTGAAAAACCAGGCGTTTGTTGGCTCTATCCATTTGCTTCGTGGATAGAATCAGATAAGGGAAGACCCATTGTGCATGCGACTTTTCAATTGACTGGTGATTGTCCTGGATTCTATGCGAGTAAATCTTTGGACGATATGATGCCTATATTAAAAGAATATTCAAAAAAGATATACGAATACAATATGGCTGTTAGCAGAACAACTAGAGAAAATTATGGTTCTATCAATATTGTCAATTTACAAAAACACGAGAGTTAAAGATAAGATAACAGGATAATCAATTAGTATCGTTTTTATAGACTTATTATTTGAACCACTGTTATATCAAGATAATAATTAATTCTTTTGTGTGTTTTCGAAAAACTGTTTGGGGACCAATATATTATTGCTTCACGAATAAATTGAGATAACAGAAAATTGAAAATTATATCAAGTAATAATGAAAAGTTATAATGGTTCTATTCCTATTCATTCATAATTCCATTTTAATACGAGTAGCAATGATCAAGTTGTGTAAGATTATGGATAGAAAAAATCCTACCGTGCCTGAAGACTTGGAAATTCAGGATATAGAGGGTGTCGGTCCAACTACAGCAAAGAAGCTTAAAGAAGCAGGTATTGTGTCAGTAATGGATTTAGCTGTGACAAGTGCTGAAGAGCTAGCTGTTGATATTAATACATCTAAGGAAACTGCTGCTTCGTTTATAATGGCAGCT
>DASQQB010000138.1:0-7201 GCA_035643635.1 Nitrososphaeraceae archaeon | reverse complement strand
CTCTTTTGAAACAGCAATTCCTAGCATACCTCTTTCTACCTCTGATGACACCGGTAGCACGAGAAGAGGTTTTGATAGGAGGTGACCATTTGTGATCCTCTGCACAGTCCCTTTTGCTTTTTGCAAAACTAAAATATCGTTTTGAGCTATAAATGCCATCGACGTAGGGAGCTCAAGCCCCTTGTAGACTAATTGGACCTTTAGTTTTGGATCATTGATAACAGGCGAGCTACCTGTGGGTTTGGCGAATATTGATCCGGGAATCTCCTGACCCGTTGTTGTTGTAGTCGCATTTTGTGAATAAGCAAAATCTTTTAATGAGAAGAACCCCAAAAGTAGAGAGGCTAAAATAATTAAAGCGATTATATATAACATATTATATACAGATGTCTGGGATAATAAAATATTCCATATTAAAACTTTCAACACTCTAGGTTTTCTTACGCAAAAATGATGAGCCACAATTATATTATTTTGAAACTTTGATAGGTTCATGACATTGTACGAAGTACAGTGGGCATTTTCTATTTCTAGAGACTAGAGACATTATGTTCAACGCATTTTGATTCGATGTATACCAGCTAACGCCATTGTGGCTGCAATTATATTAATGCCATCATCTGAGATTATCTACCTACAATTGCTTCTGCCGGATGTTAGATGGGGTGGTATAATACTTATTAGGACAGTCATCATGATAAGGTAACAAACAGTCTAACACCAAAAATATTGGAACAAAAGTTGTATAGATATTTTTATTTGTGTACAATAAGTACAGGCTTTTCAACACTATCTATAACCTTTCTAGTTGTACTTCCAAGCAAACTTCTTGTCAAGGAGTGGACTCTTCTGCTAGCCATCACTATCAAGTCTACATCCATCTCCTCAGATAGCTTGATTATTTCTTCAACGGCTTTTCCTGTCTGTACTCTATATGATACTTGACTTTTTACTCCGGCTTCCTCACAGAACTTCATTTTCTCATCTATCATCTGTTTGACTCCTCCTTCCACCTTGATTTCGAAGTCCTGTTCCTTTGCTCTATCAATACCCCTTTCTTGTCCTCCTTCTTTGGATGTAGCAAGAAAGGCGCTAGAGTCAACATTATGTATATCCTCAATCACATGTAATATGAGGATTTCAGCGCCTGACAACTTTGATAAGAAAATTGTGTGGTTTAAGGCATTGTCTGACATTTCTGAACCATCATGTGGTATCAATATTCTATTGTACTGAATCCCAACAGCAGAAGGTGGGCGACGAGGTCTTTCTAATGAATTTTGATTTTTACTGGCTGACCGAAATAACCCTTTGAAGGATTGTCCGGCTTCCTTGACTTTACTAGAGATTGAGCGTTGTTGTTGTTTTTGTTCTTCTTTCTTTCCTTCTTTTAATGATGCGTAATGAGTATCAGACTCCATAACTTCGTTTTTTGTAGGGGCAACAACTACGACCTTCTTCTCGTTTGTTTTTTTTGGAGAATCATCATCCACCGGTTGAGCTGAGGTCGTGGTTTTTGGCTTTTCTTTCTCCTCTTCAGAGGCTTTAGGAACTGTCGAATCATCTGTACTCATTTTTATACGTCATTATTAACTCACAAGGTTAATAAGAAATTCAGAATTCATCATATGATATATTTCTGGCCATAAATCAGAAGGCAAACAATTAAGCAAAAGGATGTTCTGCAAAAAGTGTTAATTAAGTGACAAAAATGGCAAATTGGAAAGATACTGCAAATTATGGAGGATAATAAGAATTATCCCTATTATATCAAGATGTAGACTAATATCATAACTGTATACATACTTGCAGACGACAGTAAGCTAAGAGGGAGTACACAGGAACTATGAATGAATTAAATAATACTCTTCAATGACTTGAAAATAATACTAATACCAGAGAGAGATATATCGATTGTTACCATTGGCTGGTAATCTCACGGATTCCATCGTTGTGTATCATTTATCAATCATTACACAAGAGTGGTATAAGCTGGTCTGCGCTCTATATTGAGGAAGTGACGTCTGCAAAAGATTAGTATGTCATATTTTTTGGTAATAACAGTTTAATTGAGTTAAGCCAGATTCGGTATCGCCATTTTTATTACCCTTCGTCGTAATATTATTGCTAAAGCTACCGACGCAATTGAGAGAATTGCCGCGCTAAGGAATATAAGGTTAAACGATCCTGATGACGGAAAGTGTTGTGCTAATCCGTGGATATTCAGCAATGACTGGTGTGTTTGCATATACATTCCAGCCAAGGCTGGACCTATTGAACTACCTATTATTCTCATAAGCGTACTCATTCCCAAAGATACACCGCTGAATTGTCTTGGAGTAGATAATATAATCACATTCATTGCCCCCACGCTAGTCAGTGATAAGCCAGTAGAAAGAATAGCAAGATTTATTGAAATCATTAATTCTGTAGAATGGAACTCTAGTAAACTAAAGAAACCCGTCGTTGTGATTAATGTGCCTGCTATCAAAGGTTTCAATGAACCCATCTTTGATATAATAAAACCAGATGTTGGGCCAAAAATCAAAAGTATTATTGCAAATGGTAATTGTACTTTGCCCGTAGTTATCGCATCCTCACTAAACCCTATTGGCTCAGGATTTCTTATCAATATTGGTATTGTTTGAAAAACCATGAACATGGATAATCCGACTATCATGATGATTAAGTTGGCAGGAAGAATTGATTTGTTAAGCATCAATTTGAAGTCTACTAACGGATTCTGAGATCGTCTCTCTACTATAATAAACATTATTAAGGAAACAGTTGCTCCTCCGACAAGCGAAGGTAACAGAAATACATTTCCATTTGGAACATCAATGTTAGTGCCACCACCAGATGTTTCAATAAAAGTTAATGTTAGTAAGAACAGAGTTACCGTCGCGGCCAATGTGACCGAACCTTTTATATCTATATTATGGGTTAATTGTTTATTCTTCTTCTTCTTCTCTCGTTTGGTAATAACATTAACTTTTTCGACAATTCCTGATTGTTTTTGGTTTATCTCTGGAATTTCTTGTAGTTCATGCCTTACTGGTCGATCATCTACACGGATAAAGCGCCGAATTATCAAAAGAAGAGCAATGGCAATAGGTATTATAGTAAAGAACGTCATGCGCCAACCATAATTTTGAATAATTATCCCTCCCACAGACAGTCCTACCACAGCACCTGAGGCAAACATCGAGGTAATTATCCCTTGACCGATTGACATTTTTTCTCTTGGGAATTGATCCCTGACAATACTAAAGGCTATTGGGAACATTGACATGCCTATACCCTGGATGGCTCTAGCGACTAGCATAAAGTATATGTTTGTGGCAAATCCTGATAAAGAAACACCCACTGCATAAATTACCATTATAATTAATAGGATTTTTTTTCTACCATAGACATCTGATAATTTACCAGATATTGGAGTCATGACAGCACCTGAGACAAGATATGCCGTAAGAATCCATGATGACATGCTATAAGATACATGAAAGTATTTGATGAGGTCAGGAATAGCTGGGATAAGCATAGTCTCTGCATACATAACCATTGTGGCAATACAGCTCAAGACAGCAAGAACTTTCCAAGCGTAAGGAGGTATTTTTGCAGACCCAGAGTAAGAATTCATAGTACTATTAGTATCCTTAACATTCTTGCCAGGTGTTGAAGTCTGTCCCACTTTACGTGCTTCTCCCCTAATAATTACTTTTATTATATCTTGTCGCTGATGTCATTGTACTAGCCTTTGCCGTTGTGATGTTATTACCGTTTTATTATCCCCTGTCAAAGGTGATTTCACTGTACCATTAGAAATAGTACAATCTACATCGAATTCAAACCTCAGATTTTGCCACATTTTTTCTAAAACATTTTTCATGGTTTTGATATTCTGCTCAGGTATATCTTTAGTTGATATCTGTGTTATTCTTAGGGCACAATCCATCATCTTTTTCCATGATGCATCTGCTTTTTCAGTACGGTAAATTCTATTATTTCTTCTATCTAGAGGGTCAGCTTTCCTCACCACTAAACCATCCATCTCCATTTTATCAAGAATGGGAATGAGTGTTGGACTTTCCAACCGAAGCCTTTCCGCTATTTCCTTTTGAGTAAGCCCATTTTGGTTAACGAGCATCACCATCACCTTCCATTGACCTACAGTAACGCCTACTTTTGCCCGCAGCTCGGAGTCAAAAGCTTTAACAAAAGATTTAGCGGTTCTATTAATTATAAATCCGACATTATTTTCAAAATCATATCTTTTCATAAATACACTACTAATTAATAGTATACTAATTAATAGTATTTAAATATTTTAGGGTATATCATTATTTTGTCGACTTCCACGATTACCATTTTTCATTTAATATTTATGACTAAGCGATTGAAATTTTGTTTGACTTGCAAAGAAGGCGAACTGATTTTGTTTAGAACTTGGATCAGCGTGTTCCTTACCAAAATTATAAATATTTATAAGAATGATCAAACCCACAACCACTGCTAGTTTTGTAAATAATTCACATTACTTAGATGTGTGACGTAAAAAATATTTGTAGCCAAAAAATCTGAATTAGAGGAGAAGCAATGGGCTCAGCTTGAATCCTCAACTATCAGTCTGACATGTAGGAAATGCCTTTTATATTATACATTGTTGATATCGCTTATTGTTGCCGTCTACCAATTCTCACGCTCGTGATTCTGGGACAACAGAAGTCCTGCATGGATTTGAAAAAACTACGCAGGCAATAATGAGATTCTTAAATACTTCAAGGGTTAGTATGAATATTTGTGCAGACTTTACTTGGCCTTCTGTAGCAAAAAGAGTAGAAGCATTTAACAAAGGGATATCTGACCTTAAGATAAGAAATGTCAAGTTAAGATTTATCACGGAGATGACAAAAGACAATATTGAGTATTGTAAAGAATTGATGCAAATATCAGAACTTCGTCATCTTGATATGATTAAGGGGAATTTTGCAGTAAGTGAAAAGGAGTTTACATCTTGGGCTACCTTGCAAGAAGCAAGTCTATTAGAGCAGATCATATACAGCAATGTTAAAGCGATTAATGAACAGCAACAGTATGTTTTTGAAACTTTATGGACTAAAGCAAAACCTGCAGAACAAAAGATTAGGGAAATAGAAGGGCATATCAATCTAGGAAACACAGAGTTAATTCACAGTACAAAAAAGATACTTGACTTGTTTATGAGCATGATAAAATCAGCCAAAAGTGAAATACTACTGATGCTGCCTACAATCAATGCTTTTCTTCGTGAAGAACGAATAGGGGCTATCGAACTTTTAAACATATTAGCAACAGAACACGATGTAAATGTCAGAATCATAACACCGACTAATGATGTAATTGAAAAGATACTGCAAGCTATAGAGTCTGCAAAGGTTAGAAAAGATGAAAAGATAAAAAACAAGAAAAAGAAAGGATTCGAAGTACAACGTAGCAATATTCAATTTAAAGAAACCTCTATGACTACGGTAACCATACTAGTTGTTGACAATAAAGAATCTTTGGCAATGGAAAAAACCGACGATTCCAAGGAGAACTTTGTAGAGGCAATAGGATTATCCACATATTCCAATAGCGGACCAACGGTTATGTCCTACATTTCGATGTTTGAGAGCTTGTGGAGGCAGGCAGGCTTGTACGAAGAGTTATGGGAAGCAAATAGACAACTACAGATTCATGATAAGATGCAAAGGGAATTTATTAATATTGCTAGTCATGAGATGAAAACACCTACTCAAGCCATTCTTGGTACGACGGGGTTGTTGCAACATTATCCTGAAAAACGAGAAGAACTAATAGAAATAATAGGAAGAAATGCTAAAAGACTCCAGACACTCATTTCTAACATATTAGACGTCACAAGAATTGAGAGCCAGACATTAATACTAAACAAAGAACGATTTAATATGCATGACTTGATATCATTCGTTACTGAGGAGTACAAAGAGCGGAAAAAAAATATCAATATTAAATTTATCAATAAAGATAAAAATAATAGTAATCCTAGTCCTATTCTTGTTGAAGCAGATAGAGACAGGATAATCCAAGTTCTCTCCAATTTGTTAGATAATGCCATCAAGTTTACAAATCAAGGAGAAATATCAATAAACTTGTTTGAAAGGATTGATGATAACAAAGGAGAGCAGACCGGAAAGGTTGTTATTGTAAGTGTCACCGATACCGGCAGTGGAATAAATAGTGAAATTTTTAACAGGCTATTCACTAAATTTACTTCCAGATCATATCAAGGCACTGGCTTAGGCTTGTTCATTTGCAAAAGTATTATAGAAGCACATGGTGGAAGAATCTGGGCACAGAATAATAATATAAATGAAGAAAATAGCGGCGCTACTATTACGTTTAGTCTGCCAGGTGCAATGTACACAAGGATAGTTAACTAAGATGATTAAATATGGATAATATTAATAATAATAACAACAGAATTTTAATCGTAGACGACGAACCTGACCTTACTAAAATTTGTATGTTGGCCTTGGAGTATTACGGCTACAAAGTTGATGCATTTAATGACCCGCAAGAAGCATTATCAAAATTTAGACCAGGTTCATATGATTTGATTATTCTAGATATAAAAATGCCAAAGATGGATGGCTTTGAATTATATCAGGAAATAAAAAAGAAAGACAACAATGCCAAAATCTGCTTTCTTACGGCTAGCGAATTATATTATGAGGAATTTAGAAAAAAAGAGTTCTGTGCATTAGACAAAAGTCTGTTTATCCGAAAGCCAATAGACAATGAACAACTAGCAAAAGAAATAGACAAAATGATTAAAACTAAACCATGCTAATAAATAATGGTTTTTCTATACTGTTAGAGATATCATAAAGACCTACTTGGGTTTAAAAAGTACTTTTCATTGTTTTGTAATTTTCAAGGTAGCAAAAAATAGTCAGGTTTGTCGTCATTTCATACCGCATGCAATAGGATCAACTTTTTCGCTTACCCACAAAAAGAAGATAATGCGTATCTGTTGAAGAGGTGCTTCGTGGACTTAATGCTGTTATTTTTTCAAACACCATTTCACTACTACAAACTTTAGGAAGTATCAAAATATGTATTAACATATTGTATTCTAGTCAGTCAAATAATTCTCCATATCAGTGGATTAACGGGAAAACGAAAGTGAGCTTTGTCC
>DASQQB010000137.1:0-3846 GCA_035643635.1 Nitrososphaeraceae archaeon | reverse complement strand
CATTAAGTTCTTGCAATTGCCCCTCTCTTTCCCATGATGATGAATCCTTCATTCAATTTTTCTCTTAATATGTCCAATCTGGCTACTACACCAACAAGCTTCTTACTGCCATCATCTTCTACCACCGGCACCAATTCAATTTGCTTTTTAACCATAATGTCAATTACATCTTCTATTGGCGCACCTTTTTTCACTACTGACGGATCTGGAGTCATTATATCTTTAGCTACCATAGTATTAAGCTGTCTTTTACCCTCGCTATCCTTTTGTATGGATTTTAAGATATCAATTGCAGTTACAATACCTACAACAGCACCATTATCATTGACTACCGGTAGTCCATTAAATTCTCCTGCTAATAGCCTTGCACTAATCTGTTCAGCATTGGTGTTTTGCTTTGCTACAACAACTTGAGGAGACATTAGATCGTTAGCGTTCAATTTTAATAGTCCTCACTATGGTATGGGTGAGCAATATCATTTAATACCCTTTTGAAAATCAATTGCGATAGCAACAACGATAACAAGACTATCACAACACTCTATAATACCAGGTAACCGATGTCCGAGGTTGCTATACCAGATACATGTACTATTTAGCTTAAAACACACTATGCTTTGGAACCCACTTTGAATAATTGGTAATTCAAATTAGTCACTCAAACTTATCATGAATAAAGAGATAGATGATTCAGAACAGAAAGATGCAAATTCAATGAATATACATGAGAAGATGTCTTAATTAGATAAGTTCAAAACTCTAGTTAAGTTTTGCATCATGATTTGATTATAGAGAAAGGTCTAAATTACAAAAAGAACAGGGCCCCCTTACATGTAGGACCTAAACCTCCTTGGACCCATCGTTGTTGAAATTGACAATCAGTTATTATTTTTACTATTTCTTTATTACTAACCTTAAAAATAAGGTAGTTATGAAATAGCATTACAACAATGGCCAAGAATAATAATAACGTACAAAAAGTCCTAGTTCTTCAAGGAGGGGGATCACTTGGTGCATATGAGGCTGGAGTTTTTAATGCATTGTATTATTGGATAAAAAAGGAAAGTGATGGTAGCAAAGAATATGATAATTTGTTTGATATAGTTGCAGGTACTTCTATAGGTGCAATAAATGCTGCATTTCTAGTAAGCCATGTAATAAAAAAGAGAAAAGAAGAGAACAAGAATATTAGTGAAAGTTGGGATGGCTCTGCAGAAAAACTTGAAGAATTTTGGAAGTCCGAATTAGCCTCAAATGTCAATTTAAGCAGATGGTGGCCGTTTTCTTGGGATGAAAAATCATGGACTTACACGTGGGATATGCTAAATCAGACCAATCCTTATATTTCTACAGGAGAGGCTGCAAGAAGATATTATTCTGCTAAAGAATTTATCATAAATGGAGCTGCAAATGTATTTTCACCCAGTCTGCCACCGAGAATTGATTCCAAATTCTTTGATAATTTTATTATACCAAATATTTGGTATCACTATGATAATAGCAGATTAAATGAAACTATAAGCAGATCCATAAAATTCCCAATAGCAACAAGCATTGACAAGAAAGAACCAAGACTTCTTGCTATCAGTGTAAATGTTGAGGAAGGTGAAACGGTAACCTTTGATAGCTACGTAAAAGAAAAAGGGACTGATACTAGAAGATCAGAGTATGGTGACTATACACCTGGAGTCAATGGAAAGAAAGGAACCTATGAACGCACAATAAAATATGATAAAGGAATCATGCCAGTTCATATAATGGCAAGTGCATCTGTGCCAGAGCATTATGACTATACTTTGGTTCCAAAAGAATATGATTATACAAAGACTGAAGAGGAACAAAAACCAATAGATCTGCAAAACAATGATCTTAACAATTACAGTAGATTTTGGGATGGCGGTGTGTTAAGTAATACTCCTTTGAGAGAGCTAATACAATCACATCAAGACTATTGGACACTCGTAGAGAATATAGTAGCAGATAGCAATAATAGTAGTATTCCCGATTTAGAAGTCTATATAGTTGATGTGTGGCCTTCAGTAGATGATAATCCAGTTCCTTACGACTTAGATGGTATAAGAGATAGAAAGAATGATTTGACATATCAGGATAAGACCCCATATGATGAAAAAGTAGCCAATATTGTATCAGATTATTATAATTTGACTAACTCTCTAATGGAATTAGCCAGAAAGAAAGGTGCAACAAAGACAGAGTTAGATAAAATTCTAGATATGCAATCAAAAAGTAGTCATCGTACTGGAGTACGAAGAACATATCGCGATCTTGTAAATAAGAGGTTTGACATAACTAAAGTAACAAGGATAGAACGTAGTTTTGATAAAGATGATATTGCAAATAAATGGTGCGATTTTTCTTTAGGAACTATAACAAACTTGTTCAATCAAGGAATAAAAGATGCTTTGCAAACTCTTGCAGGTGAAATAAAGACATCAAAAGATATTCAAGCTGCATATAATGAAGTTGATTCATTTATCAACAATGTTAAAAAACAAAAGGCGAATTATACTCTAGTGCAATCTGCTGAAAATGTTAAAGCAATGTTACCGAACTTGAAAGTATGATAAACTGCTGCATGCTTTAGCTAAGAATAAACTAAATTAGTGGAGATAAATTCATTACCATGTCTGGGTAGAAGAATAATATTCACCAACACAAAACGCTTATGCGGATATCCTCACATTACTAATAATGATGATGACTCCAGTTCTCAATCATATTTTAATGGCTTAGCATCACTCTATAAAGACAACAGCAGGAAGCCGTTAGTCGATTCGGGTAAACCTCTTTTTGGAAACAAAAGCACTTCATAGCAAAAAGCATTTGCAAATGCTATCAAAGCAATTGAAAAATCAACCATGCTTATAATTAAGATAAATCAAGACAGCTTGTTTGTTACAATAGAGTTTAATGAATACCTGAAATGCAACAATAAGAAAAGAATAAATTGAGTGCAGAAACCACCATCTTTTAACCAATCATTCTTTACTCCAACAGAAACCTTTTTAGCTAGTTTGATCTGTTATTTTATTAGTAAAACCCACTTCTAGAAGCGATATCATTACTGTGCCCCTTGGGCCCATTTCAATCTTGTCCCTTTATTTAGGCCCACTTTGTTGTAGTATCCGATAAAAGGATAATTGGCAGTCATTGAAGAGGAACAAGAACAGCAACAAGAATGTCAAAGAGAACGCCAGGAAGAAGATGCTGTGGCCGTTTTCGTATACGCCTTAAGAGCAACCGAAACAAAAAGACAATGGCCGCGTAGATTAAAGGCTTTCTTTGATTTCTTCGACTTTAGAGGAACTCTTAAGGAACAGGCAACTAGCTTCCTCAATAAAGCGCGTAGAGATCCGCGATGGGCACAAGGTGGTTTTATGCGATTTTTAAATTTTCAACATGAAAGAGTTTCAAAAGGAGAAATATCAGAATCCACCGTTCCAAATTACTACAAAGCTGCCAAGTTATTTTGTGATATGACTGATGTCGTATTAAGCTGGAAGAAAATTGGTCGCGGTATTGTTAGAGGAAGACAAGCCGCCAACGACAGGGCTCCCACCCTAGAAATTATACCACCATGTGGTGCTGAAAAATAAAGTAAGTCTAGATCTCACTTCTGTTCCTCTATATTTATTTTATGATGTCTAGTTTGCTACATAATTCAGTTGCTTGTTTTTTTGCTAAGTCCAGGTCCTCGATTCTGAAACAAAACCTGGTAGACTATGCTATCCTTCTAAGGCAGATCTCAAAATACTGGGAATACAGGGAAAGGAAAGGATTTGGGAGATATAATAAAAAGTCAGAAGTTAGTAATAATAGCGATAA
>DASQQB010000136.1:0-4865 GCA_035643635.1 Nitrososphaeraceae archaeon | reverse complement strand
AGGTCTAGCGGTTGAAGCGGCGGCAGACAAGTTAAGTCAGTCAACAAGGTCATATATTTAAAATTATAGTTGCAAGTGCTCTTGAAAAGCATTGTATATTACTAATAATCAGATACTAGTGCTTTTGACAGCTGTTAATTTGTAATATTAGAATAGTCGTTTTATCACAGACCGCTTTGTCTCATGATTTGTTACTTTTGCTGACAGATACGGAAGAGTATATTCAATCATGTGTTCAGTTGCTAATCCTTCCTGGCAAATACCGAACATAGTCTCCGCAAGTACACTAATGTTATGTGCGTCTCAGCGCTGGCTCTAAGATTCTCGCCATGTGTTTTTTAGACATCATCTCTTTCTATTTTGTTCTCCTTGTTGTTGTAGCATTCTACTTTTTTTCTTTTATATTAGAATCCTACTTGAGAACTGATACCAATGTGGGCCGAAAGGGAGTTGAACCCTTGACCTTTCGATTATCAGTCGAACGCTCCACCAAGCTGAGCTACCGGCCCATTCTTGAGTTTTTAATGAGGCGTTATTTAATCGTGTAGCTGATTGCGTTCCCTAAAATCTGGTGGCGTCGAAAATTGGCTCTTGGAAAGATATGCTATCTACGCTAAATCTCTGAATGGATCTCTAGACCAACTGGATTTCATGAATAACCGACCCGCTTTCTAATGAGAGCATATCAAATACGAAACTACTTGACAATAATTCTACCGTGCATTGTAGCGGGATGTAATGAGCAATAGTACTCGAAAGTACCAGGTTTATCCGATGCAATTGCTGTAATAAAATCCTGGTCTGTTGAAAGGTACGCAGAGTTGATATTCAATTTGTCTACGATAAAGTCATGTCTAACCAAGTCCTTATTAACTATGGTTAGTCCTGTCGGGGTAGCTACTTTCACATCTATATCAGGATTAGTGGCATTGAATAAGTTGTCTTGTGCAGATAATAAAATGCCTTGGCTATTTTTCATTTTCGAAATCTTTGGGGGATGAAGTACGTTTCCTATTCCCCATATAGTGCCTACTACTACAAAGGAAACCGCAATTATGGCTATAATATTGTTTTGCACCACATAATTTGATCTAAACAGGCTTTTAAATTCTATAGTTGGATGATCATAATGACTAGTTTGTAGGCTTACCAGTATGTCGATCATTGTAACATATCTTGAAGCTGGTTAAAATTAAAATCGTTCCTAAAGTGATCCATAATCAGATAGGATCAATTTAGTCGTTTTCTCAACAAGCGAATAAACGTTTATCTATTGTACAATGGGCCAACATTAAGAATTTATGAGACTGTAATCTTGGCTTAATAATGGTTCAAATCTTGTATCAAGACCTGAAAAACAGTGATTCTAAAAACGTGTATATAGGAATACCAAAAGATTGGAGTGGAGCAAACGATGATGAAGTCACTGTAATTGTTGATGACGTATGTGTTGTCGTTCCGCAAACTATTGCTGGTGCAACCGGAGAATTAATAGTACTGCGGTTACTTGAGGCAATGATGGCTGGTGACATAATAGATGCTGGTGACATACAAAAAGCTATTGAGCATATCCTCTGAAACGAAGCAACTCCTCTAAATCGGCAAGGCTGAATAAGGGTTCTAGCCAATGGTCCTATTATTGCTCGTTGTCGAGGGTTATGTAGGAATACTTCTCTGGTCTCAGTTAAACTCAACTTTGAGAACTTTGTTTTGACTTTGCCGTAAGTAAAATAATACAAAAGTCATATAATTTCAACTCAGAAAAAGGTATCTCCTATATCTACTCAGCATGTTTTTATATTTCGGGCATTCATTGATATCCGTAATGCCAAAAGCCTTTGTCTTGATGAATGCTGAATTAGGGAGCGAGGACTCCATTGTTTCGGAGCTGAGAAAAATCGATGGTGTAGAGCAGGTTTATCAGGTGTATGGCGTGTACGACATCGTTGCCCAGGTAGTCTCAGATGAGATGGAAAAGGTAAAAGAGACTATAACGTGGAAACTAAGAAAACTACATGGAGTCAAGTCGACCCTTACTATGATTGTTATGGAATGAAATGAAGATAGTTATCTATTTTTTTACCATAATATATCCTACCCCCGTTACTTTGTGATTAGGATTCCGAGCGAGCTATATACAGCTCGGGACCAAAATAGTAACATTAATGAGGATGATTTTTAATCGGTACTACTAGTCAATGGGTCTATTTAATAAAAAGAAGGAAGAATTGACACGGCGAACTTTCAAGTGTAAGGATTGTAATATGGAGTTTGACGATAAAGAACGACTAAAGAAGCATTCAAAGAAAGCTCACTCTGAAAAAGGGGGTCACATGACTAATCCAAATCCATTTGGCGGCTTTTAGAAAAGAATTAGGCAGCCTTAATTTCAAGTTGAACTCTATATTATTTTTTATGAACAGCCGAGAAATTATATAAGATTGTTTCCGATTCATGATGATACAGAGAGAATTCATGGGAGGCCGTATGTAAACTACAGCCTCATTGCAATAAATGCATTTGTCTTTATTGTAGAGGTATGGAGAACAGGCTTTTTTACAAACCAACAAGAAACAGCAATACTTTTTAATACATACGGTACGATCCCTAAATTCCTCTTTGAAGGCGATTTACCTTCCATTCTTACGTCCATGTTCATGCATGGCGGAGTAGCTCATCTCGTTGGAAATATGGTGTTTCTATATGTATTCGGAGACAATATGGAGGATAGATTCGGTCATGTAAAATACTTTTTTATTTACATAGCATGGGGTACTATAGCAACCTTTGCTAATGGTATCTATGCTATGAATACAGGGCAAGAGGCTGTTCCTGCCATTGGTGCCTCTGGAGCGATTTCTGGAGTTCTTGGCAGCTACCTGATCATTTTTCCCAAAGCAAAAATCTTTACCATAATAATAGCCTTCTTTATAACAACTGTACGAATACCTGCTTTGGCATTTATTCCGTTTTGGTTTATTTTGCAAATCATTTTCGCAGCCGTCGGAGAATCTGGAGGAGTTGCCTATCTGGCGCATATAGGCGGATTTATTGCGGGACTTGTAACCGGATATCTGTGGAAATTGAACCCACAAAAAATGATAGGCTTTCCAATCTTGAAGAGAGGAGACATGAGAAGTCATAAAGAAAGACCTAGATTAGAGGATGCTGCACCATTGAGCGCCCCTGAAGTGATTGAGGGGCCAGGATTCTATGAAGTTATAGCAGAGCTCAGAGGCCTATCTGATGCCTCAGATATAAGGGCAAATTATGAATCCGAAACCGGTAACGTTCGAATAGTTTCTACTGGTCCTAGAAAATATGATGTCCTCGCAAAGCTGCCAGAGGCAGCTGCTAATCTGACTGTTGAATACATTCATTACCTCAACGGCATCGTAAGGATACGTTTAGCAAAACAGTAGCACACATGGTTTATAGATTATCCCCGAAATCCACCGAAGTTGTCTCCTAAATTTCGAAAATAAAAATACTAAAAGCCAAAAGTTTATAGAGACGATCTGACCCTGATTTTGGTGATGGCCCAGCAAACCCCGCCAAATGCTAGGGGGAAGGTGTCAAGACGTGATTTCCTAAAGCTTATGGTAGCCGCTGGTACTGTTTTGACGTTTATACCATTCGTTGACTGGGGAAAGTTTTTGCCAAATCCCGCTGGGAAGGTAGCAGAAAAATCTAAGGTGGAGCTTCCTGACGGATCTCAGGCAAACGTTAAATCTTTTCCAGTTAATCATTCAGAGGCCGTTATTTATCCCAAAAGCAAAGATGCGGTTCTAAATAAGGAATCTTTTAGAACATGGCAATTTATCAGACTGCCTGAGGAATTAGGAGGTTCATCAAATGACGTGTCGGCTTTTAGAATGTATAGCATGGTATGTCTACACTTATGGTGCCTATGGAAATACTGGCCTGAACCGGGAAGAAAAAGAGGAGAATGTCCTTGCCATGGTAGTATGTATGACCCTTTGACAGGAAAGGCATTCGCTGGACCTGCCTCTTTGCAGTCTCCTCCGTCAAACGTTTTGGCTAGATTAGATCTTGAAATCGATGGTAGTGGTAATATATGGATAAAGCCTCCTAATTGGAGTCCAAATGGAAATGGAGTAGTGGGATTTGGTCGTTTCATCAAAGAGTAGTGAAAACAGCCTAGTCCTATTCCTTAGATGGATCTATGCCGGCGTAGACAGGACCCTATTCATGGGAATGAAGTTTACTTTCCCTGGAAGGTTCGTCAGTCCCTTAGGGTTTTTGGGAATGCTAACTTTTGTTTTATTCATTATTTTAGGCATTACTGGTGCCTTACTGATGCTTTGGTATGAACCGATCCTGGATAGAGCTTGGAACAGCGTACAAACTATCAACGATGCTATACCGTATGGCTTCCATCTTCGTAACATTCACTACCATGCGTCGAATGCAATGGTAATGCTTGCTTTACTTCATATGTATTATCAGTATTTTAGTGGAAGGTATAAAATTAGAAACGAAATCCTATGGGTGACTGGGGTTATTATAGGTGTACTGACAATTTTGGAGGCATTTACTGGATATGATATTATATTTAGTGAACGTGCAGAGCTTGCTATCTCTATAGCCGCGTCTCTGACAAATTCCATCCCTGTTCTAGGCCCCCAAATGCGTGAGGCATTTTTTGGAGGAGGTTTTCATGACTTTGTGTTGAGGTTTTATGCATTCCACGTCTTCTTTCTTCCGATTGCACTGCTTGGTCTGATGGTGGTTCACTTCCCTCGATTCTTAGTCTTTGACGTTCCAATGGTCATGGCGATCTCTGGAGCTATAATGGTGACTGGAGGTGTGTTTCCTGTTGATCTTGGCACCAAATTCGACCC
>DASQQB010000135.1:0-9867 GCA_035643635.1 Nitrososphaeraceae archaeon | reverse complement strand
TCCATTATGCTATGCGTTATATTGTATTAAATAATATAGAGACCAGCTACTAATATAGATGGGGATTACAAAGAAATATTTAAAAAATTCTTATCAATTAAGTTCTGATTTGAAACATCTTTCGTGTCATGTGGTGATATTAATTATATGGTAAGATTAAGTATTTTGGCCGCACATGAGCAAGTAAACCCTATCGATTTATTAGATGACGTCATTATGATGGAAAAAAATGGTATCCAAAGATGTTGGACAAGCGATCATTACATGCCTTGGTGGCATACGGGCGCCTCTGGGGGTGCTGCTTGGCCGTGGTTAGGTGCTGCGCTAGCCAAGACTAGTAAAATAGGAATAGGAACAGGATTAACACCTCCGATATTAAGATATCATCCCGCTATTGTTGCACAGGTATTTGCAACTTTAGGATTCATGTTTCCACGACGAGTGTTTTTGACTGTCGGAAGAGGAGAGGCGTTAAATGAGGTATCGTCAGGCAATAATTGGCCTTCCAATTCTGAAAGGTTCGAACGATTAAGAGAGGCAATACATATAATCAAAACGTTGTGGACAGAACAGTATGTTACTTTTAGGGGCAAGTATTATTGGATTAAAGACTCTAATCTTTATACCAAGCCCGAAAGCGCAATTCCACTTTATATTGCGGGGTTAGGACCGCAATCTGCCAGACTTGCTGGAGAACAAGGTGATGGATTTGTTACAAATGAGCTTAGTTTGGATAAGATAAAAGACAAACTATTGCCTGCAGTTAAGCGTGGAGCTATAAATGCCGGTAAGGATTTTGATTCCTTAGAAAAGGTACTTTTTATTCCAGGATCTTACGACGAAGATAAACAAAAGGCATTAAAATCTATTAGTTTTTGGAAAGGTTCTACCATTAAAGCATTCTATGAAGTTGACATACATGATCCAAGAAAAATTGAGGAGAATGGTCAAGTTGTAGGCGATGATATAATGGAGAAGATGACATTGGTAATATCAAATGCAGAAGAAGGCATAAAGAAAATTCAAAAGTATGTGGATCTAGGATTCACAGAGGTTGTCATAACAAACTCAAGTCCGAACAGAGAAAAATTTCTAAGGCTAATCAAAGAAAAGATGGCTCCTGTGTTGGTAAGTATAAACAAGAGATAGGGTAGTATTTCATGGCTAGAAATATCTCTAACGATACCCATTAGATATATCAAAGTTGGTTTTTGTAATTCCATATACTCCATATTCATTCAAGGAAAGAATATTACTCAGTTCTCTATCAACGGTTATACGTGCAACTTTTCAATATAATTTTCAAATTGCGACGTTTTTATACCATAAAAGGTCGGTTGGGATAGCATACATAGATGGATTGCAGAATTAAAGCTAGCAAATTTTCTCACACTAATAGTCAAGGTAATGAAAATACAAGGAACTAAATGTAATTAAACTGGCTCTTATCAGAATATCACAGGAAAGGAGAAGAAAGGATTACTAATACAATAAGAAATTAGAGCTTTTGTTAGCTAATTGTTAGTATCTCTAGTTAGTGAGGTATCCAACCAGCAAGTTATATGTCTTTATTTCGTATTTATTCCTCTGTTTTATGAAAATGACTTGTAACCATGATCTATATATGCCAACGAATTTGGCTTGAATAAATCCTTATATTGTCACGCACCTTCTCTACAAGTATTTAAGATGCATACATTCACGATAACAATAGCATTTGCAGCATCTACGGTTGGTGGACGCTAATGAAAACCAGAGCTAGACTCTGCCTTTTTTCGCAGACGTTGGTAGAGCCAGTTCTGTATTATATTGCTTCAAGGAACCGTTTTAACGTTCAAACTAAAATATATGGACTGATATCTATATAATGATGCATCATCGTACTAACCTTTTTGGTTTGATACGCTCCAAGATAGCATTAAAAATCGGTATACTTCTTGTTATTCAAATTGTTTTTATTGTGACCAGCTTTACCATCTTGTCTTATTATGAATCCCAACAAACTTTTCTGGGAAATTCAATAAATATAGCAGGAAAGAACAGGTTTCTTACCTCAAATCTTATGTTTCAAGTATCAGACTATTTTTTGCGAGGAAATAATAATAGTAATCTTTCTTTAATTCAGTCTGCTATCAAACAATTAGAATCCAATATCTTGCTGATAAAACAGGGGGGAAATCTTTCTGATATAGATTTGAGACCGTTACCCTCAGAATTTTTAAATGATTGGAACAGAGTTTATCAGAAATCCCTCTCATTAAAATCAATTTTGACTACTAATGTGATAAAACCAAATGAAAATATCAAATCAGTAGCAGCACCAAATATAGATAGATTTCCTGTGAAATCTGCACTAGTGACACAAGCTGTGTCATTAGTGAATTCATCAGATACTCTGGCCAAAGAACTGGGACAACATGCAAGAGAAAGTTCGCAAAAATCAATATATTTGCAAAGGGTCTTTGCAGTTTTGAATATTGGAGTTGCTGCTATTGTGCTCTATCTTGTGATGAATATATTAAAACCAATATTCGCTCTGACTGCGGCAACGTCAGAAGTAAAAAAGGGTAACCTTGAAGTGTCAGTTAAAAGTAAGGGCAAAGATGAGCTTTCAGTCTTAAGCGAGTCTTTTAATTCCATGGTGAATTCTCTAAGGAATTATATTAAAAAACAAAATGAACTAAGGGAGCAAGTTGAAAAAGCAAATGAAGAACTAAAATATAAAGATCGGCTAAAGGATGAGTTCATAAATGTGGCGGCACATGAATTGAAAGGTCCAATACAGCCAATACTTGGACTATCTGAACTTCTCCGCAGAAGAAAAGCAATAGATGGAGGTACTAATAATAATAATAATAATAATAACAAAATAAGTGAAATGACTGTTCAGGAGGAAAGAGAATTCTTGGATGTTATCGTTAGAAACTCAAGGAGATTACGAGAATTTGCGGAAAATATATTAGATGTTGCGAAGATTGAGAGCGGATCTTTAGTCTTAAGTAAAGAAAAAATCAATCTTGAGGATATGATAAACGAAGTCTTGAAGGAATTTGCACAAAACACCATAAATAAAGACAAGATAAAAATCTCGTATGAATATCAAGACATTAATACGATTATAATAGTGGGCGACAGAAGTAAATTGCATCAAGTCATTTATAATTTGGTAAGTAATGCAATCAAATTCATACAGGATGAGGGTACAGTTATTGTGAGCGTCACAAGAAAAAAGCATGACTATGGTACTAACAACGATTACAGCGCTGTCGTCAGTATAAAGGACACAGGATCTGGTATAGACCCAGACATTTTGCCAAGACTTTTTACAAAGTTTTCTACCAAATCCGAGACTGGAGGCACTGGATTAGGTTTATTTATTTCAAAGAGTATCGTAGAAGCTCATGGTGGCAGGATATGGGCTGAGAATAATAGAGATGGATCGAAAGGAGCAACGTTTGCATTCAGTTTACCTGCATTGCCATACAAAAATGGAGAACCACTGGATAGCTAGTTACAAAATTAGTAGCTTGTAATAGTCAAATAAAATTGCAATTTATCTAACTATACCCTAAACAATACCAAATCACATTACTATAGACGTTTTTGTCACAAAGCCAATTGAAGAATAGCCTATCCAGCTAGAAAGGTAAAGGCATAATGAGAGTAGTAAGGCAAAATACTATCCACTGATTATCTGAAATATAATGTATCTAAAGAGTGTATTATCATATTTATCGATTTGACGACTATAAAATGATCTCTATAATAACATCATTATTTCCTTCTACTGCTTTTTCCTCTTGCAGGTCCGCCTCCAAGTTCATTTCTTACCTTTGTTAGTTTCTTATTTTTGCTCGAGTCCTTGCTCTTTTCTTTTGCTGCGTTTTTATTTACCTGTTTATTACCCTTTGATTTTCCTACCATATGTTATAATTTTAATAAGATAGTATTTAGTTATATGCTAAGCAAGCTAAGGATGGGTACAGGCTATCATTGTAGGAGTAATAATAGCTGGCAAGTTTATCTGTAGATGGAGTGTGGAAAAGCATATGGTTAAAGAATCCCAATAAAGGAGAAACTACATGGCAGAGACTCCTCAACACAGAATTAACCGCACTACATCATATCAGGTAATCTGTTCTAAATAGTGCCATTGTCTACATGTTCAGGAAATTCTCAAACTTCAACAACAATCGACCCTTTGAGAAGCGGTAACGCATCATATTTGTACATTCAAAGGTAAAAGCTTACTTAAACCTTATCGTCAAATTATATAAAAAGAACAATAATCACTCTAACAGCAAGGACTACAATAGAATTCGCTCCTTGTATGCCCATCGAATCAGTTAATACTAGAATCAATGATACAAATGAAAAATACATCAGAAAATAAGATTGTATGTTATTCTTCTCATAATATCGCACTTAGTAATATACACAACATCTTTTAAAACAGATACTCCTGTGTTTACCTACAACGGTTTAACCAAAACTTATTATAGAATAATCACGATAGAATCTATTGTTACTATCGCGGAAATGGCAATGATGACTGCATTCTAGCTCTGAGCTATTTCCAAACATTAAATTAGATACTGGCGAACACGATACGTAAAACATACACGTACAAATCTTGTATAAAAGGAACTATCGGTTTTAAACAAGGATCAGCAAAACAACTAGAGTAGCTTTGTCTAGTATTCCTCCAAGCAGTACATGCATCTGTTGCTATAGACATCAGGAATTGGTCAGTTGGTATAACGAATGCTAGAACAAAACAAATAATAAAAGTACAATATTCTATTGAACGCTTTACTAATTAGCAGAGTTATATTTTTCTTCTAAACACATAATGTCAGTATACTCCTTACTTCCTATTATCTGACAATGAAACGTATGAATCAGTTATTAATACACAGCACAATAAGTAGTTATGAAGGCATTCAAGTTATACTTTATATTTTAAAAAGCGGACTTATTAGATGTAGGATAGAATATACGGGCCGTTCTACTACGCACATGGATCAACATTATATTACACTTCCTGTAAAGGGTAAAAGGTGTTATACAATGTCAATACTTAGAGTCTACAAGAGAAATTCGACCTTTAATGATGTAGCTGATTTAGTAGAAGAAATTAGCAAAATAGGATTGATTGATGCACTCGAAAAATACCATAATAAACCACTTGAAAAAGAAGCGAGAAGCATAGTAGCAGGCCCTAGTTTCCTTCAGTTTTTGAACAAATTATTTCAAATTCATTTATCAGCCGGAGACATCATCCAATTTGAATCGGGAAATGAAGGCAAATACTATATGCTCTCAGCTACTGGAACATGGGATGAGGTAATCAAATTACAATAATAAAGTCATTGTATGATAAGAGCAAAAAAGATGTCCTTACGATAGTAAAATATTACAGCACTGAATCTGCCCCCGTGCATATAATCCAAGTCACCATGCTCTATATCAACAAATTGTTGTCGACATCTCCTGCATTGTGAAAAAGGAAAAAATTGATAGCAAACATACTAAATTATAACACAATTCAGATTTTGGATAATAATTATGGCAATACTTTCCTTTGCTTTGATTCCTTTTTGCCTATCATGTCGCGGCTAACGAACTCTTTGTCAAGCTCCTCTTGTTTTATTTGCTCCCCACGACGTCCAGGAGTTTTCATTTGCTGCTGGTTTACTTCCCTTTTTTCATCGGCTAGCTCGTCAGCTCCACGATATCCGTGACCATTCTGCTGTTTTTTCTTTCGAAGCTCCTTAGCATATCTTTCTCTAAAGGATGCCTCTTCTTGTGTATCATCTAACATGGTTTATTACCTGCTAACTATGCCACGTCCACAAGTAAATATGTTGCATCAAAATCTATCTAGCCTTTCAACTATTCAATGAGTTAGGTACCTATATTTTAGACACGATCTTCTCTTTTCATGTTATCTTCATATCCAATGGATCTTCTTATTATTGATGAGAAACTACTATGCTAGACCTTAGAAGCAAGGAAGTATTATACTCACTTTGATATCTTTACCAAGCTCAAAGATTTTCAGCAATAGTTTACTGATATTAAAGCCTGACGCCAGAAGCATACCAGTTACCATGGGATGCTTCTTGGAATACTACGATGACTTCTTTCCTGTCTACCTTCAATATTTTTACCACGTCATCAGTAATTGCCTCAGCTAGTCTATCTTTTTCTGTCTGCGTTTTGCCACTATACATTGAAACAGCAATTATAGGCATTTAATATTATCATTATCCAAGTTGTAGATAAAGTTACTTTTTTGAAATTACTTTGGTATTGTATTGATGGTTGGACTTGCAAGTAATTTAGACTGTAATTCAAGTATGTTTTGCAAGTATTGTTGCTATTTAGAGAATGCGATCTCTACTCACATTTAGTGGTACCAAGAATATATCCTTTAGTTTTTCTTGGAGTGATACAACTAAATGCAACAAGCAAATAAAATAAATTGATTTATTAAATAAAGATAACGATCAGTCGTTTAATTTGAATGTGGTTATTTAGATCTATTGTAGATCTATTCTACAGGTACGGGCCGGCAGCTATTTTCTTCGTTGTTCAATAATTTTATTAAATTCCCTTCCTACTTTCTCAAGTATATTTTTTTATAGAAAAAATTGGTAAGCCTAATCCAATTTTACTTCCACCGGCACCCTTTTGTATAATAGTGATAATTAGTAGATCCATGGCATTTATTTCTTTATGGTTTAAGGTAGCATAAATTTTTATTATATTTGGATAGGACTTAGTCTTGTTTCTATTTTTGATTTCTCTTTCTATTTCTACTGATTCTATGCTTGCTTAGAAGATAATTATCATCTGGTGGGAAGAACAGCTCCGCTTTTATTCCATCATAAAGTATAATCCCTCTTTTTCCAACGCTGTTATAGAAATGACGGCATCATCTCTATGTATACTTTGACATAGTGTAAGGGGGTCTAATGAATTATTGTTTTTATTTTCAAATGCACAGCATTACTGTTATCATACCTCCACAAAAGAATATTGCTAATTGTTTTATTGCCCATACAAAATTCAGTAGCTCGGGTTCTACTGATCCCTAAATTTTAAGAAAGATAAATCAAAATATGTCTTCAACTCTTTGCATTGTCTTCTGAAGTCAAGTTTAACTCATATTATAAATGAGTAAACTGGCCGCTTCCTTACTTCTTTCTAAGATGCTACAGGATAATAAATTCAACTACTGCGTGTAATTTAGGAATATCGAAAAGATATAAAGCTTGATTCGACTCGGTTTATCTAAGAGAATTGGCGGAAGTCGTGACCCATTTTAGTAAATTGGTTTTTTTTCACATATCTTTTTAATGCTATTAATTATAGCTGAATGATTAGCTTCCGGTTCTGTCGTTATGTATATTAGGTGGCTATCGCCCAATGGTAAAGTAATACGTTTTATTCTTTCATATTCTGCTAGAACATATTTTCCTTTCCCAATCTTAGGTGCAAGTTCGCTACGTATTTTCCACGCATTTATGGCTAGCTTAAGTGATTTTTTGCTTTCTTCTGGGTTCAGCAAATTCACAACATTCGTACGATGATCAGAGTACTTAATTCTGCCCTCCGTATCACAGATAGTAACTAAGCGAATATTTGGATCGATATTCATGACCTCCTCGTAAATTTCCTTATAATCACTCCAACTATGGTGATGAAAAAGCTTTTTCTGATGATATTGGTTTTTGCAGTTTTCTGAACAATAGCTATTACCACAGCAATAACATTCTATAGGATACTCTTGAGATTTCTTTCCACAGACTACACAGGTTGTAGTCATATCCATGTAAATAATAAAGACAAAGTAACATATAAGGTATTTTCTTTTATTTTTTTTGGATTATATTCTTAGTAATTAACAAAAAATACATAATAATCTAATTTAATGTTATATAATACATAATAACAAATTCTGCAAAATGCTCGATCTGATATCAAGCTTAGAATAATGGAATAACATTCTATTTATTTTGCAGTCCAGGATGAAATTTGTAGTATCAACAAACCAGAATGCTTTCTTTGGATTTCTTCTTACGATATATTGATTGACTAAAATGATGTATCGAAAATGATTAATACGATAGATTCTCCGGTAGATGGAATAGAAACTGTAATGTCAGATCGACAAAAAGCCACTCAATTATATAGTCAAAAACTTGGATTTGAGAGTAAAACAGGTATGTCGTATACGGTTATATACGGTTATAGGATATATTCAAACGTCCAAAGTAATTACCTATTACCTCAAGCCTATAAATGATCTTTATAAGACGCTAAATACAATTCTGCCTAAGAAAAAAAAGAAGATAAAGAGAAGTTTAAAAAGATCCGTGCAAGATACAAGAAAGTATCAAAAGAACATGGTGCAGAAATTAAGGGTGTAAATTATATAACCAGATACGAGCCATTTCCGTCGATTCACTAAAATGCAGATTTTTCAATCGAGACTATAAAGGCATCAATTAACGATGGAGAATTAATGACTAACCAGATACTAAAAGGTGTCACTCGAACGAGGAATTAATTACTTGAAAAACATCAGCGTGACTGGGAAAACAAAAATATTAAAATTCCAACGACTATAAAAAGGAAGAATAGATAATAAATAGTAGAAAAAATAGTTTATTTATTTATTTGTAAGATATGAAATTCCAATAGAAAAGCCATATTAGGGTCAAGACTCCATATGAACACGGTCCTTGTATTGAGTCAAGATTTTGTGAAAGTCGCTGAAACAAAGGATATCCCACCTTCGCACATGAGGGAAGTTGAAGTTGAAGGGCAAAGTATCTGTATCGCGAACGTCGGGGGAAAATATTATGCAATTGGAAGTATTTGTACACACGAAGGTGGTCCTCTAGCTGATGGTACGCTTGATGGTTATGAAGTTGAATGTCCTTGGCATAATTCTAGATTCGATATAAGAACAGGCGAGGTAAAAAGCCCTCCTGCAAGTGAACCAGAACCAGCATACGAAGTACAAATAAATGGCAATGACATATTAATCAGAAAACAAGGAAAAGCTGGACCGCCTAGGACTGAACTAACATTATTGGAAAAATCGAAAGTTGAGAGTACCGATGTAATGTCATTTAGGTTTAGCAAACAAGGTGATCAAGACAAAGACAAAATACAACTAAATCATACGGCAGGGCAATTTGCATTTTTTGACATAGGCGAAGTCTATAATGATCCTAAAGGTCCGATCAGACATTTTACTATTTCATCTTCCCCAACTGAGAATTTCATAATGCTTACCACTAGAATCAGAGACTCACCATACAAAAAAAGGCTTTCAACATTAGAGCAGGGGACAAAAGTCAAGGTAAGAGGTCCCGAGGGACAATTTGTGTTACATCAAGACTCTTCAAAGCCTGCTGTGTTTCTTTCAGGTGGTATAGGCGTTACTCCATTTAGAAGTATGTTAAAGTATGCCACAGACAAACAGCTCCCATTGAAGATAATAATGTTTGATTCTAATAGGAGCATTAGCAATATCTTATTCAAAAAAGAATTTGATGATTGGTCAAGTATAAACAAAAATCTGAAAGTTATCTATACTATTAGTGAAAGGGAAGATCTACATGAACAGTCATCTTCATTTTCTCTTGCAAGAAATGATTGGAAGGGAGAGTACGGCAGAATAGATAAAGGAATGATTTTAAGGCATGTAGACGCTGACATACTAAATAATTCAATATTCTACATTTGTGGCCCTCCTACCATGCTAAACGCTATGCAAACCTTGTTAGAACAAAGTTTAGAGATTCCAAAAGAAAGAATCAAAGTTGAAGAGTTTACAGGCTACTAATA
>DASQQB010000134.1:0-3251 GCA_035643635.1 Nitrososphaeraceae archaeon | reverse complement strand
TTCCAGGAGGACCATATAAAAGCACTCCTTTTGGCGCCTCAATGCCTAGCTTTTCAAATATCTCTGGATGTCTTAACGGGAGTTCAATCATTTCCCTGACTTTTTGGATTTCTTCTTTTAATCCACCAATATCTTCGTATGCAATCTGTACAGGAACGTTGCCTGATACTGCGCTTGTTATGTAAAATATAGTATTTTTGTTAACCTGTACTGCGTCGGCAGCCGCTGGTGATACATTAATAACTTGAAATGTAAGCCTTCCACCAAGGTACGGAGTCGTAACATTGTCTCCTTTGATAATACAGAAATTGTCAAGAGAGTCAAATAGATATCTCTCGTCGATGTTCGCCGCTGACTCTAATGGCGAAACTGTTACCTTTTCTGCCAAGACAGGCTTGATTTTTCTTACTACTACAGTATCACCAATAGCTACACCAGCGTTGTTTCTGACAAGGCCATCAATTCTCATTATACCTTTTCCCTCATCTGAAGGATAAAGAGGCAAACACTTGGCAACAGTTCTGCGTTTATCACCACTAATTTCAATAATGTCTCCCCTAGAGACGTTTAATGCACTCATAAAATCATAATCTATCCTGGCTACCCCACGGCCTACATCTCTGGTATAAGCTTCAATTACTTTTATATGCGAATTAGCGTTATTAGTCATAGACAGAGGTACTCTGCGCTTTGCTACTTATACATGTTGGTTATCACTGTTACATAACGATTAGACCTGCTTCAGAAAGATTATGTGAAGCTAGAGACATCTGTTATTAATTTCTATGAATAATTTTTAATAGCTTTACTTATCTATTCGCTTTTCAATAATATCTTAGTCTATGAACTGTATAATCTGTTTTAATATATACAAAGTTGCCACGAATGCAATGATTCTATAAACCTAATTATCTGGCTGATTTATTATAAGGCGAGTTTAGCTAATATAAAGAATATAACTGGTACATATTAGCGTGAAATTACATCTGTAGACGTTACAGGGAGATTCGTTAACGGTGAAAATCTACGTCTTAAACGCAAGCAGGGGTTACGTATCCATTAAGTTATAGTTAGGATCTCAAATCTAGGTGAGCGTGATACAAAGAATAACTTTAAAAATAGTTGTAAAATAATGGCGGAGTCGGAAATTTACTGTCTGTATGGAAATTTTTAATCAGATACCCTCCTCTAATTTACTGCTACATAAGATAATTTTTAAAAGAAAACGTTTCAGTAGAATGCGCCCGATGTTTGACTATGTTTAAACAACTATAATAGTATGTAGCACGCTAATGTAATACAAGGAGAAACGGGAGATGAGCGAATACTAAAATGCCCATGCTGATGTTACAGTGTAAAACCTGTGGCGAGGTCTTTCCAGGAATCTATGTACCTGAGAGAAGTAACAATGATTCTGAAGCACCCACTACAAGTAATAATAGATCACATCATACTTGTACTAGGGGGCACAACAATGAATATGATACTGTGGACTATCTGGACTGGTCTTGAGCAGCCCTCTTGAATTTAACAAAAGCAAAAGTTATACTTATCACCTATAAAGATAATTTTAGCCTGCAGGAGGCGAAAAGCTTGGTAGAGTCATTGCCAGGCCTTAGCATAGCAAGAGTTGTTACTCAAAAGTACCTAAATCATTCTCAGTATGGCTTAGGTTCGGGCAAGGCTGAAGAAGTCAAAGAGTATGTAAAAGAAGATGGGGCTCAACAAATAATTGTCGATGAACACTTGACTTCTAAACAAATTCATAATCTCGAAAAGCTAACTGGAGTCCAAGTAATAGACAGGGAGCGACTGATACTTAATATATTCTCATCAAGGGCTACAACAGCAGAAGCCAAATTACAGATTGAACTTGCAGAAATCAAATATGAAATGCCACGCATTAGAGAAAATGCTAAATTAGCATCGGGTAGCGAAAGAACGGGGAAAGGCGGCATGGGTGAATACGTAGTGGATGTGAAATTCAGAGATTCAAAAAGGCGCATGACCTTTATTAAAGAAAAGCTACAAGAAGCACATCGAAAGCGTGAACTTTACCATCAAAAACGGCTAAATGATGGAATGCCAGTCGTTTCTCTGATAGGCTATACTAGTTCAGGTAAAACGACGTTGTTTAACTTACTTACCTCAGAGCTTAAGGAAACCTCTAGTAGCTTATTTACAACACTTTCCACAACTACAAGGTCATTCAAAATTAACGAAAATAAAGAAGAAAGAGGAATCCTGCTAATAGACACTGTAGGCTTTATCAGCCGACTTCCCACATATATGATTGATGCCTTCAAATCAACACTGGAAGAATCGCTGGCTGCAGATTTAGTTCTGCTTTTAATAGACGCATCAGAAAAGATGGAAGATATCAGAATAAAATATTTTAGCTGTGGCCAAATATTAGACGAGCTACAAGTAGACCGATCCAAAGTCCTTGTAATTTTAACCAAAACTGATAATTTGCCTAAAGAAAGAGGTATAGCGGAAATTGCAAATGATCTAAGAGTAGCCAATCCAGTATCTATATCTTCCAAAACTGGGTACGGAATTCATAAGCTAAAGGCAATGATCGGACGTTATAATGTTGTCAGATTGGTAAATTGACAAATGGTTAGAGATAGTACGTAACAACATAGGATTGAGAGCGAATCACAGCTCAAGAGGCAATGTTTTTCTGAACTTTTAAGATCTTACGTAAGCACTATTTTATACTTAAAATATGTCCGGAAGGTCCTTAAGAGGACGGCGAAAACCCGTGCACCGTTTCTTTGAGAGATTACCTATCTCGGGGCTTGAACAGTTTTGTTGTTATAGTTTCAGTCAGGCGTATTACGTGGATGGATGCTAATGCTCTTCTATTGTATGTACGTGTCTTGTTAGTTAGTTAAAAACCGATTACAGTTTTTTCTGGATGGAGGTACGTCTATACATTTGCTTCTGTGGCTAGTTAAGAAAGTGAGATGTTAAAGACTCTGCTAATAATAAAATTACTTAAGAAACTAAATTGAAAAAAGAAAAGAAAAAAAGATATTTTCTTTATGTCACATGCTATACGATCTGCTTATTATGGAATTATTTTCCGGATTTGGTGTCTTTGGTGGTGTCTTTGGCCTTATCCACTTTTGCTTTCTTGCCCATTAATTTAACCAATTCACTGTCTGCATCGCCAAGTTTCTTCATTGCTGCGGGTGTGTCTTTATTCTTAAGGTCTCCACGGAGAGCATCTAGAGCCACAGACA
>DASQQB010000133.1:0-23520 GCA_035643635.1 Nitrososphaeraceae archaeon | reverse complement strand
ATTGTTTTCTCCTTCAGGATCTGGAGAAGTAGCAGGCATGTCTAGCAGGAGTTTAGGATTTATCAATTTATTGTCTACTAACTCATATCTATACAGACGATTATGCATAGACTGTGCATTTTGACTACTACTACTACTACTGCCGCCTCCGTCGTCAGATTCGGTATAACGCAAGAAAACGAAAGTAGGTTGGTTATTATTATTATTACCGTTTTGTTTTTCGACAGCGATTCCTAACATCCCCCATTCGACTTGGTTTCCGACGTCAACATGCAGCAACGGTTCCTTTTGTATATGTCCATCAGTAATTCTGCTAACTGTTCCCTTGTCTTTTTCCAAAACCAGGATGTCGTTTGGTCCTAAAAATGCCATGCTCGTAGGGCGTTCCAACCCTTTGACTATTGTGTCAACCTTTAGAGTAGGCTCATCTACAGTAGGGCCTTCAGAAGATGGAGAGGCTTTGTTGTAAGCAGCGAAAACAACAGGGACCCCTGCAGCAGATACAAAAGAAAGTGTTAGCAAAAGACCAACCAACAAATACGGACAGGTTCGAATAAGTGCTAAGGTCGAAGAATGCCTCATAAAAGTGTACATCTAATTCTGTATTGACTACAATGGATGGATACTTCAAAATTTGGGAACAGAATTATCTTACTATTCCTCAGGATGTTCTACTATACGTTCTAACCTGTTCAATCTACTCTAGAACTCTCTACAGAATAATGGATCTCGGTCCTCATTATGAATTTAGCATGAAGACAACAACAATTTCTTCTTATCTAGACCAGAGGGAATTTACGTTACTGAAATTATTCGCAGTTAATGTATTATCTCTCTTGAGCCTCAATGTCAGGTCCTTATCATTAGAGGACTTGGAGGTAGAGCATTAATCTAGCTGCCATGACAGAATTGATTGGGGCACTCAACAATAAGGGGCAAAGCAGGTCAATGCATAGTAGGTAAAGCGTATACTAAATGCAATAAGGCTTAAATTTGGACTCGTAGCTTAACTATTGAATGTCTGAGAGTATAGGACGAGTAACTTACGAATGCATGCGATGTGGCACAGCAGTATCCGTAGAAGAGCTATCAAGATTACCTGAAATTAAATGCATCTGCGGGTTCCGAGTGTTTAGGAAATCCAGACAACCTATAGTTAAACAGCTCAAAGCAGTCTGAATAAATCCTAGCGTTGCTGTATGGCTTTTCAGAGCTGTAGGTTGAATCTATCGCTAACTCTGTATATGCTGAGTTATTTCTAAGCGACACTACGACCACTGCGTATTAATAAATCTCGATATATCATACGATCCATGGTGGATCGTAGATCTATTGAATGTCGCCAAAACTAGATAGTTGCCGCTGGTTGAATATACTATTTAGGGGCTTTTAGGAGATTCATTAATCATTTGAAATATTTTTTGCAAATGGATAGCCAGTTCCATCAAAATTTCAATTTTCCTGTTTGGCCAATTAGCATTCCGAAGTACATTATCTAAAAAGACTGTCAAAGACATAGGCTCCTCGCCTAGTACTTCTATTCCCTTATTTGTGAGCAGGTACGCCTTTGCATTTGGATTTGCTTGGATACCGACGAGTAGATAGGTTTGTGCGTCAGACATTGACGAGCTTGCCTTGAGATATTTTTCCTTCAAAATTTCAAATTCGTCTGCGATATCCCCCTCTAACTGGCTCATTTTAGTGAGCAGTTGACTGACGCGTTGTATGCAGTCGACATCAGCATCCACTATAGAAAACAGAATAAATCCCTTAATAATTCTTGACTTCTGGCAATTCAGTTTATCTTAATTATGTAAGTAGGAGAACCAAATTCTGCGACGACTATCTCAAATAGCAGTCAGTTAGGATGCTAATAAGTAATAACATCTTATTTATCAATAGTTTTAATAAGGAAATTCGCTGCTTTATTCAACATCGATTCTCTCTTTATTATTAATTTCACGTTGTTGTTTGTCTAGTTTTTGTAGTTCAGTCTGCAAGAATTCTTTGTATTTATTTTTCTCTTGTTCTGTCATTCTATCCAAATTAGAGCTTAAGGCCGATCCTAGAGCAGATACCCTGTCAGTGAGATCTCTTGCCATGAATTTACCTACGTTTCCTACTCTAAGCATAACCTCGAATTGCTTTTGCAAAATATTGTGAACAGACTGTATATCTGCAGCCATGTCAAGCCCTTTCGTAGTGATTTTGTATCTCCCATTTTCAGTTTCGCTTATCAATCCTTCTTCTAATAATCTTCCTAACATGGGGTAGATGAGTCCAGGTGATGGCCTCCATTTACCTTCACTCTGTAGTATCGCCTTATCGATAATTTCCTTTCCCGTCATAGGTTGTTCTTTTAGCAATCCCAGAATGTAATGACGCGAAAACCCTCTGGGAATTGCACTTCCCACCCTTGAGAACCAATCCGTAAGCATATCACTAGTAATATCACTAGTGATTAATTAACTTTTCGTTAGCAAATGGATAACCTGTGGATATTAACACGGACGTCCTTACTCAGACCAAAGTGTCGTTCTTGATTATCTACGCCAAGTAACGAGGCTAAGTATTTATATTTAATGTCCATCCTCCAAATTACACCATCCAAAATAGATAAAAGCAGCTTTCAATATTTTCTTTATCATTCACAGTTTTTAGGACATCTACCATTGTTGTATGCTTAATACGCTATAATACGCTATCACAATTTGACAAATCAACAGGTAGTTACTATATCGCTTTTTCGTTTTCTGATCCATATTCGATATCAACTGCACGAAGAATTGGAGAAATAAAGATCTTCCCTATCTTGGAGTTGGCTCTGATGATTTCAACTGCCTGGTTCTGTTTTTCATCGGGTAAGATCACCTGAAGAGTATATTTATCACCAAACTCAGGGGTAAACATTTCAGTGCCCTTTGAAGCGTGAATTCTAGGGGCGGCCGTTTTGCCCCTGCCTTTTACTTTCAAAATGGTAACTCCGCCGACGTTAATTTTTTTCAATCCTTCACTAATTGCTTCCAAATAATTTTCTGGTACTACTACATCTATTTTAATCAAGGAAATATAATTGAAATATTGCATTAAAAATCTTTTCTAGTTTTGAAGTTATTTGCAAACAAAGAAGAAATCATAATAACAATTATATAGATTATGATTTGTTACCTAAAAGATCGTGCCAATAGATACTGGAGATACAGCTTGGATGCTTGTAGCTTCTAGCCTTGTATTGTTGATGATTCCTGCTCTTGGCCTCTTTGAAGCTGGTTTGCTCAGAAAGAAGAATACGGTATCCATCTTTATGCAGATCTTTTTCGGATTAGCACTCTTAAGCGTTATGTGGTTTGTTTTCGGATTTAGCTTAACCTTTGGACCTGATACAGCTGGTCTAGTTGGAAATCTTGACTGGACATTTCTTAAAGGAGTTCCTTTCGATAATTCATTGAAATATGCACCTACAATTCCAGGAGTTCTGTATGCAAAATTTGAAATGATGTTCGCAGTAATAACACCGCTATTACTGACAGGTGCAGTAGCAGAGCGAATGAAGTTTAGTGCATTTGTTCTTTTTATTACCGCGTGGAGCTTTTTGATATATTATCCGCTTGTTCATTGGATCTGGGGAGGAGGCTGGTTAGGTAAGCTAGGCGTTGTAGACTTTGCTGGAGGAATAGTAATTCATACAAGTGCAGGAATGGGAGCACTCTCTGCAGCTATCGTTTTAGGCAGGAGAAGGAATTATGGGCCTTCAATTATGGTACCCCATAGCATCCCCATAGCTGTTTTGGGTTCTTCGCTATTATGGCTTGGTTGGTTCGGTTTCAATGCTGGAAGCGCACTAGCTGCTGGTGGAGTAGCTGGAAATACTCTAATCAACACACACATGGCTTCATCTGTTTCTGCGCTGATATGGGTTGGGCTTTCTTGGATGAGAACCAATAAGCCAAGTGTTGTTGCTGCTATAAATGGAGCAATAGCGGGGCTTGCAGGAATTACCCCGGCTTCAGGCTACGTAAGTGTAGAGCACGCCTTTGTTATAGGAGTAGCCATTGGCATAGCATCCTACCTTGGAGTAATATTTTTAAAGGAAAGATTAAGAATTGATGATGCTTTAGATGTAAGCTCCGTTCATGGCATCGCAGGAATAATTGGATCACTTGCAATTGGCATTTTTGCAAGTACGTTAGTAAACCCTACCGGTCCAAACGGCTTATTATTTGGTCACCCGCAGCAACTTTTGATTCAGGCTATTGGGGTTGGTGTGGCAGGCCTAATGGGTTTTGGAGGAACCTTTGGAATAATGAAGATCATCGATATTTTAATAGGAGTTAGAGTTTCAGCTGAAACAGAGGAGAAAGGGCTTGACATAGAAGAACATGCTGAGAGTGCTTATAATGACGAAGGAGAATTTGGAGATATTTAGAATTGTTGATATTATTCAGGAGTTATCCATAGGTACTGAGCCTGTACAGGAAAATATTTGACTTTGATAACGTCTACTAACTATGCTTAGTCTTAATAGAGTGTACAATTGGTGTTTAATAGATACTATTTGATGCGATTATCTAACGCAATATTACTGCTACTACAATACTTGTTAAAAACTGAAATCAGATAATAAGGTGTGGGGTATGTTTAGATGGATTTCAGTTCCATCATCTCGCTCTACTTTGGATTTGGGGACCATATATTGATTTGATCTTGGAGCCCACTCTATTATGATAATATTATCATTAAATTGAGTGATTACATTTCCGCATGGCCGCAAGTCGCTGCACCTTACTCGTTTCTTTGATTCTGTTATTTGATTCCAGTCCAAAGATTGCATCTGAGAGAAGGTTAGCCTGACAATATAAGAATATTTTTCATCTATACTAGCGGAAAAGTACCTAGAAGATTGGGATGGAATATAACTATAATAATATCCTATAGGATACATATACTCCGTGTAACCGTTCAGGAACCTCTTTCAAGTTTACGACGAAGCGCACCAATAATCACTGTCGTGTTGGAGCATCTAGATATTGCAAATAATAAAGAATAGGGATTCTAACATCCGTCTTTCCTGTCTCATTCCTTTCTCACTTTAGACGCCGCATTTACAAGTGAGTTAGAGGGTTATTATTAGATAATCCACTATACTGAAGAATCTCTAAGATGAGCCTTCGACCTGTCCCAGATTAATCCTCGTCTTAACTGAATTTGAAAGAGCAATGGTCTTGAGTGCATTTGTCATTTGTATTACAGTAGTTACATTCTTTGTTCCATTATCTAAAAGGGTAGTTGCGAATTGTGCTGTGCCAACATTTTGAGCCTTAAACCCAGATGGAAATGAGGATGTCCTCAGCAAAGTTCCATTAAGTGCATATACTTTCATAACACCATTTATTGTGTTGTTAATATTTTTTGTATCATTTGTAGTATAGTTCACGACTATCTTTATTTGATGTCCTTTAGAAGTCGATAGGGGGACAAATTGAGCATGACCCAATTTAATGAAAATTCCTTGTGGATCGAGCCCAAAAGCATTTTCAAACGACGATAGTGAATTTAACGTGTGTAGTATTATTAAGGATGCGATAAGCCAGGCGAATATCTGGATGTAAGAGTTACCCATAGAAGTGGGATAGATGTATTCACTTATATCATGATCTCTTATTTGCTGTTCAATTATACCCTTAGAAAATGAATAGGTTTCCGTGCAATAGATCATAACATTTCTTTAAATTTCTTTGAGACGAAAGCGTTGAACTGATGAAGAGTATCGAGTTGTGGTTCTATTGCTTATAATAACATGGATTAGGGTACAACGCTCTAGATTATAGATTCCAAAACTTGTATCCTAAAACAGATGTCACTAACATCTCTGGTATATAATCAGCAACTATGAAAGCAGCAAAAATAAGTTGATCAAAGAGGTTGACTAACATCCGCATTTACGCCCCGTATTATAATTCAATAACTTTATTATTTTCCGAGGAATATTTTATTCTGTGAGCGTCCCTCCAGAAATACCCTCAGTCGGAGACTACAACTTTAACCCATTTGACTCAAATATTGCAAGATGGAGGGAAAGACTCTACGCTTGGTTGATAGACTTTATAATAATTACAATCATCTTTCAAATAGTATCGTTTACAATAACACTCTCATTTCTAACGGACAGCAGACCTGATAAGTCGTTTGGAAGCCTTGCCCCGGTTTCTTTTAGTGTGCGTAGCCTTGTATTCTTTGTGTACTGGACTTATTTTGAATATACAAGAGGCCAATCTGTTGGTAAAATGTTCTTACGTTTAAAGACAATAAGAGTAAATGGAGGACACCTCAGTCTGAAAGATGCCGCGATAGAGAGTTTCGGCAAATCTTTCTTACTACCTATCGATCTAATTTTGGGATGGGTATTTACGAACAAAAAAAGGCAGAGGATCTTTAATCGTATTAGCAATACAGTGGTTGTAAAAATGAGGAGAAGTTCAGGCAGCTGGGGAGTATAAAACCTAAGATAACGGAAAAGCTGTTGATAACGGTTGTAGTATATGTTCCCATACTGTGCTGCCATCTAATTCTAGTGAGAAGAGTTTAGGGTTGCACACAGGAGATAAGATATCTCCTGAAGCTGAATCGTACGGGATGTCTAACCTGCTTTCCACTCCGAATTCAAAGGATCTTAGTTGTTAATCGAGCAGATAGTATTATAAGTATAAGAAAGTATTATTGAACAAGTGAAAAGTTTTTTGTCGTCCTTCTGTCCCCGTTCGGGAGCTATATGGATCCTGATTATAGGATCACTTTTAATATTAGCATCTCTTGTTTGGTCAAATATTCCAGTATATGCTCAGACGGATAGTGGGCTGCGGAAAACAACAAGCGGAGGTGCTGTTGATATCTCATTACAGCCATCTCCGGAACCGCCTACGAATAATGCACAATCGCAGTTCAAAGTATCATTTCTCAAAAAGGGAACAAGTAGCATACAACCCCATATAGACTATGATTTCGTAATTATGAAGAATGGTAAAGAAGTATTCTCAGCCTCTAATCAGACAGGTCAAGCAGGCAAACCATTACATACGGCTGAAAGTGTAGTAACGATACCTTATAAATTCTCAGATACTGGCAATGACTATTCAATAAAGGTATCAGTATATGGCATTCTTTTCAATCCTATCAAGCCCGAATCCGTAGAATTTCCAATTAAAGTGGTCCCCGAGTTCCCAGCCGGATTTGTAGGCGGAGCACTGGCGACTATTATAGGTGCCATTTTGATAGCCAATAAATTCCGAATAATAAAAGCGGCTTAAAGGTTATGAGTATCTTCCAAGGAAGGTTGACAATAAAAGGCTACCTATAAACTGACTCTTAAATATAAACATTAATTATAAACTACTAAAGAGAGAAGATACGGTATTTGCTGCTTCAAATAGTACCGTGAAGATAATGAGATTGATTATGAGCCAAGCAGACATTTACTTTAATTTAGCAAACTTAGTCATGGGAAATGATATCTTCAAATTGGAATAAAAGCCTAAAGGCTACCCCAAACGAATTGAAATATGATAGATTAACCAATATTGATAAACGACTGCATCGTATTGAACAATGGCTTTAATTCCGAAATAGTGCCTTTAATGAGTATTTTTGCTGTACCTTGAATTGAAATCCTAGCAATACGGAACATCAGCCCTTTTTCTGAATATTCTATTCCCTCTATTCGGTCTAAATTTTCACTCACAATGTCATCAGATTTTACAATATGTCCTCTTTGTGCGTATAAAATTAGCCTCTTATCAGTTATAAGAATATTATAGCTCTTATGTGCATATTGTACTTTTGTCTTACTATGGAATTTTACATTTTCACGAGGCAGCAAGAAGTCTTGTAGCGCCATTAGGTATTTCAATGAATAAACTGGATATATTATTTAGTAAAAAGAGTTGCAGCTATTTATCAAAATTGATAATTATTCTAGATACCGCCGTCCTTTTGTGTTTTTGTATATCTTTAGCAGTCTGAACCAAACACCAAGCTTTTAATATCTTTCCAATAGATATCTTGACACGTTGAGTAAGCAAGAGCATTTTCTGGCAGAAAAAAAGAGGGATAAACTAAATGGTGTAAAGGAGCTGCCTGAAAATACACCTGCTTTATTATTATCAGCAATCTATGCAGGCGATGAACAGAAAGTTTATTTAAAATTTTATAACCCAACTGATAATTTGATCTATCTCTGGCGTGACAGAACAAATCATAAACCATATTGTTATACAAAAGAGCAATATTTCGATGCAGCCGAGAAAATAGTACAGAAACAGAAAAAATATTCCACAGAACTGAAAAAGAAAAATGATTTGATTTCAGACCTCGAAACTACTGTCCTAAAGATAACTGCTCCTGATCCGCTATCAATAGGTGGAACAGATGAGAGTATCAGAGAAAAAGTTACTTCGTGGGAGGCCGACATTAAATATCATGAAAATTATCTATATGACACTAGCTTAATACCGGGAGCTTATTATCTTAGAACAGGAGACCAGATTAAACAATTTCAATATGAAATATCTAACAATGTTCAACAGGCACTAAAAAACCTATTATGGAATAAATTAAAGGAAGAGAAGACAGGACACACTGGGAATGATATCGAATATCGACAATATATTACCGACTGGGCAACACTCCTTAATCAACCGATTCCTGAAATAAGAAGAGTATCTGTTGATATTGAAGTGGAGTCTGAGGAAGGAAGAATGCCAAATCCTCGTACTCATGATAGAAAGGTCATCGCCGTTGGATTTGTTGCAAATGATGGTTTTAAAAAAGTATACGTGTTAGAGCAGAACAGTGACAAAAGAAATGGTAATACTGCTTCATTAATTCCAGAAGCAGAAATTTGCCAAACTGAAAAGGACTTGCTACAAAAAACGTTCAATACTATTAGATCTTATCCGATTATTCTAACCTATAATGGAGATGACTTTGACTTGCCCTATCTATATGCCAGAGCACAGGACCCAGGTATAGATCCACTGAACAAGACGGTTATTCCAAAAGAGGAAATTCCAATAATAATAAAAAGAGAGAGCTTCTCAAAACGTGGAATACAGGCTGAGCCAGTGCAAACTAAACATGGTATTCATATTGACTTATTTAGAACTTTTCAGAATAGATCCGTTCAGATTTATGCTTTTAGTCATAAATATTCTGAATACACCCTCAATGCAATTTCTGAAGCATTATTAGATGACAGTAAAATTGAATTCGAAGGGGATATTGGAGATTTGCCTATGGAAATGTTAGCACAATATTGTCTTAAAGACGCTGAGCTTACTTTTCGTTTGACTAATTTTAATAATGATTTATTGATGAAGCTTCTGATAGTCGTTGCACGAATCGGCAGGTTATCTGTGGATGACATTGCAAGATTTGGTGTCAATCAATGGATCAGGGGAATGTTATATTATGAGCACAGACAAAGAAACGCTCTGATCCCAAGACGTGATGAATTACTAGCAAAGGGCAGTTCCTCAACAACTGCAATTATAAAAGAAAAAAAATACCGCGGTGGATTGGTAGTAGAACCTACATTGGGTATTCACTTTAATGTGGTGGTGGCAGACTTTGCTAGTCTTTATCCAAGCATAATTAAGGTCCATAATCTATCATATGAAACAGTAAACTGCCCTCATCAGACATGTAAAGATGATCCTCATCAGAAGATATCAGGTACTACTCATTGGATATGCAAAGAAAAGCGCGGAATAACTTCCCTTTTAATAGGATCTCTACGGGATCTTAGAGTCAACTATTACAAATATCTATCTAAAGACAAGACTCTTTCCATTGGAGAACGTCAATTATATAATGTTGCAAGCCAAGCAATCAAGGTTATTCTTAATGCCAGCTACGGAGTTATGGGAGCAGAAATATTTCCTCTTTATTGCCTGCCTGTTGCTGATGCAACAGCTGCTATCGGAAGACAGACCACAACAAAGACAATTGAAAAATGCAAAGAAATGGGAGTAGAGGTGATCTATGGCGATACTGATTCTCTTTTTCTAAAAAACCCTTCAAGTGTAAGCGTGGAAGAGATCTCGATTTGGGCTAGGAAGGTCCTAGGTGTAGATCTTGAAATAGATAAGGAATACCGTTATGTAGTTTTTAGTGCTTTAAAGAAAAATTACATAGGCGTGTTGGCAGACGGAACAGTAGATGTAAAGGGTTTGACAGGAAAAAAATCTCATACTCCGCCTTTTATACGTAATGCATTCTATGAGATTTTAGATATTTTAAGTAGGGTAAATTCAGAAAAAGATTTTGAATCCGCCAAAGAAAAAATAAAAAATATTATTCAAGAATACGCCAAGAAATTGGAACTGCGAACTATACCTCTCGCACAGCTTAGTTTTAACGTCATGATAAATAAATCGCCTGAAAAATATGGAAAGAAGACAGCTACTGGTACATCAATTGATGGAACCAACAAAGAAATTGGTTCTTATAAAGGGCTTCCCCAACACATTAAAGCTGCAAAATTACTGTTAGATGTGGGCAAGGAGGCAAGGGCAGGGGACATTATTTCATATGTCAAAACAAACACAAGTGACGGAGTAAAACCAGTAGAGCTTGCAAAGCCAGAAGAAGTAGATACTGAAAAATATCTAGAAACCATGGAAGCAACTTTTGATCAGCTACTTTCATCTTTAAATTTCAATTTTAAGTCTATTTTAGGAAAGCCAAGACAATCAAATTTGGACGAGCTTTTCTGGAAGGAATAATGCTGACTGGCTCCTGCTATATTCCTACTATATTGCTAGCAGCATTCTAGAATATTCTTTAGTCGTTTGTCTAAGAGGGGAGAACCCGATAACGAGTTGTAAAGCAGAAATCCCTAAATAGATTAGTTACCAACGTCGACAAATGCTATATAATTAAGATATATATTATGACATTAAATATATGCTTCAATTAGAAGCATGGCTGGCAGAGAAATATCTCAGGAACAAATTAAAAGGAGAAAAGAGAGCTGCCGTAAGATTCTTGACATATCGACAAAAATACGATACATAGGTCTGATGAATAAGTTTGGACGAACGCTAGCAGGACAACTGCGTGAGGATGTAACACCGCTATTCCAACCAGAAGAAGCTAGAAACGAGAACTTTCTCGAAGCTATGAGAAATGAGCTGAGAAAAAATTTTGATAGGTCTATTGGAAAGACAGAATACACCTATACAGAGAATCAAAAAGTCAAGATACTCACCTTATCAGACGAAGATAACTTTTATTATATTACAATAGACAAAGACACGGAAGATAACGAAGTAAAAAGAATAATTGAGACAACTAAAGCAGTAATTGGATAAAATATTATTTAGCTAGTGCCTTTAGTTTACTATGCATCTCTCTATCGTTAGCAATGGACGGGTGGTTAGGATCTGCAAGTATTACTTCATACCATATGTTCATTCCATCTTTATACAAATAATATGATCCTAAGACTTCCATGTTGGGAAATTTTTTGTTAACCCTACGTTCGGCGACCTTGCGCATGCTAATCCCTTGTTTAATATGAACAACTCCTAAATGTTTAGGCCTACGTCCGGAAACTGGTCGCTGCTTTCTCATACCACCTCTGCCTACTCGTATGCGTACAACCGCTATGCCTTGTTTTGCTTTATATCCGAGTCTGCGTGCCCTGTCTATTCTGCTTGGCCGATGGATTCTGTGAACCGATGGCTCTGTACGCCATAAAATCGCTTTAGATTTAAGCTCATTAGTATTATGTTTCCACATTCTAACCCAAGTAGCGGCCATATGATTATACATTCAAAGGGAATTTGGAATAATCGCCATTTATATCTGTATATTATAAAGTTCTGCAATATCAATTGGCTTAACAGCCACGGCTTTGAACTTGCCAACAGCATACCTCTGACTTTCCTTTTGATTACCAAATCATCGGGTTAAATTACTCCTCTTATAGTCTGAATAATTTTTTCTGCGATTACAATAGATGCGAGTTCTTGTGCTTCTTTAGTTTGAGCAGCTATATGTGGAGTGCAAATAATATTTGGTAATTCCAGTAATGCTTTATTTGTTGGAGGTTCGACTTCGAATACATCTAATGCAGCGCCAGCTATTTTGTGATTTTTCAGAGCATCATACAGAGCTTTTTCATCAATTACTTGTCCTCGTGAGGTGTTAACTATATATGCTGAAGGCTTCATTTTTGAAAAAAATGTAGCGTTGAACATATGTTTCGTCTCTTTAGTAAGTGGTACATGACAAGTAATGAAATCAGCGCTTTCAGCAAGAGTATAAAGGTCTGTGCTAATCAAACCAACTTCTCTTATAAAATCATGGTTAATTGGATATGCATCATTGCCTATTAAGTTCATTCTCATAGCTTTTGCAATTCGGCCTACGTTACGACCAATATTTCCAATGCCGACAATTCCTAAGTACTTACCTTTTAATTCTATGCCCATTAAATCTTTTTTTATCCAATTACCTTTCCTAGTTTCAGCGTCCGCATAAGATATACTGCGCGCTAAAGATATTACAAGACCTATAGCTAATTCGGCGACAGCATTCATGGTTGCCTCCTGTGCATTAATTACACGAATTTTGCGATCTTCTGCCGCTTTGACATCTATATTATCCAAACCCACGCCTACTCTAGCAATAACTTTTACATTAGTTGCAGAATTAATAACATCTCGGGTGATTTTAGTTCTACTTCTTACAACTATTACATCGTATTTACTAACAGATGTGAGCAATTGATCGGGATTAATGTCTGGTTTGTAATCAACTGTCATCCCTGATCTTTTCATGGTGTCGATGCCTACAGAATCGATTGAATCACAAACGAGTACATTTCCAGTGGCCTGCATATAATTGGGAAAAACAAATTGTCTACTTATATAATTTTTCTCCTAATGCATAGCGCAATCAGTCGGACTGTGTCTATTAGAAATGACCTCGCGCAACTACATAATGGTAAAGATACTGTTACATGATAATGTACATGATAATGTACACATTTTAATAGCTCTGAACTTGAAGCTTGAAGCTAAGGCAGCGGCAGCTCAATATCATCAGAAATTGGCTATCTTTTTTCTATATGCCGTTAAGACTTTTTTAGATTTGTATATACAGATATCTGAACCTTTATTATAATTATAATTCTTTAAAGTAGTAAGATCTTTCAACTTCAGCTTGCTTAGCACTAATAGAGTTCTTTGCAATTTATTTTTTGGTCAACTCAAAGTGCCAAGCAAATTCTACCCTGGATCGTTTGCCTTTGTGATACTAGCGCCGCATCTTACTCCTTTGATGCTGTTTTAAGTCTCATTAGCTTACTACATCGCCACATTTTTTTCAAATCCTTGTTTGAGGGATTATCCCTCTCTGATATGTTCTTCTTGGTTTTTTGTAAGAGTATATGAATAGCATAAGTGCCCTATGTTTTTAAAATCCACATTGGCAGTAGCGCCTTGTTAGTAGTCCATCAGGAAGCGATCTTTGTTGTGAACTTTACAGAATCCGTTGTTCCAGGCTTAGCGGGGGTAGACAAAGGTGTCAAATTACCTCCAGTTACTGAGTTGCTCGCTTTGATATTATTTATCACAATAGTAATGCCGCCTGTATAGCCATTTTGAAAGCTGACCCTTTCTGCGGCCCTACCAGCAGTCACCGCCTGATTGACTTTATTCCATAGAACTTTTCCATTGTTAGAATATATTGTAATATCGAAGCTGTCTATCGGTACTAGCCGTTGTATTACACTCGGGTCGGTGTATCCTGTTCCACCAACAACTGAATTTCCAGTTAGATTTGTTTCCCTCTGCGGAACTGTCTTTGCTGTTGGTACAGGAGCGCTAGCGTTTAAAAATAAGACTTCCATATCAAATCCCTTTTGTGGTAGAAGATTAGGATCCTGTGGTTGCCCCCATCTAATCTGTACTTGATAATTACCTTTGTCGGAGATCTTTGAAAGTATTGGGAGTGAGGTATTAGTTCCGTTTAGATTTATGGTGGTCTGATTACCAGTCTGATTACTGTTTTCCTGTGCAAAACCTGCAATCGGCGATGAGATCATATACGCAACAGCAAACACTAATGCAAAGCATATAGAGAATGTAAAATATGTAAACAAAGTCTGCTGTTTAGATCGAATATTAGTAGGAATAACACAGTTGTTTTGTAGTAATTTCACACCTGCCTTTGTAAATGGCCCATCGCGTATATCGTTTAACATACATGAATATAGCTCAAACTAAGATATAAACAAGGGCTATAATTATTTCTTAAGAATATTCACTCCAAAGAACTATTTTTATTGAATGTCTTCAAATTAGCACTATTTCTTGACACTCATTCGTTATAGAAAACTTCAAAGAATCCCAAAAAATTAAAAATTAACCAATGATGTTAATACGTAGATATTTCGATGTCAATGGAAATCATTAAAAATTTTGTCCCCCGCCTCTGACCCACACGTATTCATAGGTTAGCCATACACCAAGTGTACTCCTCCTCGTGCACTCTCTCTAACGGGGTGCCCATATACAGCGGCTACTCACGGAATCGAGAATTAGTTACTGAACTGGCATCCCGTACCGTGATCGCCTAGCATAGGCAATGTACAATATCTTTCAAAACTTTAAAAGGTTATTATAAACCCAATATTTTCGAGATATTTATCTCAAAGCTACTCACTGGCATCCTTATTCTAAAGCCTTCTATAACCACAGGAGATATTTCTCCCATCACTCCTATGGGTTTGTCATCCACAAGAATGGCACCGCATCTGCCGTTAATAAATGCAGAGTTTGTGATTGGTTTTGTCGATATAACCTTTCCAAAACTTGTAGCCAACAGGGTTTGTACGGCAGCCTTGATCTCTGTGAAGTTAGCACCATTATGTGCAATGACGGCACCAGTGTACCAGTATTCATTTATATCATGACTGTTATTAGGTTTGAATACCTTCCCTATTTCAAATAGTTTTTGTGGATATTCTTCGTGCACATTATGGGAGAGACAGCGTAATAGCGAAGGGATTAATGATGGCCTCAGTATTTCATGCTCTATACTTTTTGTTTCTTCAACTGTTAGAATGTTATCTTTATTGTAATCATTATTATCTGTCTCCGTTGTAAGTATTGCCATATTCTGGATTTTTCTGCTTATCAGATCAAAATTTACAATTTCAAGGAGCCCCATTCCAATAAGAGTCTGACGGATTACATTGAAGTAAAATGATAAGGAGTTCTGTTGTCCCACGAGTGTTGTAGGAACTAGATTAGGAGTCAAGTTGTATATCCCATAGCCTATCAAAAATTCTTCCACAATATCTATAGGATTGACCACATCAATTCTGTATCTCGGGACATTACAGCAAATTATTTTTCCATTGTCTTCTTTTGCCCATGCTTGAAATCTGGCTTTCTCCAAGCACTTAATAATTTCAGTCGCACCAAGATCCAATCCAATCATTTTGTTGATATAATCTATTTCAATATCTATTCGCCGAGGATCCATTTTTGGTGTGATTATATTTTTATCTGAGTCACCATTATATCTAATTGAAACAGTTTGTACTTCAAAGCCCATATCATATAATGTAATTGCTACTATAGCCAATGTGTCGTTTGCTATTCTTTGACCGCTCGCTGTGACCTCCACAAAAAGATTTCTTGTTTGTTTATCTATCTTCGTCAAGAGTCCATTTATTATTGGAGGAAAGGAAATGACGTTGTCTTTTGTGTCTATTATCAGAGGATATTTGTTGCCCTGATTAATTATGTGTCCGTATTTCTTGCCACTTTCTGATTCGTCTAAGATTTGCCTTATTGTATTATTAGACTTTTTATCAATAGGAATAAATGAAAAATCATCCTTTTCTACAATACTATAAAATACTGGGAAATTGATAAGATCTAGATTATGAATTCCAATAGAAGCCTTTTTTCTTCTTCTACCGATCCCATTGTGTAGATCCTCTTGCATCCCAATCAATTGTTTAATCATCAGGTCATCAAGCATGCCATTTTTAGCAACCAGTGCCACGATATATGGTCTGACCTGTTCTACCTTTGGATCTACACTGACTATATATTGGCTTTTTTCAGATAACTTAAATTTTGGAATTCCTACTTCAATCTCCATTATTCCTCTTAGAGATCTAACGATTCCGTAATCTGACGAAAAATCAGGTCTATTGGGATTATATTCTATCCTAATTTTTTCGTCATCAACTCCTTCAATATCTACACCAATAAATGGCAGGATATCTAAGATTTCATTTACTTTCTTATTTGGGAACAGTCTATGAATTCTGCTGGTTTCTAAATTTACAACTGGCATTTTGGCACGCCTCTAAGCCAACTTAATTTATTGCTATAAAGATCACGTACATCATTTAACTTAAACCGTAACATCGCTATCCGTTCTACTCCTCCTCCCCATGCAAGAACAGGATTTTTCAGTTTAAGTGTCTTTACTATTTCTGGCCGAATAATTCCCATACCGAATAATTCCACCCATTTCTTCAAGCTATCATTATACACCATGGATTGAAGCGATGGCTCTGTATATGGAAAAAATGTTGGCCAAAATTTCACCTTTTTAATTCCTAATTTGGAATAAAATTCGGTCTGCAATCCCATTAATCCCCGCAATGTGACATTTTGGGCTGTCGCCACTCCTTCTACCTGAGTAAATTCCGCAAGGTGTTTATATGATAGGTTTTCGTTTCTAAAAACTCGACCAATTGAAAATATTCTGGAATCTTCGGGGTTTTTCTCTGCAAGATATTTTATGGTAACAGGTGTCGTATGAGTACGCATTACCGTTCTTTCTGCCTCTTCAACGTCCCAGTTCTCATCCCATGCTTTTTTGTGGATTTCCGAGATCTGTTGAATTTGTTCTGCTGTAGCAAAATTCTTTTGCTTTATCCCAGATACATAGAATGTGTCCTGCATCTCTCTCGAAGGATGGTCCTGTGGAGTAAAAAGTGCGTCAAAGTTCCAAAAACTAGACTGAACCAAAGAACCTTCAATTTCCATAAATCCTAGGCCGATAAAGATTTCCTTGATTTCATCAATCAGCTCAATTAGCGGATTCTTTCTGCCTATATGTAATGAAGGTACTGGAGCTTGAACATCTATGGGTCTCAGCTTGATTTTTTTCCAGGCCCCTGAGCTTATTATTTCCTGTGTTAAATGTTCTCTTTGTTCTAGATTATTGTTATGATCAATAAAAATATCACCATGGAGGATCTGTTCTTTAGCATGCGGTGAGATCATAATTTCTGTAGTCTTTTGTTTTTTTTCTATCAAGTAATCTGGACGTCTTTTTAGTATATGATAAGCCTCATTTTCTTCACTAGATAGCTTGCCCACATCGATATTTTCCTGTGAGTTTAATTTCTGCAACATTTTTTCTTGTGGGGATAGACTATTTGCTGCTGGCATCAAGACAAGTGCTCTTTCCCCAGAAGGTAGCCGTTCCTGCTTTACCCATTTGTTTCTCAAAGCATTCTCAAATGCAGAGCTACTTTCTTTTGGCTCATCGAAAAGGACATTCCCCTTTTTTTGTATAATATTAGAGAGTAGCATCTTTTGGTCGTCGTGTGATGTCCTGATAGCATTTACCAACCTTCTTTCAGGCAAGCCTTTTTCTATGGCAATCCTTCCTTTATTGCCAAGTTGGATTACGCTAACCGACTTTTCCTTCAATGAGATTAGATTTTTGAATTTTAACCATTCTATACCCCGTCTCACTTGGTCGATGCCTAGACCTGTCAGGTCAATTAGCCTTTCGATTGAAATTACAGAATCCGCAGCAGACAGTCTTTTAAGTAACAATTTTTCTATAGGATGAAGCTCTCCTAAACCTTTAGCGCTGTCCATGAATGATAAGTTCCTCAGCAGAAAAAGACTTTTTAAACGTTTAAGTCTCAAGAATTGTAGTTAGTGATGAGTTCTGAGTCAGAGGATGATATTAGGAATACCTCAGATGTTATCGTTAACCGCAATGATAGCAATAGTAACAACTTTAAAGAATCCAAAATTACACCTTGGGAAGTAGAAGGTGAAATCAATTATGACAAATTAATTGAGAAGTTCGGTACCAAGCCCATAACTTCAGATATACTTCAAAAGGTTCAAAAATTGGTTGGAGAAGTTCATCCTCTATTAAAACTCAATTACTTCTTCTCCCATCGTGATTTTGATTGGATACTAAATAAATACGAAAGGAATGAGAATTTTTACCTTTATACTGGTAGAGGTCCATCAGGAATGGTACACATGGGCCATTTACTGCCATGGCTTTTTACGAAGTATCTTCAAGATAAATTCAACTCAAAATTGCTGTTCCAGTTAACAGACGATGAGAAATTTCTTTATAATCAAGATCGTACGTTTCAGGAAATAAAGTCGTTTACTTATGAAAATATACTAGATATTATTGCGATAGGTTTCGATGCTAATAGAACAAAGATTATTGTTGATACTAAACACATTCAATATCTGTATCCTCTTGCAAACGAAATTGCCAAGAGAATCACCTTTTCGACTTCTAGATCTGTATTTGGATTTACTCATTCTACTAATATTGGGATGATAGGTTTCCCCCCTATACAGTCAGCTCCATGTTTTTTGCCATCCCTAATTGAAGGCAAACCGACTCCTGTCCTAATCCCTGCGGCTATAGACCAAGATCCATACTGGAGAATGACTAGAGATGTAGCTGATCGAATGGGGTATTATAAGCCTGCCCAAATTCACAGCAAGTTTCTTCCTGCTCTAGACACTTCAGGTAAGATGTCTTCATCAAAACCTCAGAATGCGCTATTTACAACTGATGATCCAGAAACTATTGATAGAAAGGTTTCTGCGGCTTTCACAGGTGGCCAGCCCACGGTCGCACTTCAAAGGGAATTGGGTGGCAATGCACTTGAATGTCCAGTGTACTGGTATCTTAGGTACTTCTTTGACTCCGAAGTACAATCAGAAGAGCGTCTCATAAAATGTGAGGGTGGAAACCTGCTATGCGGCGAATGTAAGAGCGACTTAGCGACGGAGTCGAAATCATTTATGATGAAATTTAAAAAAAGAAGAGAAAAAGCCAAGGACATAGTACAAGAATTTATGTATGATGGAAAACCGCTATGACTATAACCTAATTATGAACAAAACAGAGAAATTTGAATGCGATGACAGGTATGAAGCTGAGAAACTAGCAGGATTATTAAATACATTACAAACATACAATTCAACTACCCACATCAATGGAGTGGCAGCAATTATCAAGAATGAAATTATAATTACTCTAAGCGATAGATCCAATCATAGTGTAACATTAAAGCATGACAATGATGCTATCAGATTGAAATCCTTTATAGAATTTATACTCAATAGGAATATACGGATCTCTGGGGATCGAATTGAAGATTGTATGGTGGAAGTTGTTATTAACGAGTAATGAGGTATGTAATATCTACTTATAACTCCGGCACACACCTCTGTATTATAGGTGTTCAAGTTTCAAAAAAAAGGAGTAATGATATGATATGAGGCAATCCTATTCTCCGTCCATTATTGGAAAAGCAGAAGAGAAAGAACAGGAACTAAAATTAGTAGAAAATGATCCGTTAAGGACCTTATTCGGAAAGTAAGATAGCTTTGGATCTTAATAAAAAACATCGATTCAGTGGAGCCTACTATACTTTTGATCTCTTACCACTTTTATACCAATCAAATGTACTATAACTTCATGGGCAAATTTGATTCAACAGAGGGCAGTCTAGTTTCGCATATTATCTACCGGGTTCCTAAAAACAATCATGACGCAATGTTGCAGCTATGCAAAGAAGCCTACGATATGTTGAAACAACATGGCATTCTACACTATGACATTTTCAAGTTAAGCAATAACAATGTGCCAATGGATGGGTTTGAAAACATTGCCAATACCGTTTCAGCAAACCAAGACGAGGACGTATGGATCGAGTCAATCTATTACAAAGACCGACAGCATATGAAGGAGGTAATGTCAAAGATGGAAAAAGACGAAAGAATGGGCGAATCGATGAAACAATCTATGGCGCTACTACCTCCTGGTGCTAAGTTTATTATGGGTGAATTTGAACGCCTCAGATTCTAGACTATAGATGGTTACGGTCTGCATTACTAAATACTAGAAAGAAATTTCTTTTAAAAATTTACTTTCAATCACTTGTTTTTCTTCTTATCAATAGATCTGGGTTTGATAATGACACTCAGTTAGTATCCCCAGAACCCTTTGTAAAAGAACAGCTATGAACGCAACACAAAATCTCAAGCATGACCATATTACTATAAGAAGAATCAAAAATATTGCTCAAACATGCTCCAATAAGCTGTATGGTAACAAACATGTACCAATAGAAGATATAGAGATTATCTCTGTAATAATAGAGGAATTTGTAGATCATTTCCATCATGGAAAAGAAGAAAACGCTTACTTTCCAGATACTAAGGAAAAAGATGGATTTTCAGATGATATACGCAAATTTTTGATCGAACATGAATTAGGAAGAAGAATAGCAATGATGTTAAGAAGGGAAGTAAAAGAATGGAAGCAAAAGCTAAAACAAGAAGATAACAATTTGCCTTCAGAGGAAAATAACTCTAGTAGTGATAACCATCATAATAATTCAATACTCGAGGAACCTGTTGCCAGATTCTTAAAATCATATGCAGTATTTATTGATGATCATACGGGAAAAGAAGATAAATTCTTTGACATGGTGGAAGAGAAAAATGTAATAACAGATAATGAAGATAAAATTATGTTAGGCCATTATGAATTATGCAAGAATCAAGCTGGAGGCGAAGAAAGGATTCAACAAATGATTAAACTGATCGAATATTTGGAGGAAAGACTATGGATGAAAGAATAACTGATAATTTTTTAGGTGAAAATGTAATGCCTTTCGAAAAATCACTAAACTCAATATTCTGACAATTCCTGAGTTATTAGATTATTTCTTATATTATTGCATTCCAATAATCTGAATTGAACAAATTCATTATAACGTCATTTATTATGCCTATCATACAAAGAGATTTTTCATAATTGTTGTGGTGAATTTACTTGGGCGAGGCATTATCTTCATTATCTCTGGGCTTGAACCAAATATCAGGCCGATAAATATTGTCCCCAATAAGAGTAGGTACATCTGGGTATACGTACACTTGGAACAAGGGTAACCCAAGCCCTTTTCAGTGGTATCTAAACCAAGGCTTTCTGTCAGTTGAAGTCAATGCCAGTTTTTACCGTTTTCCACTAGCGAGCTGGATAAACACTTGGTTAAAAGCTCCTCAAGATTTTAGGTTTTCCATCAAAGTGCATCGTTCAATAACACATTACAATAAACTTAAAAACAGATCCCTAGAGCTCTGGAATAGATTCAGGAATTCACTTGAACCTCTTGAAAAGATGATTGATTTTTGGTTATTCCAGATGCCGCCTAATTTTAAATATAATCAAGAGAATTTAGAAAAAATAAGAAACTTCTTTGAACAAGGCAAGGTAGGAAATAAGGCTGTTATAGAATTCCGTGATGCCTCGTGGTGAGGGGTAGTACAAGAAATCGAAGATATGAAAATAGTTTTTTGTTCGCTCGATGCACCAAAACTTCCCTCTTGTATAATATCTACCAATGATACAGTCTATCTAAGACTTCATGGCTCTATACGGTGGTACAATTATGTATATTCAAAAAGAGAGTTAAACAGAATAGTCACAGAAGTTAAAAATTTGAATGCGTCAAGGAAAGTTATATACCTTAATAATGACCACGGAATGCTTGAAAATGGCACATACTTGTTAAAGATAATATAGATTCATGTTCCTGAATTGGGTCAATTTATTCTAGCCTATCAGATACTCTTTTTGTAGACAATAACATATTGCTCTGAAATGTTATTATGACGTTTATTTTTCTTGAGACTAGGTATTTCATAGTCTGGATATCGATAGTTAACAGCATAAGTAGGATATCTGATAGATATTGGGTTATTCTTTTTATTTTGATTTTCTAAAATGGCATCTCATTATGATTCCTTCACGTGAGCTCCACTTTGAAAACAATATTTCAGGCCATTTATTGCTTGGACATATTGAGGTCAACGCAGTCCCTTATTGACTTCGTCGATAAGTAGCTGCTGTACTCTCCTAAAGTATAGACCAGTAGAATAAGGCATGAGCGGAATATACTCCTCAATTGCTTGCATAACATAAGGTACAGCTCGCTTTGAGATGTCCATTTTAAATTTCATCCAAAGAATCCTGTCTTGTGTGAAATGAATCTTATCTCTAAGATGTGATGGAACAGCTTCTACAGACTTATCCTCTACCCTTTTGTACCAGTATGCCAGAACTTCAGGATCAAGTCCATTTTTTATGTTTTTTACACCGATTGCAATTTTGTTACTCGACGGATAAGTGAAAGGTTCCCCCTTGTACATATATATTCTTAGAAATTAATGAACATTAATAAAATTTTGATAATCAAGAATTATTGAGTCTTTTTGATTGATATTTTAACAATTGACCATAACCATTGATTTCACCGGCTCTTATACGTGTGGATGAAATTGGTTTGCCGTTTTGTGCCTTTACCATATCTACCTCAATAATCTCTAGCGGCTCGAGACCATTTTCTAAACGAATTTTATTAATCTCACATCCTTTTACTGCAGTTTCGCTACTTGCTACGAGAGCTTGCACTTTTTCAGAAATGACAGCCGGTCCGTAAGCGGCATCAAGTCTAGCGATCTCATAGTCGACATTTCCAAATTTATTTCTTATCAGTTTTTTCAAGTTAGATACCCTTTGTGAGTAGGCATGACTAAGTTTATGCTTCCCCTTCGTCTTTAAAGCAAACTCATCGCTTGTGACACCAATTATTGTTTTCCTTCCAATTTCAAATGCCTTGGAAAGTAGGGCTAAATGCCCGAGGTGTATCTCATCGAATGTGCCACCCGTGGCAACTGTGTCGAAATTCTTATTTTTCAAGCAGTTTTTGGACAAGAGATAGAAATAATATACTAGGATATTAGGTTGATCGGGATGAAAAAGATAGGTATTGAAGAACATGCATTAAAACAGAGTACCGCGCTTATATACTCATCTTTTCTCAATACCATAAAAATTTATGGTATTCCTTTATTTTAGTCCTATTGTCCTTTCTGGAATATTTTTACGCATTGTGGAGGACATACATTTTCGCAAGCCATACAAAAGATACAATCCTTTTCTCTAATCATAAATGGTTTCTTTTCAGAAGCAGGATGTCCTGGAGTCTCTAGCCATTCATATACATTGACTGGACATGCTTCAATACAAGCTCCATCTGCTACACATATATCGAAATCCACAGTTACCTCTGTACCCCATATTCCTAATTGTCCTGGAGGATCTGTTGGTCCCCATACCTTTATTCCCTGAAAAGTGCCA
>DASQQB010000132.1:0-12987 GCA_035643635.1 Nitrososphaeraceae archaeon | reverse complement strand
TCTTTAAATCCTCCCTTATTCTAGGAATAAGTATTGCTGGTATAATATTGCGGTTAGTCATTTCTTGTTGAATACTTTGTGACATTGACAATAAGTTAAACCATCGGTATGCCAGCATCCGAAATCTTCCATATGTAGATCTTTCCTATGTTTACAAGCATCACATAGCAATTGCTCATCTGAATTTTCCTGGCTGTTCATTTCCTTATCATCATTCACTTGAATCAGCCGCAGACCAATAAATTCTATCTTATATCTTACTGGCCATTCGTCAGTTTAATCTGACGTTGTTCAACTCATTATTTGCCACTAAAAGTGGTCGTTCCTTGTTGTCGTATGGCCTTCTCTTTATCAAAATACTGAACGCAATATCAAATGATCTTTTAATTCCTTTGCCACTTCTTTCATTTCTGCAGTTAACTCTTTGATTGAAGTTGTAGTCTCATTTTGTGGACTTTATCATTAGGCCAGCCCAACCACCACTATGTCATAAACGAGATAACCATTTTCTCCGCCAATACGAGCCACAACTGCTTTGGAACCATTTCCAGCGCTTTTTTCTGCAGTCGCTACGTTCGTATTGCTGGAAATCATCTTATCCGTTACCGTTTGTCAAGATGTCTTATGGACTATCAATCTGAAGGAACTTTCCGGAAAAAATTCCTAGTGAAACTATTAGAGATATAAAAAAATTGTGGGAATTCTGCTTCCTAACGCCATCTACCATCACTACCACATGTCTTTGTTCCACCTGGCATAATCATTGTAGATCCCGGACTATAGCGTTGGTTCGCATAGTAACAATCTACAGTGAACACTGTGGGCGCTCCTCCTGGGTTGGACAAAATATAAGAACCCACAGATGGATCAAATCGGACGATCGGCATATTGCGAGGTACTGACGTTACATTTTTTTGAGCGGATTGATTCGCTGATTGTGCAAAACTATCTTGGGAGAAGGCTGCTAAAATAGCAGGTGCAAAAACCAATACCAGTCCGAAAATCAGTGTTGATGTTGACTTTGCACTAGTTGGATTCATATAATAAACGTTTAGAAGATGCTTGTACATGTACTTAAATATAGTGCTATAAGATGCTGTTAACTTCAACTCATTATAATTGATTAACTGACCGCCGCCCGATCCATCTAAATAAGAGGTCTCTGGTTAATTTTTTTTCTTAATAACTATTGGATATGTTCCTTTATTTACTAGTAACAGCAGGCTGCATATGTCAAATCAATTGTATATATAAACAGGGCGACGTTAGTGTTGATGATTACATGCATATAGACGATACATTTGCAAAAGAGCATATAGATAGATGGACCAAAGCATGGAACGACCACAATATAAAACAAGTTCTTTCTCTTTATTCTGATAATATATTATTCTCTAGTCCTAAAATAAAATCAATATATCCTAACAGTAGTTCATCAATAATAACAAACAAGGAGGACTTGGAAGAATATTTTTGCACAGGATTAAAGAAATTCCCAATGTTATATTTCACACCAATAGACTATTTCTTGAAAAATCAAAAAGTAATATTTGAATACAGTGCAACCCCTGATAATAAAATACAATGGTCAGTAATTGAGAAGTTTGAATTTAACAATGACGGGCTGATCGAAAGATCAAATGTGTATTATGGTAAGGAAGATCCTCTGAAATCTTAGCAAAACAAAGAAGGCTATACAGTTGTGAAATTTTAAAGTCTCGATGCAGGGTAGTTAGGTTAATGTTCACACGAATGCTTTGACATGGCTTTACATTATTATTCAATCTCTTACAACAACAACACCATTCGGTTGGCCTACTACGCAAACACGAATGATGGATGTTTGTTGTCTATTCTAAAATAATTTCGGAGTAGGAGCATAAAGGAGTCCAAGTCTATATCAAACATGATAGACTACCTACCTTCTCAATATACCAGATTAACACAATATGTAAACACGTTAGTCGATCAATTGGGAAGTGATAGAATAGAAAAGATGTTAGTCTAATAGAATACTATCCTAATCTAACCCTACGTAACAATCCAGCATACAAGATAGTATACATGTCAACTAAAAAAGTTGGAGTTTATATTGGAATGCATTATGAGACTATGAGGCCATTGACTCCAATAATCGCTAGCGTTAAAATTGTTGGGATTAAAATAACAAGTCGTAAAAGAACCTTCATACCCAATCCTCTTAATTATTCTTCTATACCTATTAATGTTAACGGTCACAGTTGAGACAATACTAGGAAAAGCTAGGGACCGAGGATACATGTATAAAATGTAGTTATTGTTATAGTTGTCATGGAAGAGGGAACAATTTGAAGAGATTGAAAAAAGGGACAATCTAAAGGATTTCTATTTATCCATGTCAAAAACAGCCAACAAGGACAACAACCAGAAGAAATTTCAAACAGAAGAACAACACGAAGCAGCTGAAAAAGACCATCAGCAAATACAAGGATTAGAAAAATGGGGGACACGGGATGTATTAGGTCAACCAGCCGAGCCAATATGCACTTACTATAGGTGTCATCACAAGTTTTCACTTCATGGTACAAGAAGTTGCAGATGCAAGCATCCGATGAATAAGACATTAGGAATATCAGTGAGATATCATTGAAGAATAGTACTCTAATTTATTGTCTTGACGTATTAAAGATAGAAAAGGATACCGAACTTTATAGAAAGGCGTTAGAACTTCAAAAGGATGCGAAAGAGGATATCAACGAATGGATTAGTGCTATGAAGATTATAGCAAATGCATATTCTTCCTATGGCTTTTCTCAATCTCAATTGTCTGACTTTCTCGCACTATCTGCAAAAGTTATAGAAGGCAACAATTAGTAAGGTAATCTTCAAGATGTACAGCTATATTATGGAAAACTATGAAAACTTTAGTGGCAGTTTAAAGTCAAATTATCCTAGAATTATTGTTGATGTTATCTCGATTCTTCATAAAGGTGTTGATACTAACGGTTTAAGCCCAAGGATATTTGTATAAAATGTTATTGCTCTTTTCATATGTGAAACCCATCTAATATATGGTGTGGAAATAGATTCATAGATGTTACTTTTGCTCATAAGGTACATATGCTTTTTTAGAATTAGCCTGTAAAACCTCATTATTTGACTTTTTATTTATTATCACTCACTTTAGATACTTTCAACTAAAGCTGCTTCTGCTTCTTTGCTTGAATTGATAGTCAGTTTAGATTATTTTTTGTAATCCCAAGATCTTACACGGTTAAGACTACCTTACCTCTGGGGTGTACATCTTTTTGGTAATCAAGTGCACTAGCAGCTTCGTCTAGTGAAAATGTCTTGTCTACAATAACTTTAACATTATTTTGATCTACCCACTCTGCCAATTTGTCTAGCCGTTGTCTGTTTACTTGGGTGAAGAAAAATACCGATTTGACTCCATATTGATTCGTTAGTTCGGAATTTGGTTGTTCTAACATAGAAACAATTATGCCGCTACCTTTCTTCAATACTTTAAAGGACCGTTTGTAAGTATCGCCACCAACAGTATCAAAAGCTGCATCATAGTCATGTATTATATCTTCGAAATTCTCTGTTTTGTAGTCTATCACTCGATTAGCTCCTAATTCTTCTACAAACCGTTTATCATTTGTGCTTACTGTTGTTGCTACATATCCACCTAGTTGCTTTGCGAGTTGTATGGCTATAGGTCCTATTCCTCCTGCTCCACCATGAATTAGAATTTTCTGATCCTTTGATAATCCAATAAATTCTACAAGGGCCTGCCAAGCGGTAACCCCAACAAGCGGTAAAGCTGCAGCCTGTAAATGATTTAACGTTTTTGGTTTGTGTGCAATATTATCTGGGTTTGTCAACGCTAGTTCAGCAAATGCTCCTGAACCACCATTAAAGACAGAGGCTTGTCCATACACTTCATCACCTTGCTTGAAATCTGATGGTACATTTTCTCCTAATTGATTGATAACGCCTGAAAAGTCCATTCCTAGCGTTGATGGGAATTGAAGTGGAAAAACCTGCTGCAAATGTCCTTCACGGATTTTCCAATCTACTGGATTTACTCCAGATGCCTTTACGTTAACCAGAATCTTTCCTTGAGGTGGATTTGGTATTGATACTGTATTGTTAACCTCCATTACATCACTGCTACCTTACCTCTTAATTTGGATTGATTTCATACTTATCTTTAACAAATAAGAAATATTAAACCGTAGCAGCATCTTATGGGTTTCAACCATGCTTCAGCAAGAATATCTTTGGACTTTTGTTCTTCTTCTCCTTCTTCTTGATGCCGGTGTTCATTTTTCATGCTCAGCACCTTATGCAACTCCACATATACACATACTGTGATTACCTGCTATTGGATTTCTAACAATCATGGCCAGGCGGAGTACTTTGATTTCTCATCTAACGAAAAAAGACATATCCAATATGAAATATTGATCTCAATATAGAATAACGTTATCTAAAGTCGTAACTCATAAAACTTAGCATCTATCATGATACCTAGATAATAATGAGCGAAAGTGTAAAAATCATTCCTGAAGAGTATCATTCAATCAACGCTTATCTAATTGTGAGAAACGCAGATAAGGCAATAGAATTTTATAAAAAGGCGTTTGGTGCTGAAGAACGTTTTCGTATGCATGGACCTGACGGTAAGACCATTATGCACGCAGATCTCAAAATAGGTGATTCTGTATTTATGCTAACAGAAGAATCTCCAGACATGAAAGCTCTTTCGCCTGAATCTATCGGTGGAAGTCCAATTAGCTTGTATGTTTACGTCAAAGACGTAGATGCCGTATTTAATCATGCTGTATCTGAAGGAGCTACTATGTTACATCCTGTCAGAGACCAGTTCTATGGAGACCGTGCTGGGTATTTAAAAGACCCATTTGGACATTTATGGTCAATAGCAACACACAAAAAGGATCTATCACCAGATGAGCTTAGAAAAGCGGGGCAAGCATTTTTTGAAGAGATGTCAAAAACGAAGGCCGCATAGTAGAAAGCAATTCTACTACTGAATTTCTGTAAGTTTGATCTGAATTAATACATGTAGAAATGAAAGACTCAGGAAAGAATGTGTATGTATATACCACGTTGACTTAATCTACAAATCAACTGTAGAGGTCCTACTATGGGTATCCTTAAATCTTCACATTAGATTATAAGATGACACCTAAACATGACTAAGAGAAAAGCGGAAAACCTAAAACTTTCATCACCTGTGAGTGAACCTAGAGATCATATTCAAGGACCTCTAACTGCACCTGTAACTTTGGTAGAATACGGAGACTATGAATGTCCTTATTGTGCTCAGGCTTATCTTATCACAAAAGAAATTCAAGAACGTTTAGGAGATAAACTACGTTTTGTATTTCGTAACTTCCCTATTACCAAAGTTCGTCCCCATGCATATGAAACTGCATTAGCAGCAGAAGCAGCCGCTGCTCAAGGGAAATTCTGGGATATGTATGATTATTTGTTCAAACATGGTCAAGCGGTTAGCAATGATAGTCTAAGGCGGTCTGCTGCTAGCTTGGGGCTGAATCTTACCAGATTCGACAGGGAATTTCAAGGCCGCGTCTACAGTAACCACATAGACGAGGATATACAAAGTGGCATGAATAGTGGAGTAAAAAGTACTCCAACCTTCTTTATCAACGGTGAACTTTATAATGGTGCTTGGGATCTTGATAGCCTTCTTGGTGCACTTGACGAGGAAAGTGTGTTCAGTTGGAGTCAAGCAAACAAATAGTGTCTAGTTTGGCAACAGTAGGTTGTCGCCGCCAACAATTCTTTGTTGCTACATTATATCCTCACTAAACAGAACTAGGATGACAAAAGCCCTTCCTCCATGAGGAGCTTCTTTTGATACTGCTTTACCATGTTCTTTACCTACGTGTCGAAATTATAGTAACTAGATAGCTGGTTTTAGTTATTTACATACATATTTAATTTGCAGGCAGCACCAATCTTCCCTTGGTTATTCTCAGGGAATATTTTAATACTTTACTACCATACTGCCAATGAGATAGAATGTCTTCTTCAATAACCACAAGGATCTCGAAAATTTTGATACCCTTGGATGATTCAGAATCGTCAATGAAAGCGGCTGATTATGCATTATTGATATCAAAGGGAGTAAATGCCGAGCTTGTAGCTATACACGTAGTACGATCGGAAGATGCTAAGGTTGCTACTAATTTACTTATTGAAAATTTAGATACAATAACCACTCAAGATTCGATATTGCAAAAGGTCAAGGAAGATGCTGAAAAGTGGTTTAGTATTATTAGGGAAAAAAGCAGTGCCAATGGGGTTAGTTTGAAAGCAGGGTTGGTTGTTAGCTCGATTGAGGTAGATGATGCTATTGTAAATTATGCTGAACGGGAAAATGTGGATTTAATTGTGATAGGTGAGGCGGGAAAATCAGGATTAAAGCAGCGATTACATGGAACCATCACATCCCACGTAGCAACTCAGACTAAACGTTCTGTATTAATAGTCAAGTAATTAAGTGAGCTGTTCGTGAAAGGATCCCCTTATTATACACCGATCTTGAAGTTCCTCAGGTAGATAATTTAATCCGACCGTAGTTTTGTGAAATAAGTAAACATATTGCCTGAACAACCTTATCGCCTGAAGAAAACTCAAATTGTGCTCAAAATGAACAGTTAAGGCGAGCAGGTAATACAGGCGATATTTGTTCACAACGTATAATTCTCATTACCATAATCATTCTCTAATTCCTTATCCTTTTGGCATATGATCGCAGATGGATTTTTTCTTCAACTTCTTGCTTTCAGGATCTTTCCAGTATGCATAGTAACTTTCTGTGTCCTGTAAATTGTCCAAAAACAGAATTAGGAGTTGTACTAGTCGTACCGTTACATGTATCTTGAATTTTATATGTTGTCTAAGTATAAAAAAAGGGCCGATATTATTTCAACCAGCAGGGCGATTTTGTTGGCGAATACCTGGTATGATTTAATGACGTCACACCTGGTACAGCCTCTCTTCTCTACTCTTGCTGCAGTAAGGCATTTCTGTACAGATAGATAGCCACTTACTTACTTGCCTTCAGCCACTGGTTTGCAACCCAACGGTCAATGTGCGCTGAAACCAGATCTTCATTTGACAAATCTTCTTGCATTCTTTTTAGTGCATGCTCTGCCTCGTTGCTAGCTCTATCCTTGGGTGCTTTCTTTGCTGCCTCAATCCTCTGTCTTAAATCATCTTTTCTATCTTTTATTCCCTTTTTCACTGCTTCAACCTTCTGTTTTATCCCATCCCGTAAGTTTTTATCTGCTGTCCCAATATCCCGGTCAAAAGCCTCTTCGTCTGCTTCAATAATATCGTCTACTTCCTGATCTAATTCTGTGTCTTTCTGATTTAACTGACGGGTAAGTTCAGTCAACCTCGAATCCAAAGAGTCGTATGAACTCATGATTTTAAGAGAGTGCTGTTACATATAAGGATGTCCGACTAGTAAATGGCAAAAATTCATTTAAGATGTGTATTCGACGCAAACTATCACAAGTACTTGGAAGTATTCTCTAATTGGATATCGCCATTGTCAATATCATTATTATTAGCTTTTAGCAATATAATACATATCATGAGCCCTACCAATATTTCGATAGTCATCATACAGGTTTACATATACAGTATAATATCCATCTTCTTTTGGCTTTAGCTTTGCCTTGTATGCTCTCCCGTCTCCTCTAGACATTTTCCTTGTTTTCATATCGGCTAGCTCTTCAAACTTGCATGATGGTGTCTCAGCCCAAAATGCAAGCCCTAGTCCATTGCTATCACTCAATCCTTTTACTACTGCCTCTACTTCTAGTTCTCCATCAATATTGCTGTAAGGGCTTGAAACAAATACACGTTCAATCTCTGCAGGATCTCCAAGAGCTTGTTCACGTATCAATCCAGAGTCCCAGTGAAAGTGATCTCCATTCCTGCGTCCACGAATGCTAATATACATATGGCCAATGACTTATGCAGCACATAGAGCAACCCTACTATGAAATTTCCTAAGAGTGCGGCAGATCTATCTAATGCACAAAACAAAATTCAACTTTTTCCCATACTATTAATCAATTTTATTGGAACTTTGGGTTTTAGTATTGTTTTGCCCTTTCTAGTGTTTCTAGTCAAGGATTTTGGTGGGAATGCCGTAGTTTTTGGTATTTTATCTGCAACATATCCTACTTTTCAGCTTATTGGTGCTCCAATACTAGGTAGATGGTCTGATAATTATGGTAGAAAAAAGATACTTCTTTTGAGTAACGCCGGAACACTAGTTGGCTGGATTTTTTTTCTTGTTGCATTGTTTTTGCCCAAGGAAAATATTTTAAGTGTTAACTCTGCTCTTCTTGGAACTTTTGTTATAACTCTTCCATTACTAGTGTTATTTCTTGCCAGGTTTATAGATGGACTAACAGGTGGAAACATTTCTGTTGCCAATGCGTATCTAGCTGATATATCATCGAATGAAAACAGGAGTAACAATTTTGGTAAAATGGCCATATCTTCCAACCTTGGATTTATCGTTGGACCTGCATTAGCAGCAATTTTAGGCTCTACTATTTTTGGAAATATATTGCCAGTTTTGGCAGCGTTAATTCTTTCTTTGGTTACCTTAATCGTAATAGCTGTAACACTAAAAGAATTTAAATCTCCGTCAGGTGTAGTGCTAGTTCCAGAAAAAGGAACCATCAGAAAGGTCTTTGCTCAAGAATGTAAAGAGTGCTATGAGGTAGAAGATCCTAAAAGAAAACATGGATTCAAGGATGTTTTCAAGATCAAACAAATTTCCTTTTTACTTATGCTGTATTTTTTTATATTCCTGGGATTTAACATCTTTTATGCTACATTTCCAATTCAAGCAGTAAACGGTCTAAAGTGGTCAATAACACAGCTGGGAATATTTTATGCAGTCCTAAGTGGGATGATGGTTTTGGTTGAGGGACCAGTTTTACGTAAAGCATTGAAAAAATCCTCTGAGGAAAAACTAGTAGTAATTGGTAATTTGATTTTAGGTGCAAGTTTTATTTTATTAGTATCAAATCAGACAATTCTAGTGTACTGCGCTGCAGTTCTTTTTGCACTTGGTAATGGTCTTATGTGGCCTTCAGTATTATCACTACTTTCGAAGCGCGCGGGGGTAATACATCAAGGCTCAGTACAAGGTATTGCAGGTAGTTTTGGAAGCTTAGCAAGTATCATAGGACTAACGATAGGAGGATTTTTGTATCATTTTCTTGGAGCAGCTACATTTCTAATCAGTGCAATTGTAATATTCGCAGTTTTTATCATGTCTTTTAGGCTACTGAAAGATAGAAATTCTGATCTTGGGTTACAATCTTCTAGTGTCGGCCTCTAATCACCAATTTGTTTTGTATTACAAAGATTACATTGTAATACAATTAATCAATTTTTCATTGTGAGATGAAACTACATATGACTATATAGGGAGCGATGTGATAACAATTTCGTGTCAAACCAACCAAAAACACTCATGGGACAATTGCTATCTGGGGCATGAATGATGTCGGTTCCAAAGTTAGAGGTGAGTGACATGCAGGCGACGATCTTACGTCCGCGTCCATCTCCTTACAAAGGAGAATACGTTGTGCTTCGAATTAACGAAGCTGCACAGGGACGCGAGTTGTTGCGCCGCATTATTCCATACATAGCTACTGCGGAAGACTGGTGGATACCAAGTATTCCCGCTTGGTTAGGCATAGCTTTTACTTATCAAGGACTCAAGGCCATTGGTCTACCGCAAGCATCATTGGATAGTTTTCCAGACGAATTCCGCCAAGGAATGGCCGCTCGCGTGGAGATTCTGAGGGATTTGGGTGAAAATGCGCCGACTAATTGGGAATATCCACTTGGCACTTCAGATATGCATGTCGCTCTCGCGATTTATTCAAGTGACGACAATAGTTTGGAGAAGGTTTTAGAGCAGGCTCGTCAGAGTCATATGGATTTGCCTCAAGTATCTGTCGTTTACCGTATGAAATTCAGTGAGTTGCCCGGAGGACGAAATCCTTTTGGATTTAAGGACGGATTGCATAACCCACACGTTGAAGGAAGTAGCCTCCATATTCCTCCTGGCTCGGGGCCGACTATAAAAGCTGGCGAGTTTGTCATGGGCTATCCAGACGAACTTGGACAGATTGCAACGAGTCCAGAACCAGAGGTGTTACGCCGTAATGGAACTTTTTTGGTCTTTCGCAAATTCCACACCAGAGTAGCCGCATTTAGAAAATTTCTGAGAGAGCAAGCATCATCACCTCAAGAAGAAGAGTTGATCGCCGCCAAGATGGTTGGTAGATGGCGCAGTGGAGCTCCTTTGGTTCTTGCTCCAGATGATGATGATCCCAACTTAGGCACAGATCCTAATCGTAATAACGATTTCAACTATTCAGAAGATATGGAAGGATTGAAGTGTCCCTTTAGCGCGCATATCCGGCGTATAAACCCTCGCGATGCATTGAAGAATGATTTGGTTGCAGTCAATCTCCACCATATTCTTCGACGTGGTACCAATTATGGTCCACCTCTTCCGGAAGGTGTACTGGAGGATGATGGAGTAAATCGGGGTGGTGTATTCATATTTGTAGGTGCGCATATAAAACGCCAATTCGAGTTTATGCAGTCCCAATGGATAACTGACGGCGACTTTATCCGTCATGGGACGGAGCAGGACCCCATCTTAGGCAATAGTCAGGGTGACGGTATTTTTACGATTCCTAAACGCCCAGTACGTCGCCGTCTTCATGGCCTACCACAATTTGTTGTAGTAAGAGGTGGAGAATATTGCTTCATGCCAGGCTTGAATGCGTTGAAATGGCTGGCCTCATTGGGTGAAGGTGCGACTTAATGAATTTTGTAGTTGTCCAAATATAGTGAATTTCATAGAACTATATAGTTACTGTCATAATGTAAATTGGGCTCATAAATGTTTATAATAATCCAAAATGATCTATCGCTATGTCGAACCCTGATGTAACCCAAAGTAATGTTCGGCCTGGGTTAAAGGCAGGACGATCAAATGAGTTCACCCTTATTATGCCGCTGAAACCAGGTGGTGCTGAGCGCTTGCGAAAGAAGTTGGCTTCTTCTTCTGATGTCGCAAGCAAGAACCAAGGACTTATGGATCGCGTAGGTACAGTTCATGATCTTAGGTTCGTAATATTTGACAACGACAGCAGACTTCTATTTGCTAGCACTTTTGATGGTGACTGGGACGCATACATTAATGACTTTGCAGCCTACATTCCAGATCAGCTTGATCTGATATTTGGAGAGGTTGAGGACTATCCTGGGATACGTAGTCCTAATATCAAGGACTATATCGTAAAGTATCAAGTCCCTGCTACGTATTTTTACAGCGCGTACCCAAACGCATCAGTAAGAGATGTATGGAAGGCAATGAAAATTAAGGGCGGATTGGATGTTCTACTAGATGCTGCTAGCAGTTAGGTAATAGGACAAGGGAAATGGCTCCAAGTCAATATCGCCTAGCAGCAGAGCTTGTAGCGATGATACACGAGAATTTTCAAGGTTTTCATCCAGGCTACCGAGGAGTACATGCCCAGGGACGTTATTACGCAGCTATATTCAAGGCCACACCAGAAGCAAAGAAGTTAAGTCGAGCAGTACATCTGCAAGGTCAGCCCATACCGGCAACTGTACGCCATGGACACAGTCCATCTGGTAATCCGTGGGGACCGGCAACTTCTCCGTCAATGGCAGTAAAGTTCTATCTGCCAGACGGCACAGTAACTGACCTAATCGCGTTAATGATCCCGGTCTTTTTTGGTCGTACTCCTGATGAGGTCCTTGAAGGTCTGAAGACTCTAAAGCCGAACCCAGCCACAGGTAAGCCCGACGAAGAGAAAGTCATGCAATTCCTAGCAACCCGCCCATGGATTGCTAACGCATACAAGTTAGCAAAGGCCGTGCCAGCCCCAGTCAGCTTTGGACAGACTGTTTTTCATGCTCTTCACGCATTTCGGTTCGTTAATGCAGCGGATGAGGGACAGTATGCACGATATCACTGGGAACCGGAGGCCGGCGTTGCCGGTCAGCCGCTAGAAGAACTCCAAAAGCAACCTCCATCATATCTATTTGAAGAACTGGAAGCACGGCTGAGAAAAGCACCAGTGGTTTTCAATCTTGTCCTACAACTTGCCAAAGATGGGGATCCTATTGACGACCCAACAGCGTTGTGGCCAGATGATCGTCCTCGCGTGACTATTGGGCGGCTTGAAATTACCCGACCAACTACAGTAGAAGAGATCGGCGATCCTGTAATGCTGCACGATCCTACACGCCTTACAGATGGCATCGAAGCATCAGATGATCCCGTCCTGGCTGTGCGCCGTGGTGTATACGAAGTGTCGGTTGCACATCGCACTGGTGGTTGGAAGGGGCGTCTAGCAGCGCTAGAGCGAGACAGTTCGCCATTTGCGATCTAGGAATCATATTTAATCAAAGTAAAATCGATATGCGTAGACCTGACACCATATAATCGTAAAAAATTAAAAGCAACCGATTTTTTTATAGTTGCTTTTATTCCTAACGAGAATCACGCAAAGCCATACTCTTATTGGATTTAATGTCCACTTCTAATTACAATATATCGAAATGGGACCTAATAAAGGGACAAGTTTGGTATGGGGGCCAGTGATTTATGAACCAATTTTTGAAATAATTTTTTATCCCAATTACCGATTAGAATTCAATTCTTGAACTTAGCAGTCCATTTGTCCATATTAATATGAAAGCAGTTCAAAGCTGCCAGTAGGATTTGGACATTGCTGGTAAATGGGTTCAGTACTTCATGGCAATAAGAAGGTCTTTAAACCAAGAGCCTGTAGGTTAGTCCTCTACTATTGTATCGTCGTTCTTTGACGGTAAATATTTCTAACTTAATAGGCTAGTTTTTTG
>DASQQB010000131.1:0-12254 GCA_035643635.1 Nitrososphaeraceae archaeon | reverse complement strand
TATTAGATTTAATGGATTTGATTATTCCAAATAGTATTGCAATAATTGCTAAAGCGACTCCTGAATAAATTACGGTATGGGGTGGTGTAAAAAAACTCTCTACATTTACAATTCCATGCCAGATAATGTCCCAATTAGCTCCGCCAACTTGTAAAGCAACTCCTACAGATATTGCAAAGTAAACAAAGGAGAGGCTAGTCATCAGGCTGGATTCTTTGATGAGTGCAGTTGCAACTTTCAAGAACTTGAACTATTAGTATAATAATCAACATAATTTATTCTTTAATAGATTATGTATATATGTATATATACAAGTAACATTGAACTAGATACTGCCGCGTGCCTCAGTAGAGTAAAATTTGAAATATAAAGGCTTTTAAGAATAGCCTTTCATCTAGTTTTGGGGTTGACATGTCTTCTGATGTCTAATTCGCATATAATAGATTTTGTGATTCCAAGATATATTTCTGGGTACATATCTTATTAGGCCGAGCATAACAAATAGCCAGAGGTTTGAAAGAATATGTTAAACGAAATAATTAGCAACCTTGTAGTTAAACTAAATGAAAGCCTCGATGAGCGTGACATCGGAGATCCGTATTTTGATAAAAAGGAATATCACACTTATCCTTTTGTAAAGGGGAATTTTCACAAAATAGATGGCTATACTGCATCAAGAAAAATGGTGTTCATAGACGGTGGTAATCAAGAGTTGTTAGGAGCACCAAATTTTTCAATTCAACTAAATAGAATATATTTTAACATTTTCAAAGGAACTAAAAGAATAACTCAAACACGCCTGCCACATAAGATTGAATTTTTTTCGATAACCTACTCTATACTCAAAAATGACAAGATACAGTATGAGACTTTTATATTCCCAATAAATGAAGAATGGAAAGATTACCTTCCGTCACAATCAGATCTCTCATTTAGTTCCAAAGATCGAACTGTCACGAGTGGAACTATGAGAGACGACATGCAGAGAGTGGCATCTATATCAAGGCGATTTGCCGAATGGAAATATTCTAGTATAGTTGTAGAGCGATTATTAACTGAAAACGATATTCTCATAATAGATGGAACACTCCAGACAGCATTTACAAATGAGGACAAGTATATTGGTAGAGTCAAGGAAAATACAACAAAAAATGGTGTAATTTTTTCTGGATTATCGAAATCAAGTTCTCTATTTACAACAACAGGATTATCTTTATTGGGATCTCTTTTCAAACTTACTGATGACTGGAAGCTTGATTTTGGAACATGGTACTACTATCCTATAGCAGAAGGTCTTGTATCTGGTCATTCAGCAATAATATTCATTCTCAAGCTACATGAAAAGGCCAACCATATATTTAGGTACGAAGTAGATAAAGAGCAAGTAAAAAGAATGAATGAAGCAGAGCTTTATGATGTTTTTAGCAATTTAGCGGCCGTTTCAATGGACGCAACTTTTCCTGGATATCCCTATGGCCTTATAGACGCTGATGATAATGCAAGAGTTAGAACCAATGAGATTGGGACATATAGGATAATGGTACTGTCTGAGCTTTCAAAGCGTGGTTTGTGGAATAAATTTGCAAGACATATTCGTTCTACAGATGCTCATGAAATATTAAACCTATTGAAGGAATGAATTGGAAAATGCTTGAAGATTGTTGTGGGGAAGTCATTGCTGGTGAATTAGGAAAGCTAATTGTTAGACAAAAGAGCGATAGCGCCATAGAAATTGGTGACCTCCTTGTAGAGGAAAGAAATAATGGCGACTTTTTTTTGCAAGTCTTTGATCTTATGTACGGTAGCCAAGTTTCACGTTCAGCATTAGAAAGTATCTCTGGTATGAGACTTGAGGGTATTGGATCGAGTTTAGAATTCATGGAGCCGCATTTAAGAAATTATATCCTGGCTATAGCTAAACCTCTTTTACACATAACTGCGACTCCTCATAATCCAAAAGTGTTGCCAAATTTTATGAGCCAAGTAAGACATATTAAGGAACAGGATTTGAATTTTCTATCAAAACCTAAAAACCCATTATATTTTGGAAAGGTCAGAAGTGGATCAAAGGTCTTGAACGTAGATATAAGTCTTGAAGCTATAGATGTTTTTTCTCATCATATTCTCATTCCCGCTACTACTGGTCGAGGGAAAAGTAATTTAATCAAAATTATGTTGTGGAATATTTTAGAAAAGGAGTATTGCGGAGTCCTTGTTTTAGATCCACATAATGAGTATTATGGAAAAAATAATGTTAGAGTGGGGTTGCAAAACCATCCTAATGCAAAAAACTCTCTGAGATATTATTCTCATAACAGTACCCGCAACCCTGGAGCATACACACTTGTTATTAACTTAAGATCTATTGCGCCAGGAGACTTTAGAGGAATTGCAGGTTTTACTGAGGCACAGCTGGAAATGATGTATCAAGCCTACAATCATTTCCATGAAAATTGGATAATGAATATTGTAGATGAATCTACAGATAAAAGAGAAAATGCGGCGCATGAAAGCGGAGGCGACGGTACTAATGGTGGTGTTGGCGGTGTTGGCGGTGGCGGCACGGGCGATACAGGCATAATAACAAGTCGAAATCGCAGTACGCTTAATGTCTTGAGAAGGAAGTTTGATAAAATACTTGGAATTTATTTCAGTCATACAGATAATCAAGTAAAATTCAGGAGTGCAACTTTTAGTAACACGATGGGAGAATCGACCATATTCGAAATTATGAATCTACTTGAGCAGGGAAAAAAGGTGATTTTAGATACTTCTATGCTTGAAGATCAGGCCGAGCTTCTTATAGGAAGCATTGTTGCTAATCAGATCCTAAACCGTTACAAAATTGCAAAAGAAGATGACACATTGAAAGATAAACCTGTGATTTCTATAGTAATTGAGGAAGCACCAAGGGTGTTAGGCGATCAAGTACTAAGAACATCTGGTGACAACATATATAGCGACATCGCAAGAGAGGGTAGAAAATTCAAAATTGGTCTTGTTGCAATAACTCAACTTACAAGCGTCATTCCAAAGACTATATTGGCAAATATGAACACCAAGGTAATTCTTGGTAATGAGCTTTATGCTGAAAGAAGCTCAATAATACAAAGTGCATCACAAGACCTTTCTACTGATGATAGAAATATTGCAAGCTTAGATAAAGGTGAGGCAATTATTAGTTCTAATTTTACAAAATTTGCAGTTCCTATTAAGATCCCGCTTTTTGAAGATATTGTTAAAGACGTAGAAATAACTTCAAGTAAGAAACAGAAGAAGGTGAATGTTATAACATAATGCATAGATTTGCACACATTACAGATTGTCATCTTGGTGCATGGAGAAACATAAAACTAAGAGAACTCAATCTTAAAGCCTTTGAGGAAGCGATTTCAATATGCGTTGATGAACATGTAGACTTTATTGTTATAACTGGAGACTTTTTTGACCTTAACATTCCAGATCTAGCACCTGTAAAACGTGCAGTAGAGATTCTCAGAGAGGCTAGGAAAAATGGTATTGAGATCTATATGATTTATGGTTCACATGATTTTACTGCATCAACAGTGTCGATTATAGACATACTGCATAGTACAGGGCTTTTCATTAAACCTGTTGAATTTGAACAAGTAGAGGACAAAATAAAACTAAAGTTTTTTGAAGATGTCAAGACTGTTGTCAAAATCACAGGACTATCTGGTCGAAAAACTGGTTTAGATGCAGAATATTACAGTATGCTGGATATGGACGCACTTGAATCTGAGGAAGGTTTTAAAATATTTCTTTTTCACGCTCCTATAAGCGAACTAACTCCGATTGACCTTGCTGGAGGAGACACTATACCATTGTCTTTGCTTCCAAAAGGATTTAGGTATTATGGTGGAGGTCATTTGCATAGAAGAATTGAGAAAAAACATGACGGAAACAGCATGATAGTTTATCCTGGACCACTATTTGGCGCTACATTTACTGATTTGGAAGAAACAGCACGAGGCGAACGAAGAGGATTTTATATAGTCGAAGCAGATAGTGAGACTGTAAAGCCGAGTTTCATAGAAATTAAAGTAGTCGACATAATTTTCAAGCTAATCGGGGCTGATCAAAAAACTGCTAAACAGGTAGAGGATACCGTCTCTTTAATAATTGATGGAATGGATGTCTCAGGCAAAATAGTTCTAATTAAAATAAAAGGAACTCTAATCTCAGGTAAGAGTTCAGATATCAATTTCTCCAGATTTGAGGAAGTTCTTAGTAAGAAAGGTGCTCTTGTAACATCAATTAATAGAAGTGCCCTCACATCAACAGAAACTACACAAGTAAAAGTTTTAGGAGAAAGTATAGAAGATATAGAGAAAAAGATAATAAAAGAAACGACAGCATCATTCAAACTTGATCCTGCAATATCTGATGAAAAAGTTAAGTCTATCTTAAATTCCAGATTAGTAGGCGAGTTAGCACAATCTACAGCAAAGCAATTACTTCAAACACTAAAGACAGAAAAATTTGAAAATGAGAGTGTTAGCGACTATGAGAAACGTGTTAGAAATAGTGCTATATCTATTCTAGGGGTTGGCGATAATAAATAAATGATTTTGAAAAAGTTAAGTCTTCAAAATGTAAGGAGCTATAAAGAGAAAACTGATATAGAAATACCTGAAGGTAGAACTCTATTTCAAGGAGATATTGGATGTGGAAAGTCCACAATTCTTTCTGCTATAGAGTTTGCTCTGTTTGGATTAGGTGACATAGATGGCAACCATATTCTGAGATCTGGTGAGAAAACAGGTTCTGTAGTTTTAGAATTTAATGTGGATGGGAAATCCTATCAGATATATAGGTCTCTAAAAAGACATGGCAACAATGTCTCACAAGATAAAGGTTATATAATTGATGGCGATGTTACCACAAGCTATTCTACTAGTGAAATGAAATCTAAGGTTTTGCAAATTATAAACATCAATGAAAAATCCCAGACTAGAACAACATCTGTAATATACCGCTATGCTATCTTTACTCCGCAAGAAATGATGAAGCAAGTACTTGCAGAAACTAAGGAACGAAGACTTGAGATCCTTAGAAGAGCTTTCAGCATAGAGGAATATAGTACAGCAAAGAAAAATACAGGTGTAATTTCCACATGGATGGATAAGGAGATTCATGTAGTCAACGAACTTACAAAAGACCTCTATGATAAAGAAAACCTTCTAGATCAAGAACAAATCAGAAGGAAGTCTTTGTCAGAAGAAATAGAAAAGATATCACATAGTATAGCACAATTAAATGCAAATATAGAGGATCTAAATGACAAACTACCTGATCTTAGAGACAAAAAAGAGCTTGTTATACAACTTAAGGAATCCATACCTCATCTAAATAATGCCATAGCCAAAAACCTAAATCTTAAGGAGCAACTACAAAGACATCTAGCAGGACTTGAAGAGCATTTAGAAGTAATCAAGAAATCAGAAGATGTTCTTTCAAAATTAAAACCTAGTTATGATGATTATCTCACAAAGAGAGAAAGGCTACTAAAATTAGAGAAATCAGTACAACTTTATGGAAAGTTAGAAATAGAAAAGGTCAAACTTGAGCAATTTATAGAAAACGCAGCACAATGTCTAAAAACAGAAAGAAGTAGACTACATGATGAAATCAAAAAGGACAAGCAGAATCTAGTCAATCAAAAAGAGGCGATTAATTCTCTAGATTCTATCGAACAAGAAGAACACAGTATCAGCGAAGCTCTAAAAAGACTACCTGAGTTACGACAACAGGTTACCTATATTTCAACTATTATTTCAGAGAAAAAAGTACTCATAAATGCTAAAAATGAATTGATCAGTGGAAAGCAAAAAGAGATACAACAAATAGTTAGTATTGGTAATGGCGCAACTTGCCCAAAATGTAAGCAGAGATTAACTGATGAACACATCTCTAAAGTAAGATATGAATTCGAACAGGAAAGACAGCAAATAGAACAGGAAATCAAGTTCTTAATACAGCAAAAAATTGATCAAGAGAAGGAAAAGAAGAAGATTGAGGCGCAGATAATTGCTATTGAGAATAAGGAAGGACAGTTACAAAAACTCTTAAGAAGACGTGGAGAGCTCATTGAGAAGAAGCAGAATATAGAAGCTATATTAGAAAAGCTCAAAGGACAAGAGTCGAATTTATGCAGAGTTGTTGATTCCTTACAGCATGAAGAATATGCTATCAAAGAAAGGGAAAAGTTATCTGGAATACTGAAAGAGATCAAACAATTATCTAAGGATAAAGACGTCTATGATGATGTTCATGATTTAATTTCCAAATATGAGAATGAGAAAATTGAAACCCAATATTTAGAGAAATATCAAGAGGTTAAAAGGAAATCTGAAATCCAAAATGAGATAGACGATACCATCAAATTTATTGATGATATACAAAGGGAGATAAGTTCTGATTCAAAAATATTATTAGAAAAACAGGCATTATACAATAAAAATAAAGAAGTAATAAAACAACTGGAGAAACTTGAAAAAGAGTTGGTGGAAATAGGAGAGACTCGCTCACAAAAACAGCAGGACATGGCAGCTAAAGATTCAGAGTTAAAAGGTATGGAGATAAATCTTCGTCAACTTGAAAATGACATTGCGCAAAAAAAGGAATATTTTAAGAATAAACAGATCTTTCAACAAGTACAGAATTGGCTAGATCAGTGTTTCGTACCTGCCATAGACGATATAGAGAAACACGTACTTAGAGCGATTAACGAAGAATTTAATCAACATTTCAAGACATGGTTTAATACGTTAATTGAAACGCAAGATATAAGCGTAGAGATAGATGAAAATTTTACACCAATAATAAATCAATCTGGTTATACATTAGATGTAAACAGCCTCAGTGGTGGAGAAAAATCATCTGTTGCTTTGGCATACAGGCTTGCATTAAATATAATGATAAAGAAGATCGCATTTATGGAAAACAGTTTGCTGATTCTAGATGAACCTACTGATGGCTTTGGCAAGGAACAGTTAATTAGACTTAGAGAGGTACTAGATGAACTAAATAGAGCACAAATAATATTGGTATCTCACGAACGTGAGCTGGAGAGCTTTGTAGATAGAATATATAAAGTAACCAAAGAAGGCAATATATCTAAGTTAGAGTTAATAACATCGTAGCCATCATTTCTATGAAATTAGTAAGTGATTTTGTGTAGTTGCTACTACAAAATTGTTGACTCTGATGTTTGATTATGTAAACTAGCACGACATGAAAAGTGCATAAGTTTATTTGTATTACAAAATGATATTTATCTTCTGAATACTAACACTGTATCGCCGTTGCCTCCATTTGACAAATTTCTCGAACGGATACTTCTAATGGAAATAAGAGATCAGTGCATGATGGCTAGAGTTGCTTTTGCTAATTTAAAAAATGGTATAAACTCATTTGATAGATATCTTTGCTGGAGTTTAGTTCAGACGATATTAGCGTCACTCGCTAACATTTCAAAAATTTTTTGGCCTGCATACGATAAGGATAAAGCAGAAAAGTCTGGAGAATACTCTTTACGTGCTAAACAATATTCTTTACGCGGAACGTATCTGAGGCAATTATTATTAATAGATAAGAGATCACCTCTGAATTCAAAGACATTGAGGAGCTATTTTGAACATTATGATGAAAGATTACAAGATTGGGCAGAAAAGTCTAAAAATCTAGTACTAATAAATAGAAATATTATATCAGAGGGTTCCATGAATGTCTCAAATGGCGACCTACCTACTCCTGCTGCTCATATGGGTACTTTAGAACCTACTACTTTCATACTGACTTTCTGGAACGATAGCATAGAAATTCCAGTTCTCATGAAATCAATAGAAGAGTTGCTAGAAACTATTGAAAAGAAAGTAGTGGAGCAATCATTCCCTGCTGATAATGATAACATGTCAATTCATAAATGAAATTACATTCTAAAAAATGAATTATTTGTCTACCGACTACTGGTATGATGTCTTTATCACAGATTAAGTCAATATATGGTCTATTCTGATTGCATCCCGATCAGGAACCATGACCTAAGTCCAGTTGTTGTGTTTTGGAGTTGTTGTTGTCATGTTTCTTTCTATTGTCTTTGGACAGCTTCTTAATTGCATGACTAATCATCTTTGTTGCTGAAATATCAAAGCCATTAAGAGCGATTCAGTTGAGTAAGCTTCATCTTAATGGCGACTGCTTTCGCATATTCTCGAATTTCTTCTAACATTTTATTAAACAATATCCCATTTTCTTCTCGTAGAGCATATTGGAAGCTTTTCCATGACTCTATCTCTTTCTCAAGAATATCATCCTCGTTACTATCGAGCTTGTCATTTGAGGTTGTCATTTAATCTCTTTTACGTAGAGACGTGACATGGATGGACAATTGCTTCAATTAGCTTTCCTTTTCTTCTCTTCCATTTTCTCCTTCTCCGCTAGCTTTTCACTACAAGAGTAGCTAATAAATTTCAAAAAAAATGCTACAGTTAATGTGTTGTGAAGAGAGTTATCTAATACAGCATGTCAGATAAACAAAATGGCTTAGAAAAAGAATATGTCTGGTCAAGTACAAAACTACGCAAACAACAAAAAGAATAATAATAATAGTAGATACTCCCGAGATTCACGTGTATCCTGTGAGTAATAATAAAAATGACACACCAATTACTAAATATTACAACTACAGCAAACTAGCTCCAATAATACAAGTTTACTTTGACGGCTTATGTCAGCCATTCAATCCAGGTGGAATTGCATGTTATGCTTTTGTAATAATGATAAAGGACAAGAAACAAGAAGCAAAATATGGTCTAGCTGCAGAACCATTCTCAGATGATTCTAGCAATAACGTTGCAGAATATACAGGCGTCATCAAGGCGCTAGAATGGTTACTTCAAAATAATTTTAGCGACAAACAAGTAATCGTAAAGGGAGATTCTAAACTTGTCATCTTTCAAATAAAAGGTAAATACAAAGTCAAGGCGGCTAGGATAATCCCGCTATACACTCTATCAATGAACCTTATTTCTAAATTCAAATCTATTGATTTTGAGTGGATTCCTCGTGAGGAAAACAAAGAAGCGGATGCATTATCTTACAAAGCATATCAAGAAACACTAGACAGTAATCCTGCATTATATGAAAAAGTTGGGCAGTATATGGCTACAGAAAAACAGCTGCGAATACTGAGAATCCTAGGAATAGAGCCTGACAAATACCTTAGCAAAATGGAAGCCAATAGATTAATATCGAAATTAGTGGTGTCGTGAAAATGTCAGTCTAGATCGATTCTCATCATTAGATTAGTCATAATTTAATCCGACTTACGTTCGAAGAAATATGTATTTCCTTTCTAGATATTTTAGCTAGTCACGTATAATATCGTGAATTATTGTACCTATTGGAACACATCAATTACAGGTAACTATAGTGGTGATTACGGAAGAAGTTTCTTACTATTACTATAACTAACTGTAGCTATTATTTATTATAATCTGCCTACTCACCTGCCTCGGATTGCTTGAATAAACCAATCAGGCAGTAGACTTCTGTTCTTTCTTACAAAGTAACTGAACGCTGAATCTAAAATATACGTTTTTGCCCAATCATCTTTTGACCTAACAGACCTACCATAACCTTGTATCAACTTTAGTGCTGTTTGCCAATAATACCATTCTTCATCTAATTCTCTTTTTGCATTAGTCCATCTGTCGCTTTTATTTGGATAGGGCACTTTGGTGATTATTTGAAATCTCGATAGTTCATCTTTTAAATCAAGACCTGTATGAAGTGAAGGAGAAATCAGTACAGTAGGTTTTATAGGATTGTATGTATGTTGTTTTATGATTTCATCTCTTTGTATCTCTGGATCAGTTACTATTAGTCTTCTTGCATTTGTAGTAGATAGGTTTTCTTTAATGAAATTCAGTTGATCATAAGACGTTGTATGGATTATACCCTTATCATTTTTATGCAGTGACATTAAATTGTCAATAGTCTTTGCAATGCTGGATTTTACTTCTTGTAGTTGTAAATTATTGAAATTAAGGTATGCGATATTAAGAGGATAGATAGGTCTCTTTTCTATTGGAAAGTCTGACTGGACCTGTATGAATTTCACTTTATTGTTATTATTATCTTTTTGTCCTTTTTCTTCGGGGGGAATTAGACCAATACTTCTACAAAATGTTTTATGGTTTAAAATTGTTGCACTCATAATTAATGTTTTAGAGCATTTTTCAAATAGAGCATTACAATAGGAAGATATATCTAATGGCTTTAATTCAACCTTCACAACTTCGTAATTCTCTTTCTTTATCTCTGATACGATCCAGTTCTTTGGATTCGAAAGAATATTGTTTATTGTTTTTGTAAGTCTTTCTGTATCTCTAATAGCATCAATCGCAAGTTCATCTCCAAGGTTTGGGAATGATGATGATTTTCTTGAAAAACTGCTTCCTTGATTATTATAGTAGTGGTACTTTTCTGCAATTTCTTCATCACTATCGAATAAATCTGATGCTGAGACAAGACTCTTATTCTTATTTCTTCTATCTTCTGATGATGACGATGATAATGATTTTGAATCTTTACTGGCTCCGCGCCAATTATATTTGGTTTTTCGTTCTATCGACAAAGATTCTGCTAAAGAACTATTGCCAGTCAAGGTAAGCATAGTTGTCTCAAGTTCGATTAAGAATTCAACCCACTTTTCTATATCTTCATAACCAAAATCAATAATCTTTAAATCTTGAATATATCTTTTCCATCTTCTTTTGGATATCGTTAGTCCTCTAAACTTTACAATCTCTGTTTCCAATAAATGGCCTTCGTCTAATACCAATAATTCTCTTTCAGGTAGACTTTTCGCGTTCGGCAAAAGGCCCAAGAAAATGGAATAGTTGAATATAGAATGACTTGAAGCTAATGCCCTGTTTAGTTGGTCAAAGTATTCGCACGGCCTCCAAGGATCTGCATCTTTCAAGCTTTTAAGATGAGGCCATTCTGAATAGCTCTTCTCATAGCGATGCTTACTATTGTCATCAATAAAAATTTGTTCTTCTTTTATTCCCTTATTAATGATTTTGTAATCTTTAGCAAAAGTTCTGTACTTGCAGTCACTACCCTTGAAGGATTCGTCGGTCATACAAGGGCCATATTCTACTGTTGTATGATAGCATTCACTCATATACTCGCCTGTACCGCAGCTTCCACATCGATAGGTGCCATTTCTGATTACATCCTCTTTTACTAAACAAGGAAAATTGTTCTTTCCTTTTGCTACTTTGAAATATGGAAAATCCTTTGAATATTGGCTCTGTAAATCCTTAGTTGCAGTACAAATATAACTTGAGCCTAAAGTCATAGCAACTGCTATAGCTACAGGACTTTTTCCAAATCCAGTAGGAGCTTCCAATATGATATACTTGTAGCCTGAATTGAAAGCAGCACATATTTCATTTAGTACTCTTTCTTGGTTATTACGTTGAGTTGTAAAGGGAAAATTTTTGATAAGATCAGCAGTTGTTAGTGGTCTGGAACTGTTGTTGTTGCTCAACTATATCTACCCTGCTTATGGAAGTTGAGTTAGATATACACAGTCTATCCTTACATCATATTTCATTACCCCGGCCATGATCTGCATAGTAATACCCTACTACTACCCTCTCTTTTTACTGAACTAATTTAACTGTGTCACAGACAGAATAAAATATACACATTGTCATAATCATTGTTAAGCAAAGTTTGTTATTAAACTGTTCTATTATTTATCTGCATGTACGTGGAACATATGTCAGCGCTCGCTCGTTATATGCATTTCCTTAGCAAAAGTTATCTATATGCACATATGTCACAATTTGTCCTTAGCCAAACCATACTGCTAAGATTTTATGACAATCCTGGTTCTTGTTTATAGACAAAAAAAATTATTCAAAAAATTAAGATACTTCCCAGTTTTTATTCATTTGTTCCAGTCTTACTTATCTTGTTCATATTCACTTTCAGTCTCAGCAGCACCTGCAGTACCTTTAGCCATGCCCTTTTTTCTGGCTATTTCTGCTGCTTCTTCTGAATTTGTTCCAGTCTGTCCTGGTTCCACAATTCTTTGATCACTTGGATCTCTTCTTACTGCTGTGGGCTCATGCTCTTTAATTTTTGCAGGTGTCATCGGTTCCTTGTCTCTATATGAGGTTAAAGGATCATCTTTTCTACCCTTTTCAGTACCA
>DASQQB010000130.1:0-9333 GCA_035643635.1 Nitrososphaeraceae archaeon | reverse complement strand
TGCTACACATATATCGAAATCCACAGTTACCTCTGTACCCCATATTCCTAATTGTCCTGGAGGATCTGTTGGTCCCCATACCTTTATTCCCTGAAAAGTGCCAGCCTGCTGTCTTTTTGACTTGAATTCAGGATCAATAGGGCCATCTATCTTTGAATAATTGGTTCCAGTTCCACTAAGTGATATAGTAGTATCACCTCCCGCCGGCTGAGACGATTGCGGTGCGCTACTCTGAGGAGGAGTCGATGTAGGGATCATTCCTTCAGTAGTTTGCCCTGACGGAGTAGGAGCAGTTGGCTTGGCTGCTACTGATGGTTTGGCTGCTGGCTGAACTGAGGTGGCTGTCATAGATTTTTGCCTCTTGACTGCACATAGTTGATTATGGACATCTTTCATACTCTCAAGAGTGATCTTGTTGTTATGTTCAACAAGGCACCCACAATCCTCACAAATGTATTCAAATATCACGGACAATTGATTGTTATAATATTGATCGTAGCGACATATATTTATTAGTGTCTGTCTGACCTTGTATAATCCATACTACATCTGATGAATTATTAGTATGTGTAGTAGATTAACCTAGTCATTGACTCTCCTTCTATTTGAAAGATTTGTGGTAACTGCGATCTATTTTGAATAATAATTTTTTAAATGAATTAATGAGGAAAATTAAGATATAGATATTCATTACTTTATAAGACAATGTCTGATCTAGGCCTAGGGAAAGAATACTGGAAGGAAGTAATAGGGGTCCTACGCGAGATAATACCTGTATATGATAAGGTCAATAGGGTAATATCTTTGGGAAACGATACGGATTTTCGTCTTGAGGGTATTCGCCTTCATGTTTTTCCCGGTAATCTAGTACTGGATGCTGGTTCAGGATTTGGAAATATGTCCCAATTAATATTACAGGAAATAAAGGGTCAAACTAACATTGTAATGTACGACCCAATTGTTGAAATGCTCCATAATGTAAGGCGCTTCGGATTGAAAAACCCTGAATCATATGATGACTGTATTTCATTGGCGACCGGCGTCTTTGAATATATCCCATTCCAAAGCGATATTTTCGATGTTGTCATTTGTGGGTATTCTTTGCGGGATGCTATTCAATTAGGTCCCGCGATTGCAGAGATACATAGAGTTCTAAAGAAAGAAGGTCGATTGATCATAGTCGACATCGGAAAATCAAATGATCCGGTTATAAAGGCATTCAGTGCGTTTTATCTAAAATATATTCTTTCGATTATAGCCTTTATAATAGCTGGAAAAGAAGGATTCAAGTTCAAAAAGATACACGGTACCTTCTTAAAATGGCCATCAAATCAGGCCCTTTATAAGATGCTTGCAGACAAGTTTCGTCGCGTAGAATTTAAAGAAAGGATGATGGGTGCGGCAATTATCGTTGCCGCTTATAAATAACTCACATTAATTTGGCGTTGCAATCCTTTATCAGGTAAAATTTATAGTGATAGTGAACTGGTTTAAAGATCCAGATGGACATATTCTAGAATCCAACAACAAGATATATAGGCTCATACACTATGCATTGTGTCAGAAATTAATATCAAAGATTGAATGCTAAAAATTAAGACAAAGCAGTAGATATGGAAATCTGTATAAAGTTAGGCGTCATTATTATGATAGCGCATCGAAAATCAAACGTGCGGATAGTATAGAAAGACATGTAAGACGGTTAGTCGAATTGTCAAGAGTTGAATCAAACAAAATCACAACAAGAATCTGGTGTTAATTGGGTTTAACCTAGTTCCGCGCTTATGTGTATTGCCAATTATAGAAGCTGGTCCGTCTGCTGAGATTTACCGACGGAGCTTAGATGGAAGAAACAAAAAGTTGCTTTTAAAATTATACAGGTTATTTATATATGCAAATTTTTTTCCTAAAAAATTAATAGACCTGTACTACTCACAATATCAGAGCTAACAGATACTACTATCCTTAAATACATTTTCATGACATACTAATACCTAATAGTAGTTTGGATAAGGGAGTGTATTTGCGCTCTCTTTCCCTTGAAGAATAAAAGCTTCATGGAGGATTGGGCGGAGCCTGTGTTTGCAGAAATGGAATAGGAGATGGGCGTGGCTGCAGTGTAGCATTTACATCCAGCAGTTTACCGTTTCTATATACCTTCAGCATCACCGAGTCACCAACTGACTTGTGTTCGTCAAGGTAGGTGATAAGGTCCTCGAACCGTATTACAGGATGTCGATCTATGCTTACTATAACATCTCCGCCGTGCACCTTTCCGTATTGATCGGTAACGCTTCCCCGTATACCTGCCATATCTACGGGTCCACCCTTGACGATCGAATTTACTAATACACCCTTAAAATTATTAGGCAATCCATCAACAGTCCCGGTAAGATCAGAAGTCAAAGTGGCTCCACTGAGTCCCAGATACGGATGGGAATAATTTCCTCTTTGAATCAATACAGGTACAATACGTGCTACAGAATTTGAGGGAATTGTAAGCCCGATCCCTGAGAACGCCCCTGTAGAGGAAAGAACGGCAGTATTTATCCCCACTACTTGTCCATTCATATTTAATAGAGGTCCTCCTGAGTTTCCAGGGTTTATTGGCGCATCTGTTTGGATTATATTTGATATCGAAAATCCCATGGGGTCAGGCAATAAGCGACCGACCTGGCTTATTATGCCAGTAGTTACGGTGTCACTCAGACCAAATGGATTCCCTATTGCTATTACTGGTTCTCCAATCTCTAGTTTAGATGAATTTCCGAGCACTAGTGGCCTTGCAGGATGAGATGTTTTCTCTATTATTTTTAGAACCGCAATGTCACTAAAGACGTCCCTTCCGACAACCATAGCGGTATACCTATTGCCGTCAACAAACGTCACATCCACTATTTTGGCGTCTCCTACAACATGGTTGTTAGTTATTATATGACCATCCTTGTCATAGATAAATCCTGATCCTAATGCAGTATTGTTTTTTAATTGAGGATTTAGGGGATTTGGAATCTTTCTTGTCACTTGAACTATTGAGTTCTCAACTTGTTTGAAAATCATATTGATGCAGTGCCCATCCCCTCTAGGATCAGTACAGGAAATTTGCCCAGATACCGACGTTCCCAGAATAGGAGAAGAACCTATGAATGTTAACAAAAGAACCGAAGTCACAATTAGCATCGATACGTCTATTCTTAGAATTTTCATGATGAGTAAATTTATTAAATATCAGCCATTATTCAGCTTTTCGTTTATGAAAGATTCTATGACGACCGCAATACCTATTCTGAACAGGTATATCCCCCCCAATATTCTTACATTCAAAGGAACTTACAATGACATTATAATCGAGGTGTTGTTGTTTCATCGGATCTAAGTGGTTATAAAAACTCCGAAAGACGCGAATGCTGGAATTAACGGTCAAGTAGTTTATGATTAGAGATATTGTTGTCTGTCTCTCTATTGGAGACGGTCTCAATGAGGATATTTGGTCGCATTGAACTCATAAGAAATCTATCTAGGCTCGACAATCCAATTGTTCGTACCAGATGTTGGGGCTCACTTACATTGTGTGTAAACATAAGGAGTGTCCATCAACTGATCGGTCGTCCAATGTGTTGGTAATGTCGTACAACCAATGATTTCAAGGTCGAATTTTTTGATAATTTCGCCCCATCCCCATTTTGTCCTGTCACGCGAGTATTGTTTCATTAGATGGCTTCCCATAAAATTAAAACCTGCATTATCGCTTATCTGTTCAATTTCTTTGATTTTTTTTATAGTATCGATCGCCAGCATCTCGCCCATCTCAGGTAAACCTGAAATAAAAAACATAGGTTTTTTCAGTTTAAGATAATTATAATCAATCGAAATAGCATCTTGATTCATTTTTTGATAGCCAACTTTTGTTGAATTATATATTTGTTCTTGTAAAACCATTAGCGCCGAATCAATCTCAATACCTATTGCTTTTAGATTCAATAATTCTCCACAATAAGGAATCCTTCCGTCCCCGCAACCTATATCCACGACTTCGTTGAAACCTAGGATCTTTGCTCCTAAAGCTAGTAAATATGCTGAAAGAATCCATGTTGGGTAAAAAGGTTGATAATTAGTATCATATTTTTTGCAGCTTAACATATACTGATTGATATCCCCCTCATATGACCTACAAGGTAAGTCAAAGAGGCTGATAATATCCGATTTAAAATATATGGAATTATATTTTGCAAACTCATTTAATTTCTCTAAATTCTTCAGTGATATCGGGATATCACCTGAAGAATTGATAGGGATAAACTCCCGTATTATGCTACTGGCTGGGTACTTTTTTATGTATTCCTTTTTCAGACTAACGAGATAATCTGAAATACAACTGTCCAAATATTGTATCTCGCTTTTCAAGGATTAATCTTTTGCTAGACTCCTTATTTTAGTAAACGGATTCGGCGCTAGGACGTAGTCCTCTTTTAAAGGATCTGAAACCGCATAATTTGCAGATATATAATCTCTTATGCCTATACGTATATATAATTTCATCAGACTCGCTAATTTCATGTAAGGTCTTATCCATGCATCTGTCGCAAAAGCGCCTTTCAGTATACAATATATTGCATCATAGTATTAGGTAGCACCTTATTTTTATATTGTCTTATCAAAACAATTATTCTCTTACTATGTATGTTATTATACAACATTTTGTACTTTTAAAATGCAACCTTCTTCTTTACGAACCAAACAATATCCACTCCAGTCTAAAGCCCTAGCAATGATGCCTTATTATTATCTTCTCAATTCATTGGCGAGTAACTGTGGAACCTCCGCTGGACTCTTTGCTACTGGCACCCCTGCATCAGCATAACTTGCAAATTTTGACTCAGCAGAGCCATATCGTCCATATACTATTGCACCAGCATGTCCCATCCTTTTTTCCTTTGGAGCAGACCTACCTGCAATATAAGCAACTACAGGTTTAGCAAATTTTATTTTCACTAAATATTCTGCAAGCATCTCTTCGGCATCACCGCCTATTTCTCCAACTACTACAACAGATTTTATCTCGTCCATATTTTGGATCATAGCAAATGCTTCGATAAGATTTGTACCGTTAATAGGGTCGCCACCTATACCAAGGCAGAGTCTCTGTCCAAAACCGCTTCTTGTGAGATTATAGGAGACTTCGTACATTAGTGTGCCGCTTCTAGAAAAAACCACTGTCTCACCAGACTTGAAAGGTTGACCGGGCATAATCCCAACTTTAATAATTTCAGGTATGATCAAACCAGGGGTATTAGGTCCAATCATTATGGCTTGTTTTTTTCTTGCATAATCGAGTACATGGATTGCATCTCTGATCGGTACATGTTCAGGTATTGCCACTAAAAGTTTTATTCCACTATCGATCGCGTCAATCGCAGCTTTTAGGAAGAATGGGGCTGGTACAAAAATGCCAGAAATTTTTGAACCCGTTGAGCGTACAGCTTCGGACATTGTATTATAGATCGAAATTCCTTCAAAAAACTGGCCTCCTTTGCCAGGAGTTACTCCTGCTGCTACATTTGTCCCGTAGGATTTCATCAGTCTAGTATGAGTAGAGCCGTAGCTACCAGTCATACCCTGTATTATTACAGGTTTTTTCTTATAATCGGGCTCACCACTCTTTCCGATTAAAATCTCAAATATGTCAAAATAAGTCATCCTACGTGCTGCCTCTAACATTTACGGTTCCTATTTGGATCTCATGTATCGCTGTGCCTATGGCCTCTTCAACTGTATCAAATAATTTTGCTTTGGTACTTTTTAACATTTCTCTAGCCTTTTCAGACTCGGCACCTGAAATTCTTGCATAAAGCGGTATGTCAATTAAATTGTCATTATATGCATCTATTATTGCTTGTGCCACAAGATTAGTTTTTACTATCCCACCAAACAAATTTACTAAAATAGCAACATTTTTTTTGAGTTTACTAATGACCTTTAACGCTTCATACATTGTCTCGGTGGTTGCTCTGCCTCCAAAGTCGAGAAAGGATCCTGCTCTACCTCCTGCATCAGACATCATATCAAGTGTAGACATAACTAGGCCAGCTCCGTTGCCTATTATAGCGATATTGCCATCGAGTTCTACTAGAGAAAAACCACTTTTTTGAGCCTGAGATTGTAACTCTGAAATGTGTTCATATTTTTTTAACTCAGGATGTCTGAACATTGCATTATCATCTATTATTACCTTGGCATCTAGGGCTACGAGTGATCCATCGTTAATTATTGCAAGAGGATTTATCTCCGCTAGCTCTAGCTCTTTCTCTTCTACCATTCTTAATAATTTCTGTGTGAAATCAATGAATTGTGATCTGGTAGGATCATTCGCAAATCCCATCTTAAAGGCTAGGTCTTCTATTGCTCCGTAATTCAATCCGTCAAAGGGTAAATCGATGACCACTTTGCTACCAATGCTCTCGACTTCGACCCCTCCTTCTGATGAGACAATCAGAGCATATGATCTTTTGCTCCTATTGAGAAACAAAGACATATAGACTTCTTTCCTTTTATCTATCATTTCCTCAATCAGTACACCCGAGGACAATTCTCCATTCACCTCCTTATGAACAAGTTCATTAAATTTTGAAATTAGCTCTACTTCATTTGTACATTTCAAAATTGCTCCCGCTTTTCCTCTTCCACCGACATTTAGTTGTGACTTGAGAATAAACGGGTACCCGATTTCACTTGCTCCAGCTTTTGCCTCTTCTGTAGTATGAGCAAGATGGGACCTTGGGACTTTGATATTGTATAAAGAGAATAGTTCTTTCCCTTGATATTCTAGTAATCTCATTATATATATTAATGGCGTTTTGTCCGCTTATTTATAATTATACCATCTCTACAGAAAATCCCTATTGTATTGCTTAATGAAAATTTTATTCATTCTAATGAACTATAGAAGGATTCCTATTTTGGTATGACTAAAATTCATGAATGATTGTCGTCACTTAAAAAAGTTAGGTATGCCGCTCATTAAATACATATATTTGATTAGGTGTTATGCAATCGAAGAAAATTATTCGACACCAAAAGGACTTAATCTTTAATATCAGTAGGAAAATGATGATAAAATGTGGCGCAAATAAAGGGCATTTCTATTAATTTAATGGAGAAAGTAATCACTGCTGGCCAGGATGTCCATGGTAAAATTAACATTTATTACGCTGGACGATTTGATACCGTGGTTATTAATTCGCAGATTGAATATTCAAACGCTATTTTTAATTTTAAAAGTGTTAATGGAAAACCTGTAGACTATCCTTATGCGCGACTATCTATCTTCAAGAATGAGCTAGAAGACAAACAAAACTTGGAATTTTCTGCCTCGACATCCTTTGTCCCGTCTCAGGGCTCCTCAAATGCAAAATTCCGTGTAGCGATAATACAGGAACACAAAGAAGTCGCTAGCGATGTTGGATATATAACGATCCTCGCGCATTAGTAAATTTTGAATGCGGCCGAGTAAGCAACTAGACTTTAGACATTTTTTCAATTTTCAATAAATTATAAACAGCAGGCACTAGAACTTTGCCTTGGCAATGGTTACTTTGCCTGTCATCCAAGGATGAGGTTCGCAGTGGTAGGGATACTCCCCATCCGCTGTGAATGTAAATTCAAATGTTTTTTTAGGCAAAACCAAGCCTATATGATCTATAGAGTTGAAGCTGCCGCTAATCTTGTCTTTGTATCCGCTGTCGGAAGTAACAGAATGGGGCACTGAATCATCATTTGTCCAAACAACCTTACTTGACACTCCTAGGCCAGCTTGCACTTGTTTCGGAGTGAAGTTTTTAGTTTGGGACGGTTGTGAGGAACCAGGAGAAATTGTGACCTTTGTGGTTTGTGGAGGATGAAGTACTTCTGCTGGAAGATTAGGCTTCGCATTAGCCTGCGGAATATATACAAATTGGTAATAACTCATGCTTACAGCAACAGCAATAATGAATGTTATAATGCTTATACCGGCAGCATGGTTCTCCATTAAATTGTAAATTCGCCTAGTTGCTTTGGTAAGATTTTCCCATATAAATTTTGTTTATCTGCTGTTTGTTGTGATTTTATAAATATACTGTGTTACAAATCAGGACTTACCTTGACCGTAATTGTCAAGGTACAGAATCAGCCTTTAGACTTTGCCCTTCTTGCTAGCTTTCCTAGCTTTCCTATTACTCATAAAGCCGTAGAGAAACTTTCAATTATTTTGGCTTCAGATTTGAGTGTGTACTTTCGGGAGCTTTGGAAGCTGATTTTATGCTTGGTTCATCGGCGCCCTCGTTTTGTTTGGGTGCAGGTTGTTGTGAAATAGCCGCAGTTGTATTGTCGGCTACGGATGACTTTGGGCCTGACTCTTTTGATGACGAGGACTGGATATCGCTAGCTTGGCTTTTTGTTGGCTGTTGTACTGGCGGCGGGGCCAAAGGTTTTTCAGAACTACCAGATGGCCTGGAAGTAACGGTCGGCTTAGCCGTCGTCGTCGTGGGAATAGGCTTTGCTCCGGTAGGGGTGGTACTTATCTTTGGTGGAGGAGCCTTGGCCATAGTACGTCCGTGTCTGTATAGGTGAAACATTCCTGCAAAGACTAGCATAATGATGCCGACGATGAAGAGAGAAAAATTCTTCATTCCGTTTAATACCGCGTAGTATGCGGCAATGTTAAGGTAAATTTGGAATGCCATTAAAGCTACAAAGATTATGTAAATCCATTTTTGACTGATATTGATCGAGCTTTTTCCTCCTGTTTTCTTTGGTTGCAGCTTGGCATTAGCCTCCGCATTTTTAGCCAATTTTATCATCATATAGGTAAAGCCAAAGGATAATGGGACCAGCAACAACATCACGCTATAAAAGAAAATTGGATCAATTACTAGTCTCTCTAATAACGATTTTTTGATGTCAGGATCAATATAAAATCCCCAATACGTTGTAACGATGATCTGAGCTAAACTAGTTATTCCTACAGCAGTGATAAGGGGTCGATCCTTCCAAGAGAATTTCTTATATCTGTCTACGAAAGGCACCACTAACAGAGCAAAAATGAAAAGTCCTGGCCAAGCCACACCTGTAACAAATTTGTCGTACATCGTTCTAAGAAAAGCATAAAGCCCAGTCAAATACCACTCTGGCACAGTAATACCAGGAGGCACGCTTGGGTCGAATTTGGTGCCAAGATCAACAGGAAACACACCTCCAGTCACCATTATAGCTCCAGAGATCGCCATGACCATTGGAACGTCAAAGACTAAGAATCGAGGGAAGTGAACCACCATCAGACCAAGCAGTGCAATCGGA
>DASQQB010000129.1:0-8887 GCA_035643635.1 Nitrososphaeraceae archaeon | reverse complement strand
TAGAATAGGGTATCTCAATGTAAATGACATCAGCGTGGTGGTAGCGGTATCTTCAGCTCACAGAAAAGAAAGCCTTGAAGCTTGCAAATACGGTATAGAAAATATTAAGTCAAGAGTTCCAATTTGGAAAAAAGAGATATCCGAATCCGGGTCATCATGGATCGGCGGATTTTAATGTCTTGACATGTAGCACTTCAGACTAGCCTTGGATTGGGTATCAACAAGCAAATAAAAATATAATGGATGAGTAAATTAGTACCAAAAATAATGTGCCTTAATTCTTTTCACGCGCTCACAACACATCTCTCGATGTATTGATACCTTGGTTCGAGGGAGCCACTTCTAAATTATGAGCAATTCTTTTTTAGTCAAGATCGAGACTTGATCAAAACTATAAACATGTAAATCGCCGGATTCTCTTAGAACAACAAGTTTTGGTACATTAAGCAAGCTAAAATTAGTAGAGCTCCAAAATAACGTTTGTGTAAAAACAATTCCCCAAGCCCAATTTATTGCTGTCCAAATGAATGACTATACCTAATGGTATTCTAGTTTTAACGTACGTAGCAGCTCTATTCTGTGGGCGAGTGGGACAGTAGTTATATTAGGTTTACGATGTCGTAGTTCTAAAATATACATTTTTCATGAGCCAATCTCCATATTGTGCCAACGGGGTTTCTATCTTGCACCAAAAATGAATAGAACCGGGAAGCACTTCTAGCTTACCAGAGTTAAGTTGTAGTTTTATTTTAACTCCCTCCTTCCCCTCGTACATATATGCATCATGAGCTTCAATACCTTGGCCTATCAAATTATAGGCTTCCTTTTTTACGACGTCTCTAGGAATAGGAAATGTCTTACGATTTTTATCTATTACTACTCCAATGTTTTCTGTCCCATACGAGTCAACATCGAAAATCTTTTCTGAAGCTGGAAAATGCAATCGCAGATCCACATTGTGACGATTACCTGTAAAGCGCGCTAGTTCATTGACGCGTTGGTAGGCTGTATTAGGATTATCTTTAAGAATTCTTACTAATACTGACTTGTTATTATTAATATTGTTTTTTAACTCGTCGATTAGCTCTGAAAACGTGATCATAATAGGATTACTTCTTACCACTTTTTTCGTAAATCTTCCATATAATCATTTATCGTCAAATCATCTTTTTATTGCAGGTGATGATAGTTAGTACTGTAATAAGACAGATGTTCGCTGCTGATTCAAGTTCCGAACGCGCAACTAGCATTGAAGATTATCAAAATACGTGTGCTGAATTCATATGTGATATTAGCAAAGACTATAAGGATTGGGTAGATCGATATGATTTGAGCACAGAAGAAGCAGTATCTAGGAAATCGATAATAGACGACATCGTGAAAAATACCAATAAATGGATTTTTAAATATGCTGATAATATAAAAAAAGTTGATATTGTAATGAATGATGGGGTTAGCAAAATGGCAGAAAATACTGCTGGATACCCCTACAACTTTGAAGTGATAGTCAATAACATGAGTAGATATACCTGGCATTCTATTGGGATGACTAAACTGAACGTGAAAGCGATCCCTAGGGATGGAAGACTTGCTCGGATCGGTCATTACCGCAAAGATGAAGTATTTTTAATTAATTCGGTTTGTCCTGTAAATTTTACGATTAGCAATGAAAGCATTAAAGCTGCAGACATTCTGGATGACTATATCATAATTGACTGTACCAGGTGTCAAAGGTTTGATCTTTTATCGGTAACTGTGATAACTGAGGAAGTTAACAAGGAAGATCACGCCGTATCGGAAAGCAGAGGATATTCCACACTGATTGCGCTGATGTAACGAAGGAAAGAAAAAATTATCATTATTCATTTCGTTATGCTTTAATATCCGATCAATAGTGATTCAAAAGAGCGCGACGGTCGTCCAGTTTGGTCTAGGACATCAGATTGCCAATCTGGTAACCCGGGTTCAAATCCCGGCCGTCGCATTGTCCCATACTGAAAAAGAAATAAGTAAATAACCAATTGGTGAGGCAAGAAACTTATTGATTAATGGTCTGCTTGAATATGGAGACATACCAAATTTAGGTAAGTATTGTAAGCGATGGCTATGTTCAAGCATTGTCTCATGTTATTCACCTTGACTGCCACATGCACAGAAACCATACTCGTCGATCCTCGAGTTACATATAGCACACCTATCAGCATATTTCACTTCCCAGGCATGCTTGCCAAATAACTCTAGGTGAGTGTCTATCTCTTCAGGCACCATCTCATGATCAATTCCTTTCTTTGTCTTACATTCTCCACTTAGAGGAGAGATCATATTTTCTGTTTCTGTAGTTCTCTCTTTTCTATGTGCATCAAAGGTGCTTTTTTTTATCCTATTGGTTTTTTTGTGCTCATTATGCAATTAAATTACTCGCCAACTATTAGTTACAGCAACTAGCAATAATGAGATTTCTATTAAACTGAACTGCAAGTTTGTCAAGTATTGAATTCATCTCTACCTTGGAATATTTCGTTGCTCTGCTTCGAGTTTGTCATAATTATCCGTAGGGCTTTTTCAGCCGCTTCCTTTTTTGGGATTTGTACTATTAATAAATTACCATTGCTCGGGTTGGATTTCTCTGAATTCGTCAGGTCTAAAGAATTAGAGCCAGGTCCTGGAGCAATTGCTATTAGTCCTGAAGTGGAAAGTGCTTGAAAAAATTCGAGCATATCATTGGCATAAACTAGATAGCAGTACTGTGAGCCAATATTTAGAAATTTCATTTGTATGTCGACAAATACATGAACTCCATCGTGAAATATATTTAAGAGTGTATCTACGGCAAGTTTTTTACCTGCCACCTTGTTAATAATTTCATTATACGTGTCGTTATTAATATTAATACAGGGAATTTTAGAGTCGTTAAAGTTTATTATACTTGTTCCTCCTTTATGCTGATTCTTCAAAAAGTCACCAAGATCATCAAAGACTCGGCTATCTTGTACTGGTCTCTTCATTATATGTCAGGTGAAATAAACGATCTCCGCTACCGGTTTTCTTTTATTGTTTCTGTAAAGTAGTCTTTTAAGTCTATGTTATTTTGCATTTTCTTATAGAGATACTCATGCGTGTTACAAAGATAAAAAGGCATCTGGTTTACTGATTCCATAATGTTGTAGTTGCTTCTTTCTTTTACTAGCTCGAGCTGAACTACAAATTCTGCTTCATTACCGCAGATATTGCATTTGAATATATGGCTGTCGTGTTCTGGGCAATCGTTTTCACAATAAGGAGAACTATCATTGAATTCTTCGTCTTCCTTTTCTTCGGAGTCACCATCTCCGTCTTTTTTACCCACGATCCAGCAATCGCAATTCCCTCTTAAAAGAGTTTGTGAACTATTACAAGTCCAATTATTTTTAATACAATTCCAGTTTGTGCCTAATCTCTATCAAGACAGGAATGGTGATGAATCATACAGATTTTGTAGATAAATAAGGTAAGATGAATTATTTTTTGCAATACTTTGTAATACTTAACAGAGTTTTATTGACTTGGCTAGACAAATTGCTCGTTGCAAATCTTCATGCATTATTTCGTTATTTTTGTATCTATTGCTAAAATAGATGAGATCGACCATCTTAGATCTGTCTATATTGACCACCGTCGTTCCATTTGAATCACCTAGAGCGTTTGCATTGGTCAATATGAGCAATTTGTCTATAAAACCTCTGGACTTTATAGTATTTGATATTTGTTCAAAACTTCTGACATGGTCCTTATTTATCACTACAGATACAGCGACTTTTGATCCGTGCTGATCATTATAAATTACATCGATGCCGTGGCTATTGTTATCAATCTCTTGAGCAACTGGGCCAGCCTTATGTTCTGCTACACTTCCTGTCTCGCGAGCAACGTTGACAAGGTTCTTTATGGCATCCCGAACACCTGCCTCAAGCGAATATATATCTTCTGAATCCTTTTGTATTTTTATAAATTCAGAAATTGGTACTGCCATTATGCTGTCTCTTACCTTGAGCCCGGGATAGATACTTTTGATGCTTTCGTCTAAGCAATATTCATCCACTATGGCACTATTACCTCTTTGAGCGTTTTCCATGGCATGGTACATAATGTTTATCATGGATCGAACATTTCTGAAGTCAGGGAAGGCATCATAAATTACCTTTAGTCTTGATTTCAGATCATTTACGTTACTTGTTGTAAAGCACTTCTCTTTATCGTAATATCGAATATACTCGGCAATGATATCACTTATCTCATCTAGGGTGTTTGAACCGGCAAGGTCAATTTTGTAGTTTGCTTTCTCAAGCCTGTCGAATACTGACACGTTTTCACTCCTGATGTGTTCGTAGGATGAGGGCGTCAATATTAGCATTATAATACTTGAAGGCAGATGCGCATTTATCGCTGCTTTAATAAAACTAAGAGACTCTTTATCAGAATCGAATTCGTCTATTTGGAAAATCGTCGATTTGCCAAGAAATCTTAAGTTGATATTGGCGATGGCTGTCAAACATTCGATTATTTCTTCTAGAGATGAGACGCTATCAGAATGTTTATTAAGTTTTTGATCAATTGTTAGCCTCATAAGGGCTATTTCGACAGACGAGAAACCCTTTTTCGACAACAATGAATCTATCTCTGAGTAGTTAGGAAATAGTTTATTTTCTAAGACCTGTTCTGCTTTATGATTAAGATTCTTTCCTGACATCAAATCAAAAAATCCATATCCAAATATCTTTTTTACACTCCGTCTATCTTGTTCAGGTAGATCTTTAATAAAATGAATAATAATTTTCCTAAGCTCACTGACATAATTTTGACCTAAACCTGATAAGATAGCTTTGTAGAGACTATGCATATCGCGCGGAGAAATTTGGGAAAGATCAACATATGAAACAATGGTATTATCCTTTATTTCAGGGAGTTCTTTAATGTGAAGCGCCAAATGCGTTTTGCCAGATCCGACATCTTGAATTATGGTAACTAATCGAGATTCCTTCTTTGGGAGAATAAGTGAGGTGGCATCCGCGCTTTTTAGTTTTGATTTAAGATCATATACGCATGATATTACAGCTCCTTTTGCTTCTTTGTGTCTTGTACCGCCAAGCACCTGAGCATCTAATGTCGTGGGGGTAGAACTGCTAGGATAAGGATTATGCCTTAGCCTATAAGGATACATTATTGGATATACCTCACAAGACCATGTGTTAGGCCGCGCAAGGTCAATCCTTCCTGACCTCCGGACGACAACTCATATTTGTCAGGATATTGGCTTGTTAACTCTTCAACTAAACTGTAAAATTGATCGTTGGTAATAGCGAATTGGTCACATATCTCAGCCCTTATTTTAGCCAACTCCATCCAGCGCAAAGAATCTGAATGCTTTGACAGAACACCGTCGAATATGTTTTTGAATTGGTCAAGCTGCATAATAACAACTTGTCTGTTTGTGGGAATTTGAGGATCTGGAGCACCATTAATACGTTGGTCTTCACGCATTTCTTTAGTAACATTTTTGTTTTCTTTTAAAAAATCTGCTATGCTTTCAGATAGCTTTTCCATACTAATGGCCAAGGAATCAGATGTAGTGTTTATAGAACGTTCTAGAGAGCTTATCATTTCATAGGATAGCCTGAAACGAGGATCCGCTTTCAATAGCTTTTCTAGGTAATGTTCTCTGTGCCAACAATAGTATGCTTGGCCCCTCTTTTCAATACACACATTTCCTGAGCCTGCTATATGCTCCAAAATACCATCTATATCTGAGTCAGAAAACTCCCTCCGTAAATCTGACTTCTTTATACCTTCAATACCTGCAACGAAAATTCGGTCCGTTATAGTTTTTTCTTGATCTACTGACATGAGGTTAAGGTTTAAATTTGTTATTTAAACAAACAGGTAAGATGTTACTTCACAACTGATAAACATTATTAAACTTTTTTGAAAAGGATTAATAACAGTTCGAGCAGTGTTTTCCCCAGGAATGATGATCGTCAAAATCTGAATCTGAGTGATGAAAGTACTAGGGTATCTGACCCGGATTCTTCTGTGTCAAATAGCGAGAAATCGCCTAATCATTAGGGACATAACTTGCAGTTAATGGAGGTTTCATATAGGCAATAAATTTGCTAAGTTCTTTCATATTCTTTTAACTTTGAACTGCCTCTTTTGAGAAGAGCAAATATCAAAATAATAACAGAAATCCATATGGAACTTATGATGATGTTTGTTATGCTAAGATACAGATATGGAGTAGCTTCTTGTAGATTAGTTTCCACTATTTTAATGGATTCGTGTAGATCCTCGAGTCCGGTGTTGTAGGCTGCACTATTAGGTTCTACAGAAGATATGTACTTGGTTCGAAGCACCATAGCATTCAACTCTTCTTGTAATAGGACAAAATCAGTTCTTGGATTTGGAAACGACCACACTGGATTTCCATTACTAGGAAGCAGATGCTGTGCTGATTGAAGATATTCTGACACGGCTTGAGGCGTTTGAGCAGATTCGGCCCTTGATAAGTAGCCTATCGCTTTGTCAATAGGATAAATTGTCTGTTCATACCCATACAAGGCTAACGACGCACCAAATACCAAGAAGCTTAAAATACCAAATAATATTAATCTTTGAGAGGAGGCAGTCATTGTAGGTGCATTGCCAGGATTGTTATCATTACAATTATCATAGTATGTTTGCGGGGTTCTATTTAACATAGTTTTTGATTGTCTGGCAATTTCTGGAGTTTTGATATTTTTCTCTCTTGGTTCAACTTGGTATCTTTTATGTACAGGAGACAGAGATTCAATGTATTTATCGGGTCGATTTTCGACAAAGCTCAGAGGTTCTGATGCTATTGTGTGATCGTTCTTATGCTGGATGATAAATTTATTATTTAGAAAACTGGAATGTGCCATTGAAAAAAATGCTATATAAATGAAACCAAATGTTTGTATTATCATAATCGGTGCAAAGACAGCATTGCCGGTTAGAATAGCAACAAAGATGGAGATACAACCATATAAACCGAAGAATACTTCCAGCAGACTGGTCTTATTAAAAGGCAAGGCATATTCATTGTTTTTCCAGCTCTCTCCTTTTTTTACTATGCCAAACTTTGGAGTTCTTAAAAATTCATTAGTGCCACCTGCCACTGCGTCTAATACTGCGATCGTGTTATTCACGGAAATACCAGTGGCAAAAAATATCAAATACAAATACTGTTTTGCCTTTTCTTGCCATCTATCTGGCCATAAATTGCTTATGATGTATAAATATGTGGCAGGCCCTATCAATATATATATTACAACGCCTGCAAGAGGTGCCAACGAAAAACTATATACTTTGTAATGCAAGCTAAGCAATATTGGAAATATGAGAAATTGAATTAAGAAAAGAGGATGTACGACATGTCTAGTAAGCTGAATAAACGCTTGGATCTTCGTATCCAAAGGCACAGTTCTCTGTAGGACAACATTGCTGAGCAACTTATTGGCAACTTGCATGGATCCTTTAGCCCATCTGTACTGCTGTCGTTTTGCTGCATTCATCTGGACCGGGAGCTCTGCTTGTACTACAATATCTTCAAGAAGCAATGACTTCCAACCTTTCATCTGAGCTCTATAGCTTAAATCAAGGTCTTCTACCAAGGTGCTCGTATGCCATCCTCCAGCATCTTTAATACAAGAGGTTCTCCACATTCCAGCGGTTCCATTAAAGTTCATAAACAAATGATTGAGACTCTTTGCCTTTTGCTCGATTAAGAAATGTAGATCCAGTGATAGTGCCTGGGCCCCAGTCAATACAGAATAGTTTTCGTTAATATGACCCCATCTACATTGTACCAATCCTACGTCAGGATCTGAAAAATGCCCTACAGTTTTTTTTAGGAACCAAAATGGAGGAATGAAGTCTGCGTCAAATATGGCAATAAGTTCTCCTGTAGCTGACTTCAAACCATCTCTTAACGCACCAGCTTTATAGCCAGATCTCTTTACATCCCTGCGAATGTGAATTAAATTAAATCCCTGAGACCTGTATTTCTCGACTAAATTCTTTATTATTTGAACTGTTTCATCATCAGAGTCGTCAAGAATCTGGATCTCTAGCTTATCCTTCGGATAATCCATATTACATACTGCCTTAATTAATCTAGATGCGACGTATTTTTCATTGTATAGAGGAAGTTGAACTGTTACCATTGGAAGTAAATCGTCGTTCACTTCATTCCTACGTAGCTGTCTTTTCTCGTGTGATACATTGTGCCGAGATTGATAAGACAAATAATAAAAATTCAGGGTATAAATAGTCAGCACCCATGCGACGGTTATGAACATTATATAAAGAAATCCACCGATTCCTATTATCATATCGTAGCTATGCTCTTCAGACGAGGATTCTGACTATTAACGTTTTTTTACAGTAGAGAGCGGGTTTCAAGAATAAAATACTATATTGTGTAGCTTTAAAGAAGGCATGCATTAGTGGATATTAGAGCCAGTATTCCCAAATATCGGTCTGAATTTGCATGCTTAGGATGCATTCCTTCATCGTACCAAGACCTCCCACATCGCTGGAATGTTTGCTTAACTCCTATTGTCCTTTCTGGAATATTTTTACGCATTGTGGAGGACATACATTTTCGCAAGCCATACAAAAGATACAATCCTTTTCTCTAATCATAAATGGTTTCTTTTCAGAAGCAGGATGTCCTGGAGTCTCTAGCCACTCGTATACATTGACTGGACATGCTTCAATACAAGCTCCATCTGCTACACATATATCGAAATCCACAGTTACCTCTGTACCCCATATTCCTAATTGTCCTGGAGGATCTGTTGGTCCCCATACCTTTATTCCCTGAAAAGTGCCA
>DASQQB010000128.1:0-14051 GCA_035643635.1 Nitrososphaeraceae archaeon | reverse complement strand
GTTTGTCGGAGATGTTGATAAGTTTGATGTTAAGAAGGGAACACTTTATCATTTCGATTTGAACAAAAACAGAACACAGCTCGATCTTCACGGACCTCTTGTTGATAAGATAGGTGATAGCCTTGAAGAACTGGATGATGTTATTTTTGGTAAGCATTTTGGGGCAATAACGGATATTGAAGTTGGACCTGACGGATATCTGTATATTCTATCAAGTGTTCGAGGTTCTATATATAGAATAGTTCCTTAATAGGTTGCAAAAATGATTTTCAGTACGGGCTTGTCTATATGATATAGAATATCGTATAATATTGAGTATGAATTAAGATATATATGCAACATATACTATGATTTCACAGTTTGCAATAACTACTTTATTAGGTTCTATACAGTAAACGGCAGGTAATCTTGTGTATATCCTGATATAGTAATGGATCAAAAGAATATTAGGAATGTGATAATTTTTAATTGAGTATGTTTCCAAGCAAAGATGATGTTGTCCTTACAAAAGAAATAGAATCGTGGAATGATTTTCAGATAGTCTTCAAACAGAAGAGGACAGAAATCTATTTAAAAAGATGTTAAATGAATGCTAAATCAGTAAACATAGAGAAAAGAGACATGTTTATTACATATGCAGAAACCCTAGACTGGATATTGTATGTTATTCAGAGTATAAAAGAGAAAGGATTGCACTTCAATTTAATAGATAAGCAACTAAATATTATGGTCAATCAGGTAAAAGATGAAAAAGAAAGACAGAAATAGATAAAGACTTGTTTAGTATTAATAGAGTAAACAACTCTATGTGTATCCATTATCTTCAAATAAATACATATATCCCGAAGTACTATGTCAAGATATTATTATACGTTATAGCGCAAAGGATAATTATTTGACATCTGAAAAAAAATGCTTACTGTGACTTCCACTGTACACAGGAGATAATAGCTGGAGAATACATTATCTGCACGCTATCAATATGTAGACTCTAAGCAACGTAATTAAATAGAAATTTAAGTTTGTTCTGAATCTATATTTATGTAATGTGGCTAATATCAATATCAAGCAATATCAAGCAATATCAAGCACATTCACCTAACTGTTCAATAGATTTACATATACTAGTCTAGTATACAGATAATTTCTACTCATTTCCCAACAAATATAGCATTTAAAAATTAAAATCGGCTTATTGCACATATATATATTTTTTATAGGCATACACGGATAGTTTTTTGTTTTTGATGAATATTCTTGCAATTGAGTAATTCAATTAAAAAAAGTAAAATATTCTAATATACCTAGGAATAAGTAATAATAAATGGGAAATGTAAAAGGTGAAAGTATATTATTAAGGAAAATCTTATAATGACCTGCTCCCACGGCGGAATTTATTCTGTAGATCCTCGACTAGTGAAAGTGGATTTTAGTTCTAATGTTAATCCTTTAGGAATCTCTATCATGGTTGCAAATTCAATTCAAAAAAATGCTAGATCACTTTCTTCAGTCTATCCTGATCCTCATTGCCACGAGTTAAAAAAAACTCTATACAATTATCTAGATAGTAGGTTAGATTTAGATTTAGATTGGATCACAATAGGAAATGGATCAACTGAAATAATTCACAATTTCGCTAGAGCATTCATACGAGATAAAGTGGTAATTCCCGCTCCAACTTTCTGTGAATATGAACTTGCCTCGAGAAGAATGGGTGCTGACATTCTATATACTCCCTTAAAGAAGGATTTGTCTATGGACACCGAACTTATAATCGAGAAAGCCAAAAAAGTTGATGCTGTATTTATATGTAATCCTAATAATCCTACTGGATTAGTTTCATCTAAATCGATTAAAAAAATAATTGAGAATATTGATGGTTCCACAAAAATTCTAATCGATGAGAGTTTTATTGAACTTGTTGATGAAGGGACCGATCATTTTAGTTTAATCAGTAAAGTTAAGGAATTTGATAACCTAATCATTTTACGATCGTTGACGAAATCTTTTGGCCTCGCTGGATTAAGGGTTGGTTATAGTGTCTGCAATCCCAAACTGTCTAAGAAACTCTCAGTTAATCAAATATCTTGGAATGTAAATGGCATAGCACAGATGGCTGGGATTGTTGCTTTGAAGGATATTAAACATTTAGTAAGAGCAAGATTAATGATTAAAAAGGAACGGATGTTTCTACATGATAGAATAAGAAGACAGATGAGAGGCCTGATTCCATGTAAATCATTCGTGAATTACTTTTTGATTTATCTAAAAAATGGAAAGAGCTCTATGAAAATAAGAAATGATATCTTGAGAAGAAGTGGAGTACTAGTTAGGGATTGTAGCACTTTTACAGGCATGGGCGAAAAATATATTCGGGTATCTGTCAAAACACATGATCAAAATATCGTTCTGCTTAAGGCTCTGGAATTGATTGACAACTAATGAATGCAAAATTGATAATGGTCCAGGGTACATCCTCCGGCTCAGGCAAGAGTACAGTAGTAACTGCATTTTGTAGAATTCTAGCAAATAAAGGATACACCGTAGCTCCATTTAAAGCTCAGAATATGTCTTCGAATATCCATATTATTCCTAGAACGAAATCCCATAAAATTGCTAGAGTGCAAGCAATTCAAGCACTTGCCTCTAGAAAGGAACCAGACATACGAATGAATCCCATATTGCTAAAGCCGCTTGGACATTATAGAAGCAGTGTAATATTAGACGGAAAGTTTTACTCAGAAATGTATGCAAAGGAATATTACGAAGAATTCGTACTACAAAAGGGCTTTCAGATTATTTTAAATGCGCTTGACAGTCTTAGAAAAGAGAATGATATTCTTGTAATAGAAGGAGCAGGCTCACCAGCGGAAATCAATATCTCAAAATATGATGTAGCGAACATGGTGCTTGCACATAAAGTCTGTGCACCTGTAATAATAACTGCAGATATTGAAAGGGGCGGATGTTTTGCAAGTCTAGTAGGCACAATGAAATTGTTAAAACCATCTTACAGAAAGTTGGTCAGAGGTTTTCTAATAAATAAATTCTTAGGCGATAAATCTCTTTTAAGTAAAGCGATAAGTTACACCGAGAAATTGACACAAAAAAAAATTTTTGGAATAATACCAAAAGTTGAATTTAATTTGCCTGATGAGGATTCATTAGATGGAAATAATTACGTTACCTTCAAATCTAATCTACCAGAAGGTTTATGGGATGAACAAATTGACCTTATTGCAAAGGCAGTGGAAGAAAGTGTTGATATACAAAGCATATTGATGGAGGTAATAAGATAACTGAAGAATGAATGAATTTTATTATCTTTTTTTGTCTCTAGGTATAGGAATTGCTATTGATCTTGTTTATGGTGATCCTTCTAACAAATACCACCCTGTTGCATGGCTGGGTAAAATCATCACATTATTTATACCATTGTTAAAAGATGAAAAGTATTCTCAAAATGAGGAAAAACTAAACGGAATGATCTTTGCTACTACCTTAACCATTGTAGGTGGACTTACAATACATTATTTTATACTTACAAGTTTCCATTTGCTAGGAGAAGCTGCGACGATTATTCTTTCTGCTTTGATTTTAAAAAGTACTATTGCGATAAGAGGAATGGAAAAACACTCCAAAGCAATTATGTACGCACTAGAGGAAAGAGATCTTAAACAGGCGCAATATAATCTCTCAATGATAGTAAGAAGAGATACAAAAAACATTGACGAACGACATATTATTTCAGGTACTATAGAATGTATAGGGGAAAGTACTGTCGATGGAATTATCTCACCTTTATTTTACTTTTCATTGTTTGGTCCTGCTGGTGCATTTGCTGATAGGATAATTAATACCCTTGATTCTATGATAGGTTATAAAGACGATCCGTACCGACATATTGGATGGATGTCTGCTAGACTTGATACTCTTTCCAATTTTATTCCATCGAGAATAAGCGCATTTTTAATGGTGATCTCTGCAAAGATCATAGGTGCAGACTGGAAAAATGCAATACAAGTGTTAAGACATGATCATAATAAAACTTTTAGTCCTAACGCTGGATACCCTATGGCTGCAATGGCAGGTGCTTTAAGGATAAAACTTGAAAAAATTGGGTACTATTCACTGGGATATGGGTATGAATCTGCGTCTATAGAAAAATGTAGAATCGCGATTTCTATCATGAAATTGACAACAGTTCTGTTTTGTACTTGTTTGTCTATTCCTATTCTAGCAATTTTATATGTTCTGGGTTGGTGGAAATTACTATTTGGTTTTTAGATCAATTCAGTCAATTATTTCTTTTCTGACAATAATACCTGTACGTAAAAAGTCATTGAATAGTAGTAATGGCAATATTGATGATATTTCCTACATTGCAAAAAATATGTATCTTTTTCCAGTTGTCGGTGTTATAATAGGTATTATAATAGGAGGGTTAGCTTATGAGATTTCATTTTATATACAACCATTGTTAATGGGCCTCCTAATCACTACCGCACTTATAATAATCACTGGCGCAAATCATATTGATGCTCTTGCTGATTTTGCCGACGGATTAATGACAAAAGGTGGAAAAGAGTTTAAGCTCAGGGCCATGCGAGACCCTGCAGTCGGATCTGCAGGAACTGTATCCATTGTTATTTATCTTGCTGGTATGATTATTGCCTTATCCAGTTTTCAAACTGGAACGAAATTGCTTATTGGTATTATTGTGTCCGAAGTAGTTGCAAAATATATAATGGTTATACATGCTTATAGAGGATTCTCGGCATGGGAAGGTTTTAGTTCTCCATTCACCGCTGCTATGAAGGATAAACGAAAAGTGTTAGCTTCTACAGCAATTACGTTGCCTACTATTTGGTTTGTAAGTAATAGTTATGCATGTTTAGTATCACTAGGTTTATCATTAGCAATTGCTGGGATCATACAGTATATTTCAAACAAAAGCTTTGGGGGTATCTCTGGTGATGTAATAGGCGCTTCAAACGAAATTACCAGAATCTCTTGTTTGCTAATTTTCTCTTCCATGTCATCATCATACAAATAATGTTAGGTTATTAACAAGCAATCAGTCATAGTATTTGGGAGCAAATAATAAAGTCGTTTAAAAAGATATCAGTGAGGACTAGATAGTGATTCTTTTTCCAAGAAACTACAATATCTTCTTATGTGCTTTAATCAATTGTCAACGGATCTAAGACATTTATATTAATTGTTGAATTATACTTATATTTTTTTATCCTACTCGGTTAACAATTTAGCTGAACATGTCCAAAAACAGACGCCGATCATAAACTTAACATTGCCTAAATTAATACTCTATAATAATGAATGCTGAAAAAGAATATCCTCGAGACGAAGTACAACATGAGACAAAGACCTTTCTGACATTACCAAATATTCAATACCTAGTAGAAGGACTGGATGCATTGCTGCATACTAATCTGGATGGCAATAAACGGGCTGAGGTTATACAGTTAAGAGACGAACTAGCATCTTATCTGAATAGTATCTTTGCAGATGTGTCGTGAAATATTTCTCGATATTATGCAGCAAGGTGATTATGCATATTTGTTTGATAGTAACAATGGTTGTTGGTAAGGCTTTTGCTTTAACTGGTACTCCTCTCATTGGCTATTTGCGATACAGATTCTGCTATCTTTGATTCTAATATGCATCCTTTATCTGAACAAAATCTTTGGTTAGATCTTGAACAAACAAATAACTATGATTTTAGACAGCTATTCTATCATTATTATTTATATTAAGATTTGATATTCTATAATATCTATTTTCTACTACTTTTTGTTCTAAAGTTAACCCTACAGCTATCTTGTTCTACTTCTACATAGATTTTTGATGGGTTGATATAAGGAATAGCTTGTTTAACTTTTTGTTCTATATTATCGATCACGGATTCGATTTTGTCAGTATCTAAACCATCCATGAAACTTACATCCATTGCAACTAACACATCTTCTGCGGCGAAATGCATAGTTCGTAGCGCAATTATTCTATTTACTTCTGGAATTTGATGAACCAAATTTACAATTCTTTTGTAGTCTTTTTTAGATATGGATTCACCGATAAGTAATGCTTTGTTTTCTTTAGCCAAAAAGAATGCAAAAATCATCAGTATAATGCCTATGCCAAGTGAGCCTAAGGCATCGTAGATAGTATTTTTAGTTATTTGTGATAATGAAATGCCTGTCCACGCAATAATTATTCCAAGTAATGCAGCCGAATCTTCAGCGATAACAGTAAGAATCGACGGATCCTTACTTTCATGAAATTCTTTAATTAAGTTGCCAAGGCTAACTTTTTCTCCTCTACTTTCAATAGTTTCTTTAAATACAGAGAGTGCAATACGTAATGCATTTCCTTCAAATGCTGCTGATATCATTAAAATTACATAACTCACATTTACATTTTCTATATGGTGAATTTTACCTAATATCGAATTTAGTCCCTGTTCTACTGAGAGAATACCTGATATTCCAAAGATCATAGTTGCAACAATAAAAGACCAAAAGAATTGCTCTTTCCCATAACCGAAGGGATGACGTTCTGTGGCAGCTTTTGTGCTAGTTTTTATGCCCATTAAAAGTAACACTTGGTTAAATGTATCGGAAAATGAATGAAGGGTTTCAGCAAACATAGCAATGCTGCCGGTCAATATCGCAGCAATAAGTTTGGCTATTGCTACTCCGAGATTACCCAATAAAGCAGCATATACTGCTTTTCTAGATCGGCCTTTCAAATTGCCATCATCTAATCGAGGATATTATTATTTAATGTGAATCACGGTAGTTAAATCTTTATTTATTAGGTATGTAGCGAATTGTGGGATATCATTTGTGTACATACACCTTCTGAATGAGAACATAGAAAAGCCTTAGCTGTTTGAACAAGAGTAATAACTCTGCAACTGATATTCATATGATATCAATATGCATACATAGTAACATGTATCGTTTCGTGATAATCTAAGTAGGTTTTAGACTAGTATAATCTAACCTAATCAACTTTATATCTAAACTAGAACACAAAACAAAAATCCGATTTTTAGTACGAGGCTATAAATAACGATACATGGCCTAATTGTGAAACTCACTACGGTGTTAATATTCTCCAATCAGGAAGAGAATAAAAGAATATTACATAATTTCCAAGATTAATCGGCATCGTTTTTTTTGGTGGTATATAAAAATCAATATCATCCTTTTCTTCTGCAGATGTTAATATTGATCTTGCTGTCTCCGTAGGCTGTAAAGTGGCGATGACGGCTGATCCATCCACTACTGTTGATAGTTCTACAAGCCGTTTCACTTCATAACCTTTTAACCTTGGTATTTTAGTACTTGATTTTACTTGTATCAACCATTTTGTTGACTTTCGTGTAGCAATAATATCTGCTGGTCCCCTGCTTCCTCTAGATAGTTGAATGTCCCATCCCTTGGATCTAAGATAAATCGTAACAACAAATTCACCTTCTCTACCAAACCTGCTCCATAATGGTACAATCTTTGGTGTAGTTTGCAAAAGTATAGAATACATATATTAAATATCAAAGCTTTATCGTTTGTCCTCAAAAGTAGTTTACTATCATGTAAAATATATTAGAATATCAGATTATTTATTTTTGAGGATTACCATTGCAGAATTCGTTAATATTATAATTATGAGACAGTTAGAAGAAAATTTATTTGTAATCCTGACGTTCTTCTTTTTTCATTTATAGCCTTATTATAGGTTATAATGAAAAGATGAATTCATGATCCCTATGTATTTTCCTTCCTCTTTTTTTAATTTTTGCTCTTCTCCTACACTCACTTTACAGAGCTTGCTCTCCTCTGTCTATTCATCCAGTTTAAATGACATAATCCAATACAATGAGAAATAAAAAGTGATTCACAAATACTAAAAAAATATTATTATATTTTGAAGTAATGTACATATATTAAAAATAAAGGCCTCATCATGAATCCAAAACTAAAAGCTGCAGAAGCAAGAATAGATTTTTCATTTAAGAGAGAAGTATTCTTCATCGTTGCGGGGGGTATAATGGGAGCCATAGTCATGGCAATTCCTTTTACCTTTCCTTTCACAGGACGTGATTCAGGATATGCGCTTACTTGGATAGTATTTGGACATATAGTTGGGGTATATTCACCTATCTCATCGGTTATTATTGCAGGGATTGTAATCCACCTAGTAACTGGAATCTCAATTGGAGTAGTATCCGGAGTATTTTTGTATAAAACGAACATTCTGAATATAAGTAAACCATCAAACGGTTTGCGATACGGCTTATTTGTTGGTACTCTTGTTTATTTGATTTTTGCTATTCCAGTTCAGCAATTTGTTTTGAATCCAGAATTTAGACATACTTCATCGAATACCGACAATTTATATAAAAATAATATAAATGGCAGCAGTAACACAGTTGGCTATAAAGAAGAAAAGAGTTCAACAGGACAAATCGGCAGAGAAACAGAAGAAACAAGACAGATACAAAGGCCTAATAACATCATAACAACGTTTTCAAATATTCAATTGAATTCTACAATTTATTCCATTTTGATTAACCTATTATTTGGAATTACTTTGGGTCTATTTTCTTCATATTTATCAATAAAGTTTGGCTCTAGATATAGATGTCCTGAGTGCGATATATCATTTTCGAGAATTGACATTCTTCAAAGTCATTTACAGCTTGTACATGGTGACAAGCCAATGATTAGAAAAAGAATAGTTATTCTAGGAGGAGGATTTGCAGGAGTATCTGTCTTAAAAAGACTCCAAAGTAAATTTCAAAGTAATGTAGGCATTGAGATTACGATGGTAAGTAAGGATAATTATATGCTATTCACACCGATGCTTCATGAAGTAGCATCTGGAATGATAGAGACAAGACATATTGTAACGCCTATCAGAGCCTTTTGTAATAGATCTCGGTTCTACTCTGCTCTAGTAGAAAATATAGACTTAGAAAATAGGCAAGTTCTAATTAGGTACTCTACATCAATAGACAATACCGATGACAGATCAATAGCCGACGATGACATTTTAGAATCAAATAATACCATATCGTTGTATTATGATTACCTTGTTATAGCATTAGGATGTGAAACAAAGTTTTTTGGAATGTCTGATGTACAACAAAATGCATTTACAATAAAGAGCTTAGATGATGCGATAAATCTGAGAAATCATATTATATATTTGCTTGAGGAATCAGACCAATTACCTGTCATTGGTAATAATAATAATGCATATAATAATCTGCAAAAAAAGTTGTTAACTTTTGTTATAGTTGGAGGAGGATTTGCAGGAGTAGAAACAGCAGGCGAAATAAATGATTTTATTAAAGATTCTGCAAAAGACTATTATCATAATATAAATTTGAACGATATAGGCATTATACTAATCCAATCTGGTGATAGACTTCTACCAGAAATGAGTAAGGAATTAGCTAAGTTTGCATTAAAGAAGCTAAGTAATAGCGGAGTAGAAGTTATCTTCAATACTCGAGTAGTAGGAGCCACATCGAATAATGTAAAGTTAGGTAATGGTACTATAATACCAACAAAGACAATAGTTTGGTCTGGTGGTGTATCTCCTAATTCTTTGATTGCTAACCTAACCTGTGAGCACGATAAGAGCGGAAGAATTGTTGTAGATAAATTTTTAGAAATACCCCAGTCCAAAGGTGTTTATGCACTTGGAGATTGTGCGTACATAATAGATCCTAATACAGGAAAACCATATCCTCCTACAGCACAGCATGCTATACGAGAGGGTGCAATAGTAGCAAAAAATATCATAGCAGCAATTGAAGGTAGATTAGGGGTTGACTATGGCAGGGTAGCATTTAATTACAAAACAAAAGGCATGATGGCGAGCATAGGAAAACGAACGGGCATAGGCAATTTATTAGGAATAGAAGTACAAGGATTTTTAGCATGGTGGATATGGCGCAATTATTATCTAGCAAATCTACCAACATTTCAGAAGAAGATAAGAGTGATGTCTGATTGGATGCTAGATATGTTCTTTAAACGTGATGTGACTATGTTCAGAACATTTGTGGAAGAGAAAGAAAGAGGAATTAAAACTAAGAGCTCTTCTTTTGTATAAAACTATATCCTGTTCCTTGTATTCACAGTTTATGAATTTTACATGGCATAGAGAAATAGATAGGAAGAAATACGCACATGCATAAAAGCTTATACTATTACATAACAGCTGCAGCTACTACTGGGCTAGCTGGAATACTGCATCTTGTATTAGGGCTGGCGGCAATTGGCAGGGCTCCATTATTTGGCATATTGTTTTTCATAGTAGCCGGACTAGCTCAGATATTTTGGATTTTGCCTATGATAAAACGATGGGGAAAAATATGGTACTACATTGGAATAGGAGGTACTGTATTGCTAATAATTCTATGGGCAATAGTAAGGTTACCAAATATAACTTCAGGAACTGGATTTCCACTTAATTGGGAGGACATTTCCATAGTATTCCTTGAAATCATATACACAGGAATAACTGTATTGATAATAGTCAAAGAAAGGATAGTACTTGCAGACCGTTGAGAAAAATAGCTAAGAGAATATAATATAGAATATGTGTTCTGTTCAATGTCATGTTTTATAGTTATTGTTATTATCAACTAACTTCTTCCTCTAAAGTATTTTGCTATTTTATAACTTGAATTCGTCTGTGCTGTCCTCTCTTTATTCTTCATCGCTGCTAGAGATAGGAAAATATCTCTAGCATCTACATTCTGAGCGTAATTTTCATGATTTTTTACTAGAACTATTAATTTATTCTAGATGTGCTACCTTAGGTGTTAATAATATCTTCAATATTCCCTTATGGTTATATTGCATTGCATTTTGACTATCATGACGACCAATAATACTACCGCTATCAATAGTATCCATTGATATCTCAAACCTCCTCTAGAGAACAACTACCGTTAGTACGGTACTTAATAAATAGCGTTAGAATGCTAGTTTCATTTCCAAGCATGTTATTGTTTTCAATAATGGGTTGGCTGACTTACCTGTAGTATTCAGGATATATCTAACTGACTGAAACACGACTAGACAATTCTAATAGTTTATTTCGACATCATAATTTAAGTTCTGTTTTGGACTACTAGTGTATTAATGCAATGTCTATAGGTACATGTAGTGACGCAAAACCATATTTTACACATTTGTATCTATGTTATCACAACTACATAGTAAGACAATGCCTATTTGCTTGTCAGTATTGAATCCCGATAAAACTGTTGTAACCATTGATTCCATCACGGTGACTTATAATTTCTGATTTCAAAGAATGTATTCGTTTCGTTTCTAACTGGAACCTCTCTTTTTTATTTAGCAAGTCTAGCAAGCTGTTTTGTTATCTCGATCATCTTCTTCATATCCTTGCCTATTGTAGAAAAGGCATGACCAAATATTATATGCTCTACGCCCATCGCTCTAATTTGATCAATGTCAGTTCCAATTTGGTCAGTGGTACCGGTCATAGGCAATCTCTGTTCCTTGGAAGAGGAAGTTGAAAAAGAGGAGGAGGAGGAGGAGTCTAGCACATTCGGATATGTCAACATAAATACACGAATCTTTGAAGGGTCTTTGTCGGCTTTCCTTGCGCCTTCTCTTAAGCCGTTTATAGCCTGTTCAAGCTGTTCCAACGGCCCAAACCCAGCAACGGGTATCCAACCATCTGCATAGTTTACTATTCGTAAGAATGTCTTTGGACTGAATCCACCAAGCAGTATTGGAGGATGAGGTTTCTGCATAGGCTTTGGCCCAATTTTTGAAGCTGGTATCGAGTAGAATTGACCCTTAAATTCGACGACCTCATCAGTCCACATTCGTTTTAGCAATTGCAAAAATTCGTTTGCCCTTTCTCCCCTGTACTTGTAAGGTACACCGGAAACTTCATACTCATCCTTTGACCATCCAATTCCTAGACCTGCAATAGCCCGTCCACGCGACAGGACATCGAGTGTCGCAAATCGCCTTGCCAATACCACGGGATTATGAAACAGCATATCAATAAGACAAGTTCCTAAAGAAATTTGGTCGGTATTGCCTGCCAAGTAGGTAAGAGTCTCCAGCGGGTCAAGTACATTTTGGTATTCTGCTGGAAGAGAACCACTAGGTGTTCCAGCATATGGTGTCTTGGGCTTTAGAGGCCACAAAAGGCGTTCGAATACCCAAACAGAATTAAGGCCTTCCCTTTCAGCCTCTTTTGCGATATATAGAACGTTTTCTCTTGTAGCAGCGTCTCCAGTTTGTGGCAGGAGTATTCCAGCTTTCATAATATATACGAAAAGTTATAGTCAGTTGCTATTAAAACCTGTGGGATAAAGAAGGCAGCTGCGTTAAGGTTACTGAGTCTTTTACGTGAGTACCATCAGTATGTCAATGGCAAAGGACAATCCACTAAAATTGAATAATTTTAAAGCCTATATAACAAAGCAAGCTTGATGATAATCTCAGATGATGGCACCGCCATTTTACTGTTCGATCAAAATTATTCATAGCTGTGCATAAATTATTCATTATTCACAAGTGAAAAATTTACGGCTATTCAATTTCCAGCTCAATGTTTTACTGTTTTTCTCTACAAATCCTTAATGGTTTGATTTTTCTAGATACACACAGGATTAGCGAGTTAGTTGATAAAATCTAAGTAAGTTTAGGATATCTAGAAAAAAATACACACATAAACAGAGCGACTACTGATGAAGAAAGGAATGTGGCAAGATGCAAAACATTATTCTATGTTCTATAAATTCATTCAATTTAGTAAGCAACTTTGATTGATAGCCTAACTCAAAATTGATCTTATATTTTCTAGCATATTCTGCATTGATATTGGCTTTTGTATAAAATGAAATTTCTTGTTCTCTTTAATTTCTGAAATAAGCTTTTTGTACTTTTCTGTTGGTGGCTCGGACGCTGAGAAAAAACATACCTTTGCTTTATTATCTAATTTTTTTATATTATTATAAAGCTCAAAGCCGTCCATGTGTTGCATTCTGACATCTAAAAGTAATAAATGATAAAAGCTGCTTTTGAAGTTTTGTAAGGCTGAGATTGGGTCAATAAACGCATCAATTTCAAACTCATGAGTACGTTCTAGATTACTCTTAACTAGGGATATAATATCAGGCTCATCATCTACAAGTAATAATTTAGAAAGTTTCTTTATATTATAATTGTCGTTGTTGTTAGGTGCGGATGTTAGTATTGTTATTGGTTATCTTCCTCCTTATTCTCTTATTTTAATGGTAGGGTAAAAGTAATGGTTGCCCCTTTACCATCTGCATTATTTTCTGCCCATATTCTCCCACCATGTGCTTCTACCATGTATTTGGAGATATACAATCCTAATCCAGTACCTTTATCTGATTTTGTAGTAAATTTGGAAAATATTCTTGGTAATACTTCTTGGGCTATACCGCCGCCTCTATCTTTGATGCTAATGACGATTATTTCTTCTTTATCTTCTTCCTGTCTCTGTAGCCCTTGTTGCTGTTTTCCTTGAGTTCCTTGAGTAAATATACTTCTGTCCCTCTCTTCTAACTCTCTTCTGTCATTACTTTTCTTACTGTCTTTCTTTTCCACTGTAACCAAGATATCTCCACCATCCTCACTGAACTTTAACGCATTATCCAGAACATTAGACATAACCTGAGTTAACCTTTCTTTGTCTACGTTTACTAAAATATCTTCATCTCTTTGACCTCTTTGTATTGTCTTAAACACTAGGTTTGTTTTAGCATTACTATTATGACGATTGTTATTTTTCTTTGAGAATACTTCTATCATATCCTGTTCTCTCTGTTGTTTCTCATTATCTGCTTTTCTATAGTCCTTCACAATTTCAGATATAAGCTCATTTAGGTTAACTGCTTCTTTTCTCTCAAGTTTTAATGTGTTAGTCTCTATTTTGGCAGTGTCTAATATATTAGATGCAAGTTTGATAAGCCTCTGCGAGTTACGAACAATTAT
>DASQQB010000127.1:0-6283 GCA_035643635.1 Nitrososphaeraceae archaeon | reverse complement strand
TCTCGGAAAAGTAGATCTACCTTACTGATGAGGATATTTGTATGACGTGAGGGATTAAAAGGACTTTGTAATGACAATTTATCTTACCCTTATTGACTGTGATGTCCTTACCACTTTAGTAATACAATCCATTCACGTCTGTCGTAAAAAATTTTGTCAATTTTTTCTTACATTACACCAAACCCGGACCATCAATTATATCATATTTTATTCCGAATGATTTGTTTTTGCTCTGTCTTATCTTTGGGCCTCAATATTATGTCAAATTTAATTCATAATCTCTTGCCCAATTCGATCTTGTCCCCTTATTACGCCTGATATGTAATATATTTAATCTCTTCAGCACTTATCCTAAGTTTAATACGGATTATATTCAGATATGCTTCTCATACTTCTCATACGACCCTGATCTATATATCAAGATCTATCATTGTATCCAATTTATTAGCTGTTCATGTCGTAAAATATTTAACAGACGTACCAATGAAAAAGCCATGGTTCAGAAACCACTATTCATAATAAAGAAATAGGTATCGATATGCCCTCTTTGTATCTTCTTGTTCTTTCTTACGAGTCCTCTCTTCACCAAGTCAATCACTCGATCTCAAAATGATTATACTAAACTATTTACGATTATTCTTCCGGTCATGAACGGGTGTATCCTGCAGTAATAGTTGTACGTGTATGGTACAGTAAACCTATGTGTGAAGTTTCCACCAGAATTGATAACTCCGGAGTCGAATGGATCTGGGCCGGTGTTGCCTGTGTTGAAAATCCCCGAGGTGACAGTATGGATATTCACATCATGATTTGTCCAAGTCGCTAGTCCGCCTATATGTATACGGGTAGAGTTAGGGCTAAAAAATATAGGACTATTCGGAGATGAGGCCCCTGGAACGATAGATATAAAGGATGAATTCCCCTGAGCAAATACGAATGTATCTGATCTAGCTGTCAGAAACATAATGACAAGGCTGATCATAGCAAAACAAAGGGTTATTGCCAGAACCGAAACACTGAGCCTAGAATCCATGAAAATGGCAGTTATAAGTTATTGATTACCTGTTAATAACCATTAGCAGCTGATTATTGATCATAGGTTTCTATAAACAGAAGAAGATATGATGCTTACATTCTATCCCTAAATTCTATATGTAATGTCTAATGGGGTTAGCATACTAACGAAAAACTCTTTTACTAACTATCAATAATCTTTAGTAGATACTATCGATTGCCCGACGGGGAGATAAAGGATAAGTTTAAAGAAATAATTGATACCTACGAATCAAAAGCGAAGGACCTACAGAAAGTATTTATTATCATGTTGGGATTAGGATTGTTTTTCTTCTTAATGATATTATTTCCTTACTTTTCACTAAAATATGATTCTAATACTAATTCAAAAATAGAATGGTTGACTGGAGATATTTCTCAAATTGTTACCTCGGCTGACACTGTCATTAACGAATCCCAAACAATTTCTAATAATCTTCAAACGTATAGTAATGCCAAAGCCAAATCTGACCTCGATTTGATGAATTACGGAGAACAGCTCAACAGAATAGTATTTCTGAGAAATAATCTTAGCATGACTGTAGAAGACCCAGCTTTACAGAACTCACTCCAGAACATTGAGATATTTCCTAGATGTCTAAAATATAGATTTGTTGATGCTTCATGGCAAAAATGTAACTATGATTCGAAGCTAGATGCTTTACAAATTCCTCTCAGCGACTTGTTTAATAATACAAATGGGCTAATAAATGTGTCAAAACATAGGATAGATAGTACAACCAGAAATGCGACAAATTTAATTAAAGAGATCAATGGTCAGATAACAGGGTTCAGATCGAATTATGCAACTATAGCTCAAAACTATGACATTATATCAAAAAATGCGCTTTCTGTTTTCGAGAATGTCACTAACAATTTAAAGTCTGTCAGACCGTCTGTATTTTTTTTCGCGCCCCAATTTGATCTGGTACGTCTGAAACAATTGAGATCTGACCTCCTGCAGCTTCGAAGTAGTATCGAATCAAGACAGAGTGAGATTAGTAATAGTATTGAGAAACTTAGTAACAGACTTGGTCAGTTTGAGTCACCTCTTGGGAAAGTTCCTCTAGGCTTCAACGAAACAATTGCAGTATTCCCATTACTAATCGCTATTGGTATCTTTATCTTTTCCTTTCTTCTTCGACAGGTAATGTGCATTCGGATCCAGCTCAAAAGAAATTATGGGATGGGAGATCCCAGAAGGTTAACAAAATCTGATCGCTATGTGTCATTCCTTGGTCCGCTGTGGGTCGATCCAACTAACTTAAAACAAAGAAGAGAGCGGCTTCTTTTAGCAATTTTATTTATTCCTTTTATAAGTCTGTTCGTCGCTTCCCTAGTTTTGGTAATATGTGTATCTTTGTGGTTGGACAATCCTAATACAACTTCTGATGACCTGTTTCCTGCGGCAACGAATGTTAATAACATTACTTTAATCATACTGAATATTCTTGGTGCTGGTCTGGTGATGTACTCTTGCATTAAAATGACCTTGTTCGCTTGGAAGCCGTTCAACAACTGTTCTTAGATATCAATAACTATAATTTAGAGACATCTGGGAAATAAATTCATCAACCGAATACTACAATCTTCTTACTTCGAACTTTTTTTATTATGATTATAATTATTGATAAATTTATAAATAATCATCCGTTGAGGAAATATTAAGACTCTAAGCAATAGCTCAGCTAACAAGTACCGCTTATTAAGATTAGACATGTCAGCCATTTTATTATCTTTTTGTAAAAGGAGGCTCTATAACAATCTGCCAACCCGCTCATATCAGGTGATGCATCTTAACAGCCTATATCCAGTGCGTAGATAATAAAGGCTGATTCTCATAAGCAGTGATAATAATAGAGATTTCAATAACTCTATTCGATTATATTCAATTTGCTTCCCATACGACTCGGCATGAATTCTTGCTTTACTGCAATTTATATTAAACTATGTCATATCTGAGTATTTCTTACATTCTGTGTCATCTCTTGCCACCTACTTCAATTTAGGAGACATTGTATAATTCTCTTAATAATTTCGTTATAGGGAATAATAGGCCATGTTTTGAGTGCTTCACGATATTGTCTATGATACACTTCCACTCCTTGGTCACATCCTCTATCATTTGTTTTAGCATGTGTTGGAACTTATATAACGCAAACCAACATAAATGATAATGAATGTATCGAAGTTATGATGTATCATGAATACAACTTGTCCTATCTGCAAAGGCTCTGGTAAATTGCCAGTTACACGACAACCAGAGGCTGAATCTCATGGTGAGGAGACAATTGGCGAATGTCCTACATGCCATGGTAGAGGAGAAGTAGACAAATAAGAAGAATTGTCATAATTGCGCTTCAAGGCTGCTTCCACAAATTAGGAGTTCAGGGCAGCAGAATAGATATAGACGAGATAGACTAAAGTTATAAATTCCCAACTATGCAACAATGATTAGAATATCTCAAATTGGATAATACTGACAATAATAAATTATCTGGCACTTTATTAGTAAATTGCAGTGATAGCGCCTGCAGAACAGTTTTACAGCAATCTGAGAAAATGGAAGCTGTCACTTTTGTATTTAGGGTAGAAAAGAAATCCAAGGAAGACCCAGATGTCATAATCGATGTGAGTGGAAGTAAAGACCAGATTCAACAGGTAGAGAGCAGCATCAGGAAGATAGATGGGGTACGTTCTGTCATCCATGAGATAGGGAGTTCATTATTATACTAAGATTATTTTTATTGTTATCGATGCATATCCCTATACATATAAAAATAGTATGTAGTCAAGATAATGTCCAAAGAATTAAGGAATTTCTCTCACCAAATAAATTGATCCACGTCGTGGAGTTCCATGACGTTAAGACGACTGAAATAGATATCGCCACACTAGATATCACCGGAGTTGTATTCGATGTTCAAGATATACCTCTTATTGAGATGAATCTGAGACATTTTGGTCAAACTAAGGTAAATAAAGGAAAGGTAAGAATTCTCACATTAAATACTATTTTAAGTGCATTAATAGTCGCAGGTATTGTGTCTGTCGCCCTACTAGCTCATGGTCTTAACGAGGATTTCTATAAAGAGGTTTATGAGCATCATAATACCAAGGTCGTTATAGAAACCGCCTTAACCATTGGTACATCGTCAGTTGCTGGATTTTTATTGGAATTGCTGGTTGCTTATAGAGAAAAGAGAATAACCCATCGCTAGTCTTAGATACTATAGCTTTTGCAAGCCAGCCAGCTATACAACAGTCAGGATGTGATCTGTTATATCATTCAAATCAGCTCTTGAAAATAAACGATAGCGTTCATTTGCTCCCTTGCGAATTCGGGCATATGTATTACTTGTATAACTATTCAATTTCATATCGTTGTCCATCTATTTGGACTTGATTTCTCTTTTGTCGTATTCCATCCTTCCTCTTTTGATTCAACACGTGGCACCGCAATATCATTAAAGCATTGATCAAACACGCTTCCTCTTTCCATAACTAATTGTGGGCAACAATAGTCTTCCTCCATCCATACTGCATAATCTGGATTCTCATTATCATCAATCCTCGCATTTTCAAGACTGTGTTGAAGAGAACGTCCAAATGGTTTCATTTTTAATATCTTGCCAGAGCTCCTAAATGAGCCAGTATGCTTATATATTCTGCATTTCTAGCGAATTTGCATTTGAATATACGTAAATCGGTAAGAAATCTGAGCCCGCATGAATTAAAAAAGTTACGTGAAGCTTTCGATAAAATGATGAAGATAAAAGATGACCGTGGGTACGGTGCTATAGCTGGAATTCACGGTTTGCCTCTTCCTATTAGCTGTGTACATGGGGAGAGGAGTGTTGAGACGGATCCAAGCTTTAGACTATTCCCGCTCTGGCATAGAGCATATCTGTATATCTTTGAGCTTGGGTTGCAGGATGCAGCTGTTGATCACACAATCACGATCCCATATTGGGATTGGTCAGTGAAGGCTTTTAGAGAAGAGGGGATTCCTAAAGCGTTTTCGGATCCCAGGATAGATGATGGATCTCCAAATCCTCTTTTTAAGTTCCACGTGAAACTGCCTCCTGACACTGATCTTAGACGATTTACTCAGGCTACACAATGTCCTAAATCATTGCAATTTGATACTCATCGGGAGCCCCATTCACGCTTTAGTCCAAGGTTACCGACTGAAGCTCATGTCAAAAGGGTTCTTGCAGAGAAAGACTATGGTTTTTTTAGCGATGCTTTAGAGCAGATACACAACAGCGTTCATGGTTACGTCGGCGGACGTTGTGGTGACATGTCCCATGTTCCTTTCGCAGCTTTTGATCCTATTTTTTGGGCCCATCATAGTATGATTGACCGACTATTTTACTTATGGCAATTAGATACTCATCATACCATCCCGTTGTCTGTTCGTGACACAGTCCTCAAGCCTTTTGAATTAACAGTAGGAAAAGTCCTCAACATATATCGGCTGGGATATGATTATGCAGGCCAACAGCAGCTCGTTAGCAGGATATGAAAAACATGGGTAAAACAGGTCAAAATGGAGTATATGTTTCGTCAGAAATCATTTTTGATTTGAAGAAGCAAGATAGGGAATTTTCTAGAGCTGATATTGAGATCCATAACGTAGACCATTTGGGACCGTCTTATGAAGGAAGAGTATTTCTAAATAATACTAAGGCAAATATTAACACTCCTAAAAATGATAGGAATAATTATGCTGGATCATATTATATATTCGGTCATGGTGGTTGCTATGGAGATGTGGGACATTGTGATTTCGTACCAGGGAGAAGGGAATATGATCTTAGACAGGATTCAGACGTCAGGTCACAGTACAAATATATCGAAGCTACTGACCTGATCAAGAAACTCGGGAGGAAGACAAATAAATTCACAATAACGATTGTCCCAGTTCTGTACGGAAATTCAAAGGAAGAAAGCATACCCAAAACAGATATTTTAAAATTTGAGAAGATAGGGATAATAAGTTACAACTAATCTCTATTAACCTCCGCCTAGGAATTTTTTACAATTCTCTAAGAATGGTTTTTGGCAAAAACAAGGGTTTTGCACGTTACTATAGCCCCACACGCGATGAAATACATTGTAAAAAACGACATTTTTCGCTACATAACAGCAAGTTAATTTCAAACCCTTTTTTCTTCTTCTTCTTTTGATATGAAATATTAAGAGGGAAATTTCAGTTAATATTTTA
>DASQQB010000126.1:0-30869 GCA_035643635.1 Nitrososphaeraceae archaeon | reverse complement strand
GACCATCCTGAAATACAGCATAATCCGTATCTTTATTACCTTGCTTTTTGGAGTCAATTATCTTCCTTGGTAGTTCAACTATTAGTTTTCCGTCTGATTGTGAAGAAATACTTGTTAATAGAGTAGTATTGTCCTTCTGTAGGGTAATGCTATTAAGTTTGTTACCATTTCCACTAATTTGATATTCTATCGGAATTGTTTTTTTACTATCAATCTTCAGATTGTATGTGCTGTTAGAAGGAGGCTTGGAAGAGGAAGAAGCACTGGTGTTATTAGGACCGCCACTTGGAGACTGAGTTGATTTTGACGACGCACTTGATCCGGTTACTACAGTTGTTTTGTTGCCTTGCACTGTTATCGTAGTTGATGGGGTTGTCTTAGTTGTTGATGGAATACTTGTAATAGGCAAAACTCTTGTTCCATCAATCTCTATTTCTTGAGTGCCCTTGTCAAATTTAATAGCCAATGTTCTTACCTGATTATTATTTGATTTCTCCTCAAAGTCTGAATTTTGTCCATCTTGGGTTACTGCAAATTGTTCATCAGAGCCGCCAGGTTTTTTAGAATCTAAAACGTTTCGTGGTAGTTCAACTGTCAAATTTCCATCAGATTGTGAAGATATGTCTACGAGAAGCGCTCCTTTATTAATATCAGTGGTCATATTGTTAAGTTTGCCTCCGGTAATCTGATATTTTACTGGATAGATTTTGCCAGCAATTGTCAGATTGTACATGTTATTATCACCACCACTGCTCTGGTTAGTTTGCGCATGGGTTAATCCTACCGGTAAATTGACACCAATGAGGAGGGTAAATGATGTTAATAATAGAATTAGTAAGCAAAAGTTTTTGGTCATTTCTGTTACAAAGTCTTACGTGATATATTTTCTTTTTGGTGCATGAAATGAAATAGCTTATACTTTTAGTTATTCTTGATATATTATGAACTACATCTCAATGCCACATGACTTTCTAGCAGTCAAAATGCTTATATGTGCTCTTTGTTCTATTCAATAAGTTTACATTTGAACTTGCTTGGAAATTTATTCATATCTAAGGTATCCTTCATTATCGAAAAAACAAGAAGGAAGGTTATATAACACATTGTCATCTGAAAAAAAAGTAATCAAAATTACAGATCATACCTATCAGCCAAAACACGAGATCTTACCAAGAAATGAAGGAGAAGACATTCTAAAGAGATATAGTTCAAAACCTAGTCAACTTCCTTACATATTAATGAGTGATAAGGCTCTTGAAGATCTTGACGTAAGGCCAGGGGACATAATAAAGATAACTAGAAGGAGTCCTACAGCAGGTGAAAGTGTATATTACCGCTACGTTGTACAAGGTTGAGTTGGTTTTAGAGGTGAATCTTTGGTTTGTGGCCTGTTATTAACGATATTTTAAGAAGAGATGGAGTTGCAAGGCAACATTTGAATTCTTACAATGAATTTATGGAGCGTGGCCTTCAAAGTATTATAGATGAGGTAGGGGAGATTGAAATTGAAACTGCTGAATATCCTTATAAAATAAAACTAGGAAAGATAAAACTTCAACAGCCAAGGATAATGGAACTGGATGGTTCAATAACACATGTTGCTCCCATGGAGGCAAGACTTCGAAACCTTACATATGCCTCGCCAGTAATGCTAGAATGCAGCATCGTAGAAGATGGCAAGATCTTAGAATCTAGATTTATTCATATAGGAGACATGCCTGTGATGGTTAAATCTAACGCTTGTATTTTACACAATTCAAGTGAACCAAAACTAGTCGAACTTGGAGAAGATCCTAAAGACCCCGGCGGGTACTTTGTAATTAATGGTTCAGAGCGCGTGATTGTAGGCCTTGAGGATCTCTCATATAATAAGATCATTGTAGACTCTGAAGAAACAACTGGTGCTATGCTCTATAAAGCAAAAGTATATTCTTCAATAGTAGGATACCGGGCTAAACTTGAATTAATTATGAGGTCAGATGGGGCTATAGTTGCAAAAATACCCGGATCGCCAGTAGATATTCCCATGATTACTCTTGTCAGAGCTCTGGGTTTGGAGTCGGATAAGGATATTGCAAATGCTGTGTCATTAAATGGCTCTATACAAGATGAATTAGAGCCCTCCTTTGAAAAGGCCGGCGATATTATCACAAGCAGAGATGCCATAATATACATTAGCAAGAGAATTGCTCCTGGTATGCTAGAAGAATTCCAGATTAAACGGGCGGAAACCTTACTTGATTGGGGTTTATTACCGCACCTAGGAAAGAATCCTGATAACAGACATGAGAAAGCACTATTCCTGGGAGAGGCTGCAAGCAAGCTAATTGAGTTAAAAATGGGCTGGATAGACTCAGACGATAAGGATCACTACGGTAATAAAGTTATAAAATTTGCCGGGCAAATGTTAGCAGATCTGTTCAGAACTGCCTTCCGGAATCTAATTAGAGATATGAAATATCAGCTGGAAAGATCCGGTCAAAAACGTGGTATTAATGCAGTAGCAGCAGCAGTCAGACCGGGAATTATCTCAGATAAACTGAATAACGCTATCGCTACAGGAAACTGGGGTCGAGGAAGAGTGGGTGTTACCCAACTACTTGATAGGATAAATTACATGTCAACTATCAGCCACTTGCGCAGGGTACAATCACCATTGAGTAGGAGTCAGCCTAATTTCGAAGCTAGAGATTTACATGCAACACACTTTGGCAGAATCTGTCCTGCAGAAACACCTGAGGGCTCAAATTGTGGCTTAGTTAAGAACCTTGCACTTTCAGCAGTCATTTCGGTCAGTGTATCTTCTGCAGAAATAATCGAAAAGTTATATGAATTTGGAGTTGAACATGTTAATGAAGCAAACGAGAGGCTGAGAACTATTGGTACGAGAATGTTTGTTGACGGTAGATTAATTGGCTATGTGGAGGATGGACAACAACTTGCAAACACACTTAGAACTATGAGAAGATCCGGAAAAATTCATCCTCACATTGGAATTTACTTTTATAGTTCACTGAATGACAATGCGACTAAGAGATTGTATATCAGCTGTAATGCAGGCCGAGTATTAAGGCCATTAGCAGTAGTTAAAGATGGAAGAGCATTAATGAGTGATGAAATAATTGAGAAGATATCTAAAAAGTTCCTTTCTTGGACTGATCTGCTTTATATGGGTATAATTGAATTGATTGACGCTAATGAAGAAGAGAATTGTTATGTATCTATTGATCCAAAAAAGATTGAAAACACACACACACATGTAGAGATATTTCCATCAGCAATTTTAGGTGTTGGAGCATCAATTATTCCTTACCCAGAACATAATCAATCTCCCAGAAATACATATGAGAGTGCTATGGCAAAACAAAGCCTTGGATTCTCTACTCCTCTAATGAATGCAAGTACATATGTTAGACAGCATTTTATGTTGTATCCACAGACGCCTGTTGTAAATACAAAAGCCATTAGTCTATTGGGCCTTGATGATCGTCCCACTGGGCAGAATGCAATAGTGGCCGTCTTGCCTTTTGAGGGTTATAATATTGAGGATGCAGTTGTTTTCAATAAATCATCGGTTGATAGAGGACTTGGTAGAACCTTCTTTTACAGAGTTTATGAGGCAGAAGCAAAGCAATATCCTGGAGGAATGAAAGATAACTTTGAACTCCCATCTTCTGACGCGAATATTAGAGGATATAGAGGCGAGAAGGCATATCGTTTACTTGAACAAGATGGCGCGATAATGCATGAAGCTGTTGTGACAGGAGGTGATATTCTGATAGGTAGAACCTCTCCACCAAGATTTATGGAGGAATATAAAGAGTTTGAAGTTAAGGGTCCATATCGTAGAGATGCGTCTGTTGGAGTAAGACCCTCAGAGAATGGTGTTGTTGATTCGGTTATTATGACTCAGTCTGTAGAAGGTGGCAAAATGTACAAGATCAGAGTCCGCGATATGCGAATACCAGAAATTGGAGATAAATTTGCATCACGACACGGACAGAAAGGAGTCGTAGGCATGCTTGTAAGCCAAGAAGATCTTCCTTATACAGAGGATGGTGTAGTTCCAGACATTATGATAAATCCTCATGCCTTCCCATCGAGAATGACGGTCGGGCAATTTATGGAATCATTGGGAGGAAAAGCTGCATCATTGAGGGGAAAAATAGTTGATGGTTCAGCGTTTCTAGGTGAAAAATTGGATGATATTAAGGGTGTAATGGAACAATATGGATTCAATTTTAGTGGTAAGGAATCTATGTACGATGGTAGGACCGGAAAGAAATTTCCTGCTGATATATATATTGGAGTAGTATATTATCAGAAGTTGCATCATATGGTAGCTGATAAGATCCATAGCAGAGCAAGAGGTCAAGTTCAGATGCTTACAAAACAGCCTACAGAGGGAAGAGCCCGTGGCGGAGGCCTTAGATTTGGTGAAATGGAGAGAGATTGTCTTATTGCTTATGGTGCATCCATGATGCTCAAAGACAGGTTACTTGAAGAATCAGATAAAGCAGAAGTGAATATTTGTGAGCGATGTGGTTTATTATCTTATTATGATGTAAAACAGAGAAGGTATATTTGTAGAGTATGTGGAGAGAAGGCAAAGATTTCATCAGTTATAATTGCATATGCGTTCAAGTTGTTATTGCAAGAAATGATGAGTCTAAATGTAGCGCCACGTTTACTGCCTAAGGAAAAAGTATAAGGAGCTGGTGATATAAAAATGGAAGAATCTGTAAAAATACTTGGGGGGATAAAGTTCAGTGTATGGTCTCCAATAGAAGTACGCAAATTCAGTGTAGCAGAAATCACCGCACCAGAAACTTACGATGAAGATGGTATGCCTGTACAAGGTGGGTTGATGGATAACCGACTGGGAACATTGGAGCCTGGACAGAAATGTGCCACTTGCGGCAACACTTCGGCGAAGTGTCCTGGTCATTTTGGTCATATTGAATTAGCAGAGCCCGTATTACATATAGCATTTGTTGATGACATCCATAAACTTCTCCTAATTACATGTAGATCTTGCAATAGAATTAAGCTGGACGTAGAAGATCTGTCAAAATATAAATCCCTTATTGACAGCAAAGCAGCATATGCTGTAATTACACTTGAGAATATCAAAGATGAAATAATTGAGAAGGCAAAGAAGATAAAAGTCTGTCCACATTGTCAGAGAGAACAATATGATCTGGTCTTTACAAAACCAACAATCTTTGTAGAAAAGACAGATGCAGGAGAAAATAGACTATTGCCAATAACAATAAGAGAGAGACTTGTCCATACACCTGATGATGACTTAAAGCTTTTGGGTTATGATCCAAGAACAGCAAGGCCTGAGTGGTTTATACTTCAAGTTCTACCAGTCCCACCGGTGACAGTAAGACCATCTATAATTCTAGAAACTGGGATAAGGTCGGAAGATGATTTAACACACAAGCTTGTTGATATTATACGTGTCAATCAGCGACTAAAAGAAAGCAAAGAGGCAGGGACTCCGCCGCTCATTGTCCAGGATCTGGTAGACCTATTGCAATACCATGTTACAACATACTTTGATAATGAAGTTTCCGGAATACCTCAAGCTCATCATAGGTCTGGTAGACCTCTTAAGACCTTAACTCAAAGACTCAAAGGTAAAGAGGGAAGGTTTAGGGGGTCCTTATCAGGCAAACGAGTAGATTTTTCTAGTAGAACAGTAATTTCTCCGGATCCTAACCTTGCAATATCAAATGTTGGAATTCCCGTTGATATAGCCAAGAAGCTTACTATTCCTGAAACTGTCTCTCAATGGAACGTAGATAGGCTTAAGAAACTGGTTGTTAATGGGCCAACTATTTATCCTGGGGCAAATTATATTATTAGACCTGACGGTGTTAAAATCCGTCTTGATTACGTAAGCGATAGAACTACCATTGCAGATTCGCTAGCGCCTGGTTACATGGTGGAGCGACACCTAACTGATGGAGATGTAGTAATTTTTAATAGACAACCTTCATTGCATAGAATGTCCATAATGGCACATTATGTTAAAGTGTTGCCATATCGTACATTTAGATTGCATCCAGCGGTTTGTCCACCGTACAATGCAGATTTTGATGGTGATGAGATGAACTTGCATGTACCACAAGGCGAAGAAGCAAGAGCTGAGGCGGCACTCCTAATGAGAGTGCAGGATCAGCTGATCTCACCAAGATATGGCGGTCCTATTATTGGTGGGATAAGAGACTTTATAACTGGTGCATTTATTCTGACTAAAGACGAGACGACTCTAACAAAAGAAGAATTTGCAAATCTAGCTCTTGTTGGTGGATATAATGGAGTTCTTCCAGATCCAAAGGTAAATAAGGATGGAACAGAACAATATTCTGGCAAGCAGTTATTTTCTCTCTTTCTTCCCAAAGACTTTAACTTCATAATTACGTCAAAATGGAATAAGGCAACAAAAGGTGAGGGCAAAGATGTAGTCATCAGAAATGGAGAATTGATTAAGGGTGTTATAGATAAGGCCTCGATTGGTGCAGAAGAACCAGATAGTGTTCTGCACAGAATTGTAAAGGATTATGGCAATGATACCGCAAGAAAATTTCTTGATTCCGTCCTAATTATGCTTAAAACATTTATCACACATAATGGTTTTACTTATGGTTATTCAGACCTATGGTTGAATTATGAAACAACGCAAGAAATAAGCAATGTCATTCAAAAAGCATACGATAAGGTTCATGAATTGATTGGACAATACAAAGACGGAACACTGCCATTAACCAGAGGACTTGCTCCAGAAGAAGCACTTGAGCTTTATGTGGTTAATGAATTGTCAAGAGCAAGAGATAGAGCAGGTAAAACTGCAGATAGAGCATTTCCCGATTATAATTCTGGTATAATAATGGCATCTACAGGAGCAAGAGGTTCTACTCTCAATATCGGGCAAATGACTGCTGCTTTGGGTCAACAATCTATAAGAGGAAAGAGAATTCAAAAGGGATATCACAATCGTTCTTTACCTCACTTTAAAACGAATGATACTAATCCTGATGCAAAGGGTTTTGTAAAATCAAACTATAGAGATGGATTGAGCCCCTTAGAATTTTTCTTTCATGCAATGGGTGGCAGAGAAGGTTTAGTAGATACTGCAGTCAGGACACAACAGTCCGGCTATATGCAAAGAAGACTCATCAATGCCCTTGAGCATCTGAAAATTGAATATGATCAAACTGTACGTGACCCACATGGAAATATTATTCAGTATCTATATGGAGAGGATGGTATAGATCCAGCAAAAAGTGACCATGGTGAAGCAGTTAATATTTTGAGATTAATCGAAAGCGAATCGATAATAGACAATGGTCGAAAAGCAACCGAGCACGATATCAAGAGTATAATGGAAAAACATGCTGAAGGCCTCAATCCTAAAATCAGAAATAATCTTGAAAAAGGCTTGTTTGAAAATAGACTGAGCAAAGAAGGAATAGAAAAGGTCATAAGAAAAACTCTCGATCTTATTGAGAGGGCGATGGCAGAACCTGGGGAAGCAGCAGGAGTCGTGACGGCTCAATCCATCGGTGAACCCGGAACTCAGATGACTCTTAGGACATTCCACTTTGCAGGTGTAAAGGAAAGAAATGTAACTCTAGGACTTCCTCGGCTTATTGAATTAGTTGATGCAAGAAAGAAACCTGTTACCCCAACTATGGATATTTATCTAGATAAAGAACATACAGTATCTCGAGAAAAAGCACTTGAGGTAGCCAGAGAAATTATCTTTACCAAGGTGAGCGATTTGATTGTAAAGACTGATATTGATTATAGTGGTATACTCACTTTTCATTTATCAGAAGATAAACTTCTAGAACGGGGATGTAAATTCAATGAGGTTAATGAGGTACTTAAAGGTTCAAAGAAGAAATATGAAATTGTAATGAACGACAAAAAGCATTTTATTAAGATTACTGTACCAGATGAACCAGACGCCCAAACACTTTTGACGTTAAGAAATAAGCTTCTGAACACTAGAGTTAAGGGTGTAACAGATATTGAAAGGGTTACCATTGTAAAACAAGATGAAGAATGGATCATTCAGACAGCAGGATCTAACCTTGCAAAAGTTGTTGCAATTTCAGGTATTGACACTTCAAGAGTTGTAACGAATAATGTTTATGAAATATGGCAAACACTTGGAATTGAAGCTGCAAGAACCGCTCTTGTAAAAGAGATCACAAATACTTTGGAGGAGCAAGGTTTAGAAGTTGATACAAGGCATATTATGCTAGTGGCTGATCTTATGACATCAAAAGGTTATTTGCAACAAATTGGTAGACATGGAGTTGCAGGGACTAAAACCTCGGTTCTAGCGCGAGCAGCATTTGAAATTACAGTTCCGACTATTGCTAGGGCCTCATTAGAGGGTCAAATTGAATCATTGAGAGGTGTAACAGAAAATGTTATAGTAGGAGCGACCGTACCTGTTGGTACCGGGATGGTAGACCTTTATATGAAGGTGAAAGATCAAAGTGGTCAGGATAACATTAGCGAAAATAGTTAAGGACGCGATTGCAAGTAACAAATGCAGAATTGGAACAAGACAAGTTCTTCAATCTGTAAAGGGATCGGATCTGATAATAGTCTCTAAATCTGTAGGTGATATTGTTAAGTCAAAACTAGAGGAACGGGCAAAGTTATCTAATATTCCTATTTATATTTTCGATGGTACTTCTATTCAATTGGCGAAATTATGTAGCAAACCATTTAGAATAAGCGCTATTGCAATCAAAGGTAGTACAGATGAGGAAATTGGTGCATTAATGCAAATTCAGGAAAAATAGGCTCCAAGTGTTAAAACACCATCATATGATTGATATGTTCACATTAATTAATTGAGTAAATCCCGCTTCTGATGTGTATCTTGGGTGAACAGCAAAATAATTTATACAACCTACAGATTGCTTACCTATGATAGTTGTAGGGTAGATGCATTATGTAAATAAGTGTGATGATGTAATTCGATAAACACAAAATGATTAAGATTTGCGCTGGATAGAAAATATATAATTGCGCCAAGACTTAAATTGTACTTCAATAACAGCATGAATTGTTGTTGTTCGTTGTTACTAAACACTGTCTGGTCGCATTGCCATTTTGAGGTTGCATGGTATAAGATGACTGAGAAGATTAAACTAACTTCTGATGAACTGCGTTTAATATCTCTATTTCAGAGCATCACCAGTGCTACTGCAAGGGATTGTGTTTTAGATGATAAGATGGATCGTGTAATATTTATTGTGAATAAGGGTGAAATGGGTCTTGCAATTGGAAAAGGAGGCACAACAATTAAACAATTACAGAATGTTGTTGCAAGAAAGGTTGAGCTTGTAGAGTATTCTGATGATCCTTGTGAGTTTATTCGAAACATATTAAACCCTGATATGATTGATCAAGTAAAGATTAATGAAAGGATAGATGGAACAAAGCAGGCGGTTGTTCTTGTAGATGCCAAGAAAAAAGGAGTAGTTGTAGGCAGGGAAGGAAGAAACGCTGAAAAGGCAAGACTTCTCGCAAAGCGATACTTCCAAATATCTAACGTTCTGATAGTAAGCCCAGAACAAAATCTAAATAATGTTAATTAGGTGAATATATGAATGGCAAGATCTCCATTAGGACTGTTTGCTGGACGAGTTCTTAACTCGAAAAGGAATCGAGCAAGATGGGCAAACAAATATTATAAGAGAAGGATGCTAATGCTTGACAAGAAGGCTAATCCATTAGAGGGTGCACCACAGGCTAGAGGCATTGTGCTAGAGAAAGTTGGTATAGAATCAAAACAACCCAACTCTGCAGTAAGAAAATGCGTTAGGGTACAATTGATCAAAAACGGTAAGTCAGTGACTGCTTTCCTTCCGCGTGATGGTGCGCTTAACTTTGTCGACGAACATGATGAGGTGATATTAGAAGGCATCGGCGGATCGATGGGAGGAGCTATGGGCGATATACCCGGAGTACGATGGCAGGTTTTTAAAGTGAATGGCGTTTCTTTAAACGAACTTGTTCGCGGCAGAAAGGAGAAACCAAGGAGATAAGTTATAATGAGTGGTAAAGAGCAAGTAAATATTCTTTTATTTAACAAATGGGAGACGCGTAAGATAGAGATAAACGATCCAGGCCTTCAAAAAGTAATCTCCTTGAAACCAGCAGTTGTAATTCCAATTACCTTTGGTAGGCATGAACACCAGAGACTCAAGAAAGCTGAAGTAAATATTATAGAAAGGTTGGCCAATAAGATTATGCATTTCGGAAAAAAATATGCAAAAAATACGGGTAGAATGGGTGGTAAGAAAGCAAGAGCATTAAATGTAGTCAAAACTGCCTTGGAAATTATTAACTTAGAAACCGGCAAGAATCCTGTAGAATTGCTTGTGAGAGCAATAGAAAATGCAGCTCCAAATGAAGATACTACTCGTATAGTCTACGGAGGCGTTGTGTATCATGTATCAGTAGACGTTGCACCTTTGCGAAGAATAGATCTAGCACTTCGCTTTATTGCTGAAGGAGTAAGAGAGTCTACATATGCCAGCACTCAGACGATTGAAGAAGCGTTAGCCAAGGAGATCATCTTTGCATCGAATAACAATATGACAAGTCATGCTGTCAAAAAAAAGAATGAACAGGAACGCATTGCCATGGCTTCACGTTAATCGCTTCAGATTGTTCATCTATATAATTATACCTCGATATACAATGCTCATATCTTCGTCAAAGCATGGTTAAGAATAAAATATGGCAGTGGCAAAAACATTGAATTAACTAAGCTTAGATCATCTGTGCAAGTACATGTAATAGTACAGATAGAAAAATGTTCATTCCCTGTTCGCTAAAATTGATAACATGGAGAGGACTTGATCATGTATTATGTCTGCCTATCTATAATTCTATATGCTGTCCTAAAAAACTTCACCAATTAAAATAGATCAAAGTTAAATAACGTGATACTATACTGAAAGCAATATACATGAGCAGTAAGGATGAATTTGTATTTAAAAAATCCGCTTTGATGAGCACTAAATCAGGTAAAGATATGATGAAACAACTGTTGACTCAAGGAAAGGGTTATAAACAATTTAACAAGTATTATCAAACTACTGAGCAACAATTCGACGATTTTACGACGCGATTTCTTCTTTCTTTACATCAGCAAATTATTTCTGACACTAGTCCATCTACAACTATGAAGAAATTTACAGAAGAGACAGGTTCTTCAGAGCTAGCTTTAGATGATAGTAAGATCCCTGACGTAAAAGAAAGACTATCAAAACCTGAAATACTTGCTGATCGTGTGCAAAGGATTTTAACGTCAAATTTCGTAAAGATGACCTTTCCTGTTTTCAATGCTCTATTTGATGGGGCCATGGAATATTTCAAAGAGAATATACCTTTAGATATCAGACACGGAATAATAGATGGTCATATTATAGCTATCGACCTTAGTGAACCTATGGACAGAATAATTGACAGAGATGAAGACATAGACTATCTAGATGATTACAAGCTTATGAATCCGTACATCTTAGAAATTGCAAGGCAGAAAATTTCTCTAGGAGGTGATTCTGTGATAAGAGCATTTGAAGAAGGCTTCAAAGATGCAAGGATAGGTCAGTATATTGATATTAAGCTAAAGATGAAGCCTGAATCTATCACTGACGAAAATATGATCGGATGCTATAAGAAATATCGGTCTATTATGGGTACGGCAGGGAGGAACATGGCATTAAATCGCAGACCACTTAGTGAGATTTTTCATTTAGGTATGGCAAAAGCGGGTGAATGTGTTGGATGTGGGAATGAAATCCAAGATGCTATAAAGAATGGAGCAATCAAAATTCCCTCGTGGCCATTTTACTATTATATCAATACAGGAGATATAAGAAAAGGCTTTGAACTTACTATGAAAAAAAGCAGGATCTATTTAGATGAGGCGAAGCTTGCACTTGATATGCTCCCTGAAAATTTCGAGGTAAAACCATTTCTGGAATATCTATTTCTGACAATAAGTCATTACAATGAATATTGGTACAACGATCTAAACAGGCGTGACTTATATGCTATTTTACAGAAGAATATGAATGGGACAATAAAAACGAATGATAACTAAGTAATTATTATCTTTAATTATCATTTAAAGTTATGTGAATGCATACTATGATGTGGAGTGAAGTTTACCGTCCATTGAGGGTGGAACAAATGATAGGAAATGAAGATGCTCGAATATCATCGGTAAAATGGCTGTCAGCTTGGATTAACGGAAGTAAACCTTTGCTATTAATAGGGCCTCCTGGAGTAGGAAAGACCTCCCTTGTGCATGCACTAGCAAAACAATTTAATTATGATCTTATAGAGCTGAATGCTAGTGACAATAGAAAAAGAGAAGATCTAGAAAATAGAATTATTCCAATGCTTAACAATGCCAGTCTTTTGGGAAGAACAATGTTATTATTCTTGGATGAAGTTGATGGAATTTCTGGTAGACAGGATTCTGGAGGAGTAGAATTTCTTCTTGGATTACTAAAGGAGCCAGCCATTCCAATCGTTATGGCTGCAAATAGTTATGACACAAGAATCAAGGATCTTGCTAAGGTCTCCAAGGTTATAGAATTTGGTCGTATTCCAAATAGATTGCTTTTGATTTTTCTGCGATATATACTGAATAAAGAACAAAAAGAATTTAGACTTGAGGAAATAATATCACTTGTAAATAATAGCCAAGGAGATATCAGATCCTTACTAAACAATGCCCAGTCAAAATCTGCTGGATATGATGCAGTCAAGACAGCTAATTTTAAGATGGATATCTCACATGCACTTAATGGCTATTTCTCTGCTTCCAATATAGAAGATGCAAAAGCTTTTTTATTGCAAGCCGATGCAGTTTATATAGATCCACGCTTTGGGTTGTCACAAGAAGAGAGACGTAAAGATCTAATAAATGCCATTTTTACAAGTGTATCTTCATCAAAAATTAGTCATGATAGCTTGACCCCCATTTTAGATATACTTTCAAAGGTAGATATGCTACTAGGCAGAATCGGGAAGGGTCAACACTGGAGGCTGCTCAAATATATAAACAATATTCTTATACACTCTTTATTTACCTATACTTGCAATAAAGGGATCAAATATAATCAGTATAGTATGATATGGCCAATTATGGGACCGATTTTCGCCAGAGGGCAATCAATGAAACGTTTGGTATCGGAACTATCACGAGAAGCTCATGTCTCAAAAAGTACGTTTGGTTCGATGTATTTACCATATCTAGTCAGAGTCATACATGACAATAATGAAGATCCAAAGAAATTTGCTGCAATGATGAAACTTGATGAAAAGTCTGGGGAAGCATTAGCTAGAGAAACAACACGAATGGAAAACTAAAACATGAATGAAAAAAGATCAGACTGGATAAGGCTTCTAATAAAATATAAAGCGAAATGCAGAGAATGTGGAAAGGAAATCTTATCTGGTGAATATGCACTGTGGTCTAGAGGATCAAGGTCTATTAAACATATAAAATGTGTAATTCGGGAGGATGGGTCTAATTCTTCTTATATAAAGGAATCAAATACTTCTTTCAATCGTTCGTCCACTTCCTTTTCGATGGAACAACGTGATATACCTTGTTATATATGTAGTAAACTGACCAATTGTCTTGAATGCGGAATTGAAGAGAAAAGCAATAAATACAGCAATATACAGACAAAAGCATCTTCCATATGTATATGTAACGAATGTCTCATGGATTCTGAGGCATATGAAAATTATCAAAAGCAGTTCATCGCTAAGATGTCAAAATATCAAAGAAGGTTAAATTAATATAAAATGCAATCCCTTTTCTATCTATGTCAAGTGAATATGAGCAAAATGTAGGAAAGCTTTTAATCGAAAAGAATGAAAAGTTAGAACTTCTAAAGAACGATCCTGAGTTAAACAAGGTTGAAATAGAAATGCTAAACACAGAAATAGAAACATTGCAATCATTATTTGAGAACTATAATCTTGGAATGAACTACTTTCGAAGAGCACGGGGCGGCAGAAAAGGACTGAGAGAGTAAAGATGCACATCTAGTCTGCTTACCATCATTACAATAAGATCTCGGTCTATTACGCTAAGCAAAAAAATCTCCTAGTATAATATCCACACTAATTGCATCAGAAATGTTAACGCATATGTTATCAATTTGCATTTAAATTGCATAGTTATATGAAATATTCTGTTCCAGTAAATTACCCGCTGTTTTATAGTGCTTGTTTTTCCATATACGTGGCTCAGTATTGTATGAATTTATATATGAAGCTACTGGCATTAAATGCACTGCCATGCACGAAGAGAAAATTAAACGGTTATACGATATAAAAAAATTAGCGGAAGCTGGCGGGGGTCAAGACAAGGTTGAAGCTCAGCACTCAAAAGGAAAGCTTACCGCAAGAGAGAGAATAGATCTTCTTCTAGACGAGGGTACTTTTCTTGAAATCGATAAGTATGTAACCCATAGAAGTGAGGATTTTAATGCCAAAAAATACTATGGAGACGGCGTTATCATTGGTTTTGGTATGGTCAACGGTCGGCAAGTGTTTGTGTATGCATATGACTTTACCATTTTGGGGGGGTCTCTAGGCGAAATGGCAGGAAAAAAAGTAGTTAAGTTAATGGATCATGCAATAAAGGCTGGTGTACCAGTTATTGGTATTCTAGACTCCGGCGGAGCAAGAATTCAGGAGGGTGTTATGAGTCTTGACGGATATGGTGATATTTTCTACAGGAATACCATAGCTTCAGGACTAATACCACAAATTACTGCAAGCATAGGTCCCTGTGCTGGAGGTGCGGTATATTCTCCAGCAATGACGGATTTCGTTATAATGGTAGAAAATGTAGGTCAGATGTTTGTTACTGGACCCGAAGTTGTGAAAGAAGTCCTAAGCCAAGAAGTATCCTTTGAAGAACTAGGTGGAGCAAAAACCCATGCTACCAAATCTGGGGTAGCACATTTTGTAGCCAAAGATGAATATGATTGTATGGATAAGATAAAGAAACTCCTATCATTTATTCCTCAAAACAATACTGAAGAAGCTCCTACAGCTGAAATAAGAGATGATCCAAATAGGCTTGATACGAATCTCATTAATATTCTACCAGACAATCCATATGAACAGTATGACATTAAGCAAATAATAAGGTCTATTGTGGATGAGGGAGATTTTTTTGAGGTTCATGAACTTTTTGCAGAGAATATGGTAGTTGGATTTGCAAGAATGGGAGGAAGGTCCATAGGAATTATTGCTAACCAGCCCATGTACTTGGCTGGAGCTCTTGACATAGATTCATCGAACAAGGCCGCGAGGTTTATCAGATTCTGCGATGCATATAGTATTGCATTAGTCACCATTGTAGACACACCCGGGTATCTTCCGGGCGCCGATCAGGAGCATAATGGTATAATTAGGCATGGAAGCAAGTTATTATTTGCATATTGTGAAGCCACAGTTCCAAAGATTACGTGCATTATCGGTAAAGCCTACGGTGGTGCATATATTGCGATGGGAAGTAAGAATTTGAGAGCCGATGTGAATTATGCATGGCCCACAGCCGAGATCGCAGTGTTAGGTCCAGAAGCGGCAATAACTATTATTCATAGAAAGGATTTAAAGAAATCTGTAGACGCAAAGATGACAAAAAAAAGGCTTGCAAAGGAATTTCGTGACAAATTTGCTAACCCGTATATAGCAGCAGAAAAGGGTATTATTGACGTAGTAATAGATCCTATGGAGACTAGACCTATGATAATTCGTGCCCTGGAAGCATTATCTACTAAAAAAGAATCTAGACCGCATAAAAAACACGGAAATATAAATCTGTAGTTGGTATCGAAGATGACAAAAAAAATTTCGAGCATTTTGATTGCAAATAGAGGCGAAATTGCTCTAAGAGTTATTCGAGCATGCAAGGAGTTAGAAATTAAATCAATTGCTATTTATTCAGATGAGGATGCCAGATCAATACATGTTAAAAAAGCCGACGAATGTTATCATATTGGTTCAGCTGCTGCCTCAGAAAGCTATCTTAACATAAATAAAATTATTGACTTAGCCACTTCTATAGGAGTAGATGCAATTCATCCAGGTTATGGGTTCTTGTCAGAAAATGAGAAATTTGCTGAAATCTGTGAAAAGAACAATATCATATTCATAGGACCAAAAAGCCGCGCCATGGAAGTCACTGGAGATAAAATGAAATGTAAGGAAGTGATGAGAAAAGCGAATGTTGATTCTGTTCCCGGTAGCGACGGAATTATAGATGATGTAGAGAAAGCAGCAGACATTGCTCACAGTATTAAATACCCCGTTCTATTAAAATCCGCATTTGGCGGTGGCGGTAGAGGCATTCGACTTGCTCTTGACGAGAAACAACTAAGACAGGAATTCCAGATGGCCTCTGAAGAATCAAAAGCCGCCTTTGGAAAGGCAGCCCTTTACGTTGAAAAATATCTTGAGAGGATAAGACACATTGAATTTCAATTAATTAGGGATTCCCATGGAAATACCAGGCATTTATTTGAACGCGAATGCTCTATACAAAGACGGCATCAAAAGCTTATAGAGATGTCGCCGTCTCCAGTGGTAAATCAACAAACTAGGGCTCGAGTAGGTGATATGGCTGTAAAGGCAGCGATAGCTGTAGACTATCTCAACGCAGGAACGGCAGAATTCTTGCGTGCTGAAGATGGCAACTTTTACTTTATCGAAATAAATTCTAGGCTTCAGGTAGAGCATCCTGTTACAGAGCTTGTAACAGGATTTGATCTTGTCAAATTGCAAATAGCAATAGCTCGGGGTGAAGAAATAACATTCAAGCAAGAGGATCTTAAAATGCATGGATGTGCTATCGAATGTAGGATTAATGCTGAAGATCCATTCTACGACTTTACTCCTTCAGTCGGACCGGTTCCAAATTGTACTATACCGTACGGCCCAGGAATTAGAGTTGATACATATCTGTATCCAGGATGTACAGTATCTGGATATTATGACTCATTAGTAGCAAAACTGATTGCCTGGGGTGGTGATTTTGAAGAAGCCCGAAAAAGAACGAGGAATGCACTCGATGAATTTATCATAGAAGGTATTAACACAACGATTCCACTATATAAAACGATAATGGACGATCAAAATTTCATCAAGGGGGATATCTCAACAGACTACCTTGAAAGATTTGGGATACTTGATAAAATGAATAAGAACATGAAAGAGCAATCAAAGACGAAAACATATGCTGCCATTGCAGCAGTTCTCTTACAATCAGAATTGGTCAAGAAGGGTAACAATACTACTATCAGAGAGGGCACGCTATCAAAGTCAAAAAATTGGAAGACCAAATAGTGAAAATTGATGGAGTTTAAAATAGAAGATCTAACAGGAGCTGTCAACGGAGAAGTTATACAAACTCTAAGCGATGGGTCTGTTATAATAAAAATTAATGGCCATGAGCATGTGTTGAAATTATTGAAGGTAAGCACATATGAATTTGAATTTATCTTAGATCATTCTTTCCATTATGCGAAGATAATCAAGTCTGGAACTGCAGAAATACAACTCGTAATCGATGGACAGCCAATAACAATTAGAAAACATTCAAAGCTTACTGAGGTCCTTGAAAAATCGCTTTCAAGAATGCAGTCTAAAGAAGGGGGAACAGAAAACAATCTGACTAGTCAGATTCCTGGAAGAGTAGTCAATATATTAACAAAGAAAGGTGATCCAGTCAAGAAAGGTGATTCAGTTATCATATTAGAATCCATGAAAATGCAAGTTGCTATAAAATCCCATAGGGATGGTCACATAAAAGAAATAAAAGTAACTCAAGGTGCTACCGTAGGAAGAAATGAAGTTGTAGCAATAGTGGGGTGAGATTCTAGGGCAGTTTATTATTTCTATAACAGTCGTCTAATAAGGAATCCGCCTGACATAGGGCAGTAGAATTTGTAAAATCATATGCCTGAAACTATCAAACGAACCTAACGGCTGTTAACCATACTATTATATTTTCTTTAGAACATCCTTTATTTCTTTGTAGAAAGGTTCGATCAAAGGATTATCTGATATCCATTTGTACCGGATTTTTTGCTCTTTATCAATTATAAATATAGAGCGTTTTGCCGCGTTATAGTCGCGTAATGAGCCAAGGTTCTTCATAACTATTCCATATCTAGTTATTGTTTCTCTCTTGTAATCACTTAATAAAGGAAAGTTCAGATGGCGATTTTCAGAAAATATTTTATTTGCAAAAGGTCCATCTACTGAGATACCTATTACTTGAGTTCCATCGCTTGTTAATTCCTCAAGCGAGTCTCTTAATGTACACATTTCGGCAGTACATACAGGAGACTCTGCAGCAGGGAAAAATGCAAGGACTACTTTCTTTCCTTTGTAATCGGTCAACCGGTGCATCTTCATGTCTATAGATGGTAGTTCAAAATCTGGTGCATAATCACCAAGGCTCGGAACAGATATAGTTGACGTGTCAGACATATGCATAAATTCCAAGTTGACGATAATAATGCTTTCGGTCAACAATCATCAAATTAAGATTTGAATGGAGAGATTATCCTTAGCTGCTTCACTATCTCTGACAGTGTTGAAACAGCTTGATCTATTTCCCTCTTAGTATTCTGTACTCCAATACTTAGACGAAGCGAGCCAGTAATCTCCTCGAAAGTAAATCCCATCGCCTTCAACACGTGTGACGATTTTCGTTTCTTTACGGAGCAAGCAGAACCAGTAGAGGCTGCAATGCCGTATTCATCCAACTTAATAATCAAGTCCTCTCCATTGACTTTAGAGAAGGTGAAATGAGCATTATTAGGAATTCTATTTTCAAGTGAACCATTAAGACGACAATTTGGTATCTCATTTATGATCTTATCAATAAGATAATTTCTTAATTGCAACATATGGACGCTGTTGAAGGACAACCGCTGAGAGGCTATTTCACACGCTTTCCCAAATCCTATTATTCCATATACATTTTCGGTACCGGACCTTAACATATATTCTTGCCCTCCTCCATGGATTAATGGATCTATTTTCAATCCGTTACTGATAAATAGAGCACCCGCCCCTTTTGGCCCATTTATCTTGTGGGATGATATAGAGAGCAGATCTATGTTCATCTGTCTAACATCGATTGGAATTTTTCCAACAGCCTGAACAGCATCGGTATGAAAAATTGCATTGCCACCTCTGCTATGAGTTATTTTTGCAAGCTCAATAATTGGTTGAATAGACCCTACTTCGTTGTTTGCAAACATTATGCATACTAACGCTGTTTTTTGTTCAGATATCGCGTTTTCAAGAGTTGTAGGTTCAACTTTTCCTTCAGCCGTGACTGGAAGATAAGTTACCTCAAACCCATTTCTCTCCAGATCTTTAATTGGTTCCAAGACTGCTTCATGTTCTATACTACTTGTGACTATGTGCTTTTTTCTTGGATTTATTTCTCTCATATGAAGTGCCGCTCCTTTAATTGCTAGATTGTTTGCCTCAGTTCCGCCAGAAGTAAATATTACATCTCTTTGATTTGCGTTAATCATTCCTGCAACCTGCTTTCTGGCCTTCTGTATTGCGTACATTGCATCCCTACCAAATTTATGTAGTGATGACGGATTCCCATAACTCTCTTTAAGATATGGTATCATTTCTTGAAAAACTTCCTCTAAAACTGGAGTCGAGGCCGCGTTATCTAGATATATCATATAGGATCATGGAATTGATTTATGTTCTTACTCATAATTCCCTATCTTATCACAATTAGGTTTCCTGTACGATAGCCCCTAGCATCAATTGATACAAATCTAAAACCAAGTTCTTTTAATTCAGAATCAAGTAAATCTAATTTTTGAATATCAAATAATTTATCTAATTCATTACTTCCAACTTCAACCCTTGCAATATCTCCATGGTCTCTTACTCTAACTTGGTCTACATTAAATATTTTTTTTACAACGATTTCTGACATCTCAACCCTCTTGAGTTTTTCATAAGTAATTTCTGTTCCTTGTGGAATTCTGGAGGCTAGGCATGAATTGGATGGCTTATTGTATATTGAAATGCCAAAAAACTGGGCTATAGATCGGATTTCAGTTTTATGTAATCCTAATTCTTGCAGAGGGCTTCTTATGCCATTTTCCCTAAGCGCTCTAATCCCTGGTCTTGTATCGCTAAGATCGTCTACATGTGTTCCATCGACTATGAGGTTTATTCCAAGTTTTTTCGATTCCTGTAAAAGACAATTTGTTAGCTGCTTTCTACAATAGTAGCACCGCAATTTATCGTTGGTAACGAATTGTAGATTCTCTAATTCATTGTACTCAATTACCTTATGTTGTATGTTGATTTCCTTTGCCACTTTTATAGCAGAAGATATCTCTTCATCAGAAAGTGTTTTGTAATTTGCAGTTATGGCTAAAGCGCTATTGCCAAACGCTTTTTTGGCTGCTAAAGCAACAAGGGAGCTGTCTACCCCACCTGATAATGCTACAATAACTCCTGTATCACTATTTTTTAAAAACCAGCATACTATGTTTGAAAATTTTTCGTTGGTACTACGCTTCGACACTTCCTAACCGCTTCCTATTCTCTCCATAATTTGTATATTTGCCAATTCCATTGCGTTTTTAACTGGTATCCCAGCTTTAGATGCAATATTCTTGATATCGTCAAATTCAGGCTTTATACTAATGGTTTTACCATTAGAATCCTTTGCAATTTTTACGTGAATATTGAAATGGTTATTATTGTTATTTAACTTGACTGGAACTATAACAATTGTTCTTGATGCAATAATTCTCTGCACTTCCTGAATCCTTACACCCATAGTCCCTGACTCCCGAAAAATTATCTCTAAGATATTATCTTTGTGTGTTTGATCGGATATAACTCTAATGACATAAGCTGGTCTGCTTTTCTTAGACATGCCTGGAATAGCTATTACGTCCCTCGCTTTGGCTTGTGTTAGTTGATCTATCAAGTTTCCTATTAACTCACCGGATACATCATCAATATTGGTCTCCATTAAATAAATTGTATCTGTACTTACCTCGCTAAGAAAACTAGATTTACCTATAACTATTTTCAAGAAGTTAGGTATTTCCTTAAATTTTTTATGTCCAGAACCATAGCCAATTTTTTCTGGAATGAAGCTAGGATAAAGGTTTATACTTTCAGAGGCCAAATTAACTAGCATAGCAGCGCCTGTTGGAGTAGTAATCTCTTGGTCTACTTGGCCACCAATCAGCGAAAATCGTTTATTCTTAAATATCTCTAATATAGCATTAGTCGGATTAGATATAGTTCCATGAGAAAACTTTACCACTCCTCCGCCGATAGCTATTTTAGTAGACAATATTTTAGACTGAAAAAGTTTAAGGTCTTGAAGAGCAGTTGCACATCCCACAAGGTCTGCAAAAGTATCTATGCTAGATGATTCATGTAAATGAACACTGCTAAAATCTTTACCATGAATAACTGCTTCAGCCATAACAAGTGTCTTTAGAGACTCCAGAGCAAATGTCTTTGCACGTTGTTCCAAATCTAAAGAATTACAGCATGAAGCAAGGGACCTGTACATTTCAATTCCTTTGCGTTGACAGGTATTGTCTTTATACTTTAATCGAAAGATAGTTGTTCTAAAACCATGAGAGAAGGCTCCGAGAAAATCAGCTTCTAATAGTCTTGTTCCGTCAAGAAAATTTTGACAATCCCATATAGCATTGATGATCTTTCTCTTATCTGCACCTACATCTACCAAGCTCGACAGTAACATATCGCCAGATATTCCGGAAACCTGAGAATCGATTATCGCAATTTGTGTCAATTCGTTAATTGTGGTGCTCCTGTTAATATATTATTACCTAGTAACTGCATTACCATTAATCTTTATCATCTTAATTAGTCAATCATCTTTAGCATGATTGGATTTATTTGAATACTTTTTTGAAGATTTAAGTAACCCGATCTTGTGTCAAAAATAATGACTATTACTATTATAGGATCAGGTAAAGTTGGGGCATCTATCGCTATAAATTGTGGTATACGAGATTTGGATAATCTGTTACTTTTGGACATTATTCAAGGACTCCCTCAAGGCGAGGCCATGGATATTAAGCATCAATTATCAGAAAGAGGAATAGACCGTGTTGTATTAGGATCCAACAACTACGAGGATATGTCGGGCTCAGAGTTTGTGGTACTTGTAGCCGGAGTAGGAAGGAAACCAGGCATGACTAGAATGGATCTATTGCATACAAATGCTGGTATAGTAAAGGAAATTCTAATTAAAATTAACAAGTACATTAAAGAAGATACTACACTGATTGTTGTGACCAATCCGCTTGATCCGATGACTTATCTTGCTTTGAAAACGACCAAAATGAACAAGAGTAAAGTTATTGGAATGGGTGGAATGCTAGATCTATCACGTTTTAAAAGCTTTATACATGATGCTTTACAGGTATCAAGTTCCTCGGTTCAGGCAATGGTTATCGGTGAACATGGAGAGAATATGTTGCCTCTAACTAGGTTCAGCTCTATCGGCGGCATACCTCTCATTGAATTTATTTCAAGAGAAAAAACACATGAAATATTTGAGAATACAAAGAAAATCGCTGCTGAAGTTATAAAGCTAAAAGGAGCCACTATATTTGCCCCAGGTAACGCTGTTGCCACGATGATTGAAGCAGTAATCAAGGATAAGAAATCTGTTATCCCAGTATCAACTTTATTAGAAGGAGAGTATGGTGCAGAAGATGTTTGTATAGGTGTACCTGCTCTTGTAGGTAAAAATGGTGTTGAAAAAATAATTGAAGTTAAACTGGAAAGCTTCGAGCGAGAGGTTTTCGACGCGGGGATAAAGAGTGTCAAGGAAGCGATAAAGGTACTGCCTTTGTAACGCTTTTTTATTATTTTATTTTAGAATAAATTGAATTTAAAGAAAATCTTAGAGAAGTTCAGGAAAGGTCATCTAAGTATGGACGAAGTACAAAGATATATCACAATCAATTCAATAGAACACGTTGGAAATAATCTAGCACAGCTGGATATCGGAAGGGATCTAAGAAAAGGAGTTCCAGAGGTTATTTTTGCGCAGGGAAAGGAATATCAAGACATTGTTCGAATTGTACTTTCCTCAATAGAGAAGAAAGAACAGGTCGTTATTAGCAAAATAAAAAGGAAAGATATATCGAGATTTCGGAAGTCTTTGAAAAAAAGAAATTTCTATCTTGAAGTTGGAAAGAACAGCACAACTATTTTGATTTCAAAAAATTCTTATACAGCACATAAAAAAATTGATAAAAAAATAGGCATACTTGCTGCCGGCACATCTGATATAGGTATAGCGGAAGAGGCAAGATTAATTGCAAAGGCAATGGGATGTGGGGCAATAATTAGCTATGACGTTGGAATAGCAGGAATGAATCGGATATTTCCAGCTTTACAGGAAATGATTGCAATGAAGATCGACGCTATAATAGTTGTTGCAGGAATGGAGGGTGCATTGGCCTCAGTCATATCTTCGATAGTTGATGTTCCAGTAATTGGTGTTCCAACATCTGTAGGTTATGGATTTGGTTCAAATGGTATGGCTGCTCTTGCTTCTATGCTACAGAGTTGTACATTCGGTCTTGCTGTAGTAAATATAGATAATGGTGTTGGTGCAGGTGCTCTCGCGGCGCTTATTGCAAATCGGGCAACATTAAAACAGCAAAGAAAATGATTTGTTACGTAAATGGTATAATACTATGCTAAAACGTTTATAAGTGCTTTGAATTGTTTTGCCTTTTAACTATTGAAAAATAGAAAGGTGAATGGTTAATTATGACTTATGCTCGCACTATTAAAAGAATAAGACAAGATAAGACAAATTATCGCAAAAGAGCGTCTCTGCTCATAGGTAGACGCACATTTATAACAATCAAAATTACCAACCAAAATATTGTTGCTCAAATATTGAAGCCTGCTCTGTCAGGAGATATTGTTATTGCTTCAGTACATAGCAGGGAGCTCTTAAAGCATGGATGGAAAGGTTCCATGAATAGTATGCCTGCATGTTATTTGACAGGTATGCTGCTAGGTAAAAAGTCTTTGGAAAAAGGCTCTGAAAATGCAATTCTGTATACAGGGAAGGGGCCGTTTACATCTCGCGTAGCTGCATGTTTAAAGGGAATAATTGCTGCTGGGGTTGTTGTTCCATCCTCCGAAGATGCCTTGCCAAGTGATAATAGAATAAATGGCGAACATATTGCAGAATATGCAAAAATCTTAAAAAGAAATGAAGAAATATATAACAAACGATTCTCCTTACTATTAAAAAACGGATTAATACCAGAAGAGTATCCATCACACTTTGAGAAAATTAAAATGAAGCTCTCTGGGAAAGATGTAATCAAGATGAACGAGTTAGGATATGATGAAAGTATCACTACAAAAAAGATAGAAGAGCAACCTTCTGAAAAAAGGTAGTAGAGGATATGGCAACAAATACGACTAAAAGCAGGGAACCAACCACTTACAATTGGAGGGGGGACCAACATGAGCTATTATAGTAGACAGGAGCAACATACAGAGTGGAGTCCGCGTACAAGTCTTGGTATGCTAGTGAATGACGGCAAAATCAATTCGATGGATCAAGTTTATGAAAATGGTCTCAGAATACAAGAAGCTGAAATTGTAAGACATTTGCTTCCTGATATCAAAAGCCAAGTTGTACATGTCGGTATCGTTCAAAAGCAAACTGACGCTGGCGAAATGACTCGTTTTAATGCTCTTGTTGCAGTAGGCAACGAAGCAGGTTGGTTTGGAATCGGTAAAGGCAAGGCATCGCAAATGCGAATTGCAATTGATAAATCTACTACTGCAGCATATCTTAATGTCATTCCAGTAAAATTAGGCTGTGGAAGTTGGGAATGTAGGTGTAATCAACTTCATTCTGTACCTTTCAAAGTTCGAGGAAAAGGTGGAAGTGTTGCTGTTGAGATCATTCCGGGACCTAGAGGTTTGGGTCTCGTTGCTGGAGAGAACATTAAAAGTCTTCTTAAACTGGCAGGATTAAAAGATGCATGGACAAAATCATTTGGTTCGACTAGTACAATGTCATCGACAACAAAGGCAATTTTTAATGCTTTAAGAAGCAGTTACATGACTGGATAAATTATTATGGCATATCTTGTAGTTCGAATTAAAGGAACGGTAAATATTCCTTATTGGGCAAACACTACATTGGATAGTTTAAACCTCGATAAAAAATTCCGGGCTACGATAATACCAGAAAATCCTGAGACTCTAGGTATGTTAAGAAAGATAAAAGATGTAGTAGCTTGGGTCTCTATAGATGCACATATTGTTAGGGAAATATTAGAAAAGAAGGGAAGAAAGGCTGGATTCAAACCGCTAAAGCAATCGGATATACCTAAAGAATACGAAAGTATAGATGCTCTTGCGTCAGCTATTGCGGATAATAGAGTTACATTATCTAAGCTAGAAAGAATAAAGCCTTGGTTTGCATTAAGTCCACCCAAAGGTGGGTTCAAAAGGAAAACAAAGACCCAGTACTCACAGAAAGGTGTGCTCGGAGAGAACAAAGAGTTAATAGAGATTGTTAAGAGAATGTTATAAATACACGCAGCAAAAGACTTAATTAAGGTGGTATCATGAATTTAACACATATTCCGAATATAACTGTAAAAGGAGGATCTATTAATAATAATGGCTACTAGATTGAGAAAAAGTAGAAGACAAAGGGGTACCAGATATTGCGGCTGGGGCCAGATCGGTCAGCATAGGCAATCTGGTAGTCGAGGAGGAGTAGGCGGTGCTGGAAAACATAAACACTTTTGGATTAGGACAGTAATTGAAGAACCCAAACATTTCGGACATGATTCATTCAATTCATTCAATCGTAATACTGTAAAAAGGTGGATCAATATTAGAGACTTGGATTCTGTATTCGCCAAACACGGAAAAGTTGAAAAAGATGGTAGAGTTAATTTGGATCTCTTATCTCTGGGTTATAATAAGTTGCTTGGTGGAGGCAAGATTACAGGAGCCTTCGCAGTTAGAGTAGCCAAGATTTCAAATAAAGCCAAAGAAAAAATTGAATCCGTAGGTGGAGAGGTAGTTTTAGTTAATGAACACAACAAAGACTGATAGTATCCTAAGGCAGACAATAAAAAAAGTATCTGGATACATTCCTCAGGTAGAAAAACCTAAGAAGAAAATTACGCTCACAGAGAAGCTCATTTGGAGTGGCATAGCCCTTTTTGCTTATTTGATTATGGGTCAAGTACCACTTTACGGTGTTACTAGTGACCCAAAATTTGATTTTCTTGCCTTTGCCCGAGTTATATTTGCAGCACAACAGGGTACTTTGCTTGAGCTAGGAATCGGTCCTATAGTTACCGCTGGCTTACTTATGCAATTATTGAAAGGTTCGGAACTAATTAAGCTTAATTTTAAGAATCCGGATGATAGGTCATTATTTACCTCAGCTACAAAAATAGTAACGATTATTGTAATTTTAGCAGAAGGAACGCTCTATGGGTCAAGTGTGTATGGCCATTTAGTAGCGAGACCAGAATTTGTAATAATTCTTATTGCTCAATTAGTAGGGGCCAGCGTCATAGTTATGCTGTTAGACGAGATGGTTCAAAAAGGATGGGGACTTGGTTCTGGTATAAGCATTTTTATAATGGCTGGAGTAGCCCAAGGGATCTTGTGGAGCATCTTTAGTCCAGTGCCTGCTCAAGACGGTCCAGTTGGCATTATTCCTTTCATTATAGATTCTGCTATCAACGGCCATTTAGAAGATGCTCTCTTTAGATCCGGTCAGCTCCCAAGCATATTTGGATTAATAGTTACATCAATTGTATTGTTAGTGCTAGTGTATGTTCAAGGTATACATATAGATATACCTATTGTATCAACGAAATATAGAGGGTTTACCGCCGTCTATCCTATTAAGCTATTATATACCTCTAATATTCCTGTAATTTTATCGTCTGCATTGCTTGCCAACGCTGTATTTATGGGACAGATGTTATGGGCAAATTATAATCCACAGAACGATAATCCAGCATTCAATTATTTGGCACAATTTGATCCGAGTAGGCCACAAACTCCTACTGGTGGTGTACTCTACTACATTACTTCACCAAGAAGCCTCGATACAGCAGCACAAGATCCTGTCAGAGCTGTGGTTTATGTGCTGTTCCTTACTACCATTGTAACTATTTTTGGAAGATTGTGGGTTGAATTAGGTGGGCTATCTCCAAAATCTGCTGCAAAGAACTTACTAGATGCCGATGTACAGGTACCCGGATTCAGAAGATCCGAAGGTTCGGTCGAAGTACTACTTAATAAGTATATTCCATCAGTAACAATTCTTGGAGCTATTATAATAGGTCTGCTTGCATCAGCATCTGATGTACTAAATGTTTTTGGATCCGGAATTGGTATTCTTCTAATGGTAGATATTTTGGTGAACTATTACAATTTACTCATCAGGGAACAAGTAGACGTTCATATGCCTAAATTGGCGGCTCTTCTTGGCAGAAAGTAGTAATAGGCATCTAATTATAGTAGGAATATCTGGTGTAGGAAAAACTACTGTAATATCTCGAGCAGCAGAGTTATTAAAGCACAATGGATATAACCCATCTGTTCTTGTATTCGGAACTTTAATGTTTGAAGAGGCCAAGAAAATAGGAGTGAAAAATAGAGATGAAATGCGAAAGTTATCCATCTTAAACCAGCGGCGTTTACAAGAGATGGCTGCAAAAAGGATAGCAGAAATGAAAAGTGTCAATAGCATCATGATTATTGATACTCATCTTTTTATAAACACCAATGAAGGATATTATCCTGGTATTCCGGAGCGTCTGCTTAATATCATAAAACCTACACATATGGTATTGATTGCCGCCGATCCGGCCGAAGTAGTGAATAGAAGACAATTGGACGGAACACGTAACAGAGATATTGCTTCTATAGAGGATGTTCAATATGAACTTGAGATTTCAAAAGCCATGATCGTTACTTGCTCTGTTTTAACTGGATCACCATTTATGATAATAATGAATAACCATAACAAAATGGAAGATGCAGCATCAACAATAGCTAATATGTTATCAGATAAAGGCAGGAAAAATTAGTTGATTGATCTAATTGACTCCCTAATAATGCAAATTCCAGGCTTATCTCCACATTATACTAAACATCCGCTTTTTCCAGATATGTTCACAGCTATGATTGTAGCTTCATTAATTTCAATTGGAATGAATTTTGCTATGGCAATGCTACGCAAAAAAACAACCGATATTGAAAAGATGAATAGGATAATGAAAGAAACTAATGAATGGAGAAAACAATATACTTCCGCAATAAAAAAGCAAGATAAGGTCCGCATTGAGGAATTAAAGAAGAAGCAGTCTTATGTAAATAAAATGACAATGGAAATGCAACAACAGCAGATGCGTCCTATGCTTATTTATATGATGCCGTCATTTATGCTCTGGATATTTGTATTTCCTGCGATATTTGGGGCAACAACAGCGCTTTCACCTATTCATATTCCTTGGATAATATGTAGCGATGCAAATGTGCATAAGGGTGATTCTAGGAGTTCATGCAATATTAACGGAGAAGTGTATTTGTGGGGTTGGTTCCTTATCACATCGTTCGCATTTAGTGGAATTATATCAAAGGTCACCAAAACTGCTATGCCGAGTATGACAGGGACTTGACGTATAATAAGAAAAAAGTCGGAATAATTATTTCAGGCTGGCCTGCTGTAGGAAAGACCACTATCGCTTTGGAACTTGCTAAAGAATTTAATCTCAAAATATGTAATGGCGGCGACATCTTGAAAATTCTTGCTGGTGACAAAGGATATGTGATTTCAGGAGATGATTGGTGGGATACAAAAGAGGCCAAAAAATTTATGAATGAGCGAAAATCAAATCCTTCTTTCGACAAGGAGGTAGACGAAAAATTACTTCAAATAGTTAATGAGGGCGATGTCATTATAACCAGCTATACTCTTCCATGGCTAACCGAGGGACCCATTAAGTTTTGGCTGAAAGGTTCTCAAGATAACAGAGCAAAAAGAATGGCAAATCGAGATAACATAAGCTTCTTTGAAGCAAAAGAGATCATAAAAATGCGTGATGAAGAGAACAAGGAGATCTACAGCAATTTATACGGTTTTGACTTTGGCATCGATCTTGATGTTTTTGATTTTTCGCTTAACACCGATCTGTTGAATCTGGATTCATTAGTCGGTGTCTCAAAGTACATAATACGAAATCTAGGACTCTCCAAGACATGTGTATAGACTGAGGCTAACGAGGTTAACGGAACTTGACATACAAAGATATGTTGATTCTAGAATCTGTTATATCAGATTCTTACTAGAGCGCCTTTAATATCGGGTCTGTGTTATATGACATATAAGAAATATCATGGTAGCAAAATCTTCTGGTAATGAAAATAGCTTCGGGAATGAATTTGTAGAAGTATGATTATAGACATTTACTGGAATTAGTTACGAGCGATAACGGATGAGAATCTCATTAGTTTTATCCTACAAAATAAAGGGTCATATTCTACGGATTTCACATATGAGGTAGCTTTACAGTAACAGTTAACAGGATCTGTATTAATGTCTATAAACATACGCATTGTGATGTGAAGTGCAATATTGAAGGTTGAAGAATGGCATACAAGGTTAATTCAACATAGTCTAAATAAGAATAATCTATATTGACTATTAAGAAACAAACGCATTCTTTTTTTGAGATGGTTTTTCTATATATTTAATGAAAACTAGTGCATCATATCCTAGCAATCCTTCTGAATTGTTGCCTCCCGGGACAATGCCTATAACTGTTCCTAGATTTGTAAATAACTCTATAGTAGGGTTACAAGATCCATCTCTTCTAAATTTAATAATAAGTAGATTTCCCAACGGTCTATCATCCGAAACGTACCCATACACAAAACAATTAGCTCTTATCGGATTTGGGCTCGTTGAAGATAAATTACTCAAAGTAGAAAAGGGAACCAGGTTGTCCCCGCGTGTTACAGAGTTTATGTTGCTAATATTATATGCATTGTTGTAGTTGCTTACATTATTTGTTATTTCCGCCGTTACTGAATCAGTAGTAATCAAAGACATGGAAAATATTATCATTCCAAAGCATAAAGTCAGTTCATTGTTCCTATAGTGCATATATGGTATACTGAACTTTATAACCTGAAACAGTATATTTGTTTCCAGATAGGTGAGCTAATTCTTGATTTAACCATTTTATTCTAGATTATTATAATATTGTTATTTCCTCATGTGTTTGTAATACCGCTCCTAAAAGAAATAATAATCGCTGAATGACGACGATGGAAATTTTCACGCTCAAGATGACAAAAAGACATCTGATAAGGACAAGTTACCGTATTGTACCGTGTCACTGCCATAACAAACGTTACTACATTTTTTTCCTAGGATGCTTAGCAATCAACTACAATTAGAAAAAATTAATATGGGTACTTGAACAAACAAATGGGTATAGCTATATGGGATCTGTTGGAAAAGTTGCTTTTATTGTAATTCTCGTACTAGGTGCTTTTACTGGTATAGTAACATATTATTCGTTTACTCAGGTTCTTCCAACTCCCGGAACTATAGACTCTGTAACTAGAACAAATCTTCCCCCAGTGTCTGCACAAAGTAAAGAAAACAACAACAACAACAAACAATCAGCAGGATC
>DASQQB010000125.1:0-2324 GCA_035643635.1 Nitrososphaeraceae archaeon | reverse complement strand
ACCATAACCATGCCCCGTATCAACAATAACTCTATCATCCATAAAATTATTTGATATAGATGCTAAAGAGAAAGAGCAATTTAGTGATTTTTCTATAGATAGATAAATTGAGTTCAAGACACTAGGGGATGTGAGAAGATGTTAAGAGCGAAGTGATAGGAACCTCTCTTTATCACAAGGGATACAATAGCCAGTTTAAAGAACTGTTTTTGATACAATAGATAAAAAAATGAAGGCAATTATCCTACGTTCAAGTCCACTCTAGTCCCACTCACTTTCAATATATTAATTTGGACTATGACATCATGGTGTATGTCCTAATGCCAGATTGCCCCGCCCCATCCATGAAATCCTTCTGCTTTAGGATGTCCGTATGGTCCATGCCTAAATCCTTCTCCAAATCCGTGCATTCCTTCATGTCCAAACATTCGTCCTTGTGTACCAAAGGAAGCTGCTGTTTGTTGAGCTTGAGAAGTGTATAATACTTTACCATTTCCAGCATCAACTATTGTCACGTATCCCGTATGATTTGCAGGATTCACTGCAAAGAATGTGTATACTAGATACCCCTGCACTATTCCTAAATGGCCTCCTATTGTAGTACTATTCGAGATCTGTTTTCCTGCGATATCGGCAGCTTGCGAAAAAGATAGTTTAAGATTATCTCTGATAATGTTTTTTGTAGTCTGTACAACGTTTATCGAACCAGTGATCTTGGGAAATTGTCCATATCCTGAAACTGAAGCAGTTGTATTTGTTGATGACTGTACTGCAGAAACAGAGTATATCGCTGGATATACCACCAACATTCCTGTCATAATAACAGCAACTGCTATACTTGTATATACTAGCATTTTTTTGCTCACAACCTTTGAGTGTATCGTTGTCATTGTACGAAAGATTGACCGAATTTTATTATAACCATTGTTTACCTATGACACGTAACTTAGTTACGTCAAGTCTTATATCGTTCTTCAAATGCCGAGTAATTATAAGTACAAAAAACAGGAAACAATCTTCTTAAATGAATAGTCTCCAACTATCTATACTGCAATTGAGCTAAAATTGGTCCATGAGTATCGAGACAGGATTTACATAAGGAAGGACATTATGTTGAAACTTTATGAATATGGAGAGCTTAACCAAAGCAAACTTCTAAGCTATTGTGGACTGAATAATGTGAAACATAAAGAAATAATTGATGACTTGGTAGCAAAAGAACTCATAGCAAGAACGGCTGAGCCATGGGGAAATAAAATCATTATAAAATACAAGCTTTCTGAGAAAGGAAGAGAGATTCTAAGACAAATACTAGAACCTTATGAAGCACTATTTCCAAGAAAACAAAAGAGAGATGTCTAATCATTACGATGTTATTTAAAAATGACTATCATGTTAGAGCGAGATACGTAACAAAGTTACTACACTGTTTTTAAAATAAAGCTAATAGAGAAAATTGTGACGGATCGATCATCATCATCATCAAATGATAATAATACTCAACCAAAAGAAAATCTCTTTCAGATAATGGATGGTATAATATACCATCTAAACAGGACTAAGAAGATGTTTATTATAATGATCCTGTCTATCATGATCATTCCGCCAATATCTTTTGTTGTCACCTTTGCAATATTTGGACCTCCATTTCCAGTTGATCGTAGTATGATACCACATGAGAGGTTTGGTGCTCACGGCTTTGGCCTAGGATTTGCTGCAGCACGTGCAGTACCGTTTATAATCTCTTTAATCTGGTTAGGGATAGGGATAAGACAGTGGTTTGTACTATCAAAGTGGACTAAGAAGTATAAACTATACAGGGAACTACAGAGGAAGATCGACGAGAAATTAGATTTCGATCAAGATATAAAGTAGACAACGACTATGCTATTCTAACATTTCTTTACATGGTTCGTAAACACAAATTCGAAAGATCATCCAGAATTATAGATGCTCAAATGAGGAAGCTACTATAGAAAACCTTACGACGAATATGGATTTAAGTGTGAATGGATCACAGAAGTAAAATCAACTACAACCACCGCCAGATGTGTTACAATTGGAAAGTATCCTTGCTACCTGTATGATGATGATGGTTCTTGCTTTGCAAGGCGTCATTATGTATATAGAATATGAGCATAGGAATAGTTTTATAGAAATTGATTTCTCTTAGCAATTCATCATAAATGAGTTTAATTGTCAGACCCATAGAGCACAATGATGCAGAGATCTGCGGCAAGATTGGATATGAGGCGCACAAAGCCATTTCTTCAGCTCATGGTTATCCTTGTGAACAGCCTTCTGAAGAATTTGGCATAGGACTT
>DASQQB010000124.1:0-33060 GCA_035643635.1 Nitrososphaeraceae archaeon | reverse complement strand
AAAGCTTGCCTTCCAAACCTTCTCGAGGATCTCTGGGGAAGCATGTTGGCGCATGACTCCCACAACATCAGGTGTCGCTACTGCTCTAGCATTTGGGAAGCGGTCAAGAAGGGCTCCGATTCCAAACCAATGGTCTCCATGACCATGCGTAATATAGATTGTTGTCAGATTCTTGCCACTTGCCGCAACCCAATTGACTAACGCATCAGTCTGCTTGACGGTCATATACGCGTCGACTAGAACTGCATCTCGCTTGCCATAAATGAGGGTAGACGCTATCGCCTGAAACATCACCTGCTTCATCCCTGGAGGAAGGTCGGTCGTGGCAATAGGTATACCGGGAGTTATGAGAACATCCCAGTTCAGCTGCGAGATGTCTCTAGTCCCGACTTCGGTCATAAAGGTTCAACTCCTAGGAGCTCTTCAATCATACTTGTAAGATATAGGACCTTTTTAACAGTCATTTATTTAGCGCCTTTTGCTGCATTCAGGATCAGCTGCGCAACCTCGTTTGGATGTGACAACGGTGATGCATGGCTGGATGGGAGTGAGATCGTAGTGGCATTGATCTGTTTTGCGAACATATGTTGAGCAGCAGGTGGAACAATGCGGTCGTTCTCAGTCACTCCGTACCATGTGGGAAGTTGCTTCCAAGCTGGTGGGCCAGATTTCTCAGTAGCTATAGACTGATTATATGGCTTTTGTGCGGCAGCAATAACTTTGACTTCAGCCGGATCAATGTCTTGAGCAAGTACCTGGCCGAACAGCTCAGGATTGACATAGATAAATCCTCCGCTATCTAAAATCGAAAATCCCTTCGGAAGTTTTGCGGGATCTACGAAATTAGATAGTGATTGGCCCTCATTAGGAGCAAAAGCGCTAAGGTAAACAAGTCCCGTGACGTTGGGATTATTATAAGCAGCATTACTTATCACAAACCCACCATAGGAATGACCTACAAGTATTACTGGTCCTCCAACTAGGCTAATTGCACGCTTTGTAGTAGCTATGTCATCTGCTAGAGAATGAAGAGGCAATTGCACTGCGATGACTTTGTGTCCTGCGTTCTGTAAAATCGGAATTACCTTGCTCCAGAAAGATCCGTCAACCGCAGTCCCATGAACCAAAACTATGTTCGTATTTGTGGTATTTGTGGTATTTGTGGTCATACTTTGTCGTACTGTCCCATTGTTCTTCTGCTGAGCGTTAGCTAACCCCAAATGTGTCGTAGTTACTGTAAGACTTACAGTAACCATCATGGTTACAAATAATAAACATAAAATTCTAGCTCGGTATACAGACTGTTTCATTTTAAAAAGATTAGAATCAAAATCTTCTATATAAGATTTTATATACAGGCAATAGAGAAAAATGAGTTATACTGAGCCTCCTCATTAACTTGATTCAGTCTGTAGTAAGAGAAGGTTTATTTAGAAAAGGTATACGATAAGTTTATTCTTATTGAAACAACATATTTTAATTTTAAGAGCTGGTTTTTGGAGGGTTATAACTGCTGCTAACGCCCCCCAAAATGGCGTAATTAATTATTTCTCATGTTAGACAGTGTTTAAAAACAAATAATCTTTCTATATTATATGGCAACAGCAAGACAAGTCTTAATCTTAGGAGGAGGCTTCGGAGGATTGGCCTCAGGCAACTTAATACGAAAGGGCCTTCCGGAGGAAGAATGTGAAATTACTGTCGTTGACAAAAATCAGTATTTTATGATGGGGCTTGTAAATTTATGGATACTGAGTGGAAGCAGAAGCCTGGAGCATTCTCAAGTTGCTTTGAATAAGCTAGAAGACAAAGGAATTAAATTTTTGAATGATGAAATAACAAGTATAGATCCTTCTAAAAATAGCGTTACTACTAAGACCAACCATGATAAACTGAAATACGATTACTTAATAGTAGCCTTGGGCGCCGAGCTTGCGCCAGAACGAATCAGTGGCTTTGAGTATAATGATGAAAGTTGTTTTAATGTATATGATGCCAAACAAGTTCCACGTCTACGGGAAAAATTACTTTCTATAAAAAGTGGCCGTGTAGTAGTCTGTATAGCGGATATCCCATACAAATGCCCGCCGGCGCCTTATGAAGTGTCATTATTAATCAATGATCTCTTGGTTAAGAACGGAACAAGAGATTCTATTGATTTGAACATGTATGTACCAACACCGATTTCATTACCTGTAGCTGGAGTAAAAGTGAGTCAAGATGTTGTCAACTTGCTTAATGACAACCATATCAAGTTTCATCCTTCACATAAAATTAAAAAAGTATTAGATAAAAAAACAATAGAATTTGAAAATGGCAGTAAGACAAGCTGTGATGTATTAGTATTAATTCCACCTCATCAGATTCCTCAAGTCATTAAAAATTCTGATTTATTAGGAAATGAAGGTCAACATTGGATCGACGTTGATAGATTTACCCTTAGAACAAAATACAAGAATGTCTTTGCAATAGGCGATGTAACTGGGATTAGACTTGACAACGCCATAACCATCCCCAAAGCCGGGATATTTGCCGAGGGTGAAGCAAAGGCAGTTAGCCAGCAAATTATCAATGAAGTTAAAATTAACAACAGCAATAAATCACTTAAGTTCGATGGAAGAGGATTTTGTTTTATGGAAGTAGGAGATAAAAAAGGGATATATCGATGTTGATTTCTATAATGAAGTAGGTCCTACTACTAGGCTTGATCCACCGTCAAATGAGTTCTATCAAAAGAAGCTTGACTTTGAAAGGACTAGAATAAGAGAATGGTTAGGTGTTGATATACTATAATTATATTATGATTAGTGAATAGTACACAGTTTCTTGTGTATGTAGTTTAGTAATAACACAACATCTCTCTCTGACATCGAGAATGCTTATCAATGTACTAAAGTCATATAATAATATCTGATTCTAATATCAGTTAAGAAATAGATACAAGCCTTATGTATATGCCCGCGGCTGTTACAATATATCTTAAAGAATTACAGAGCCAAAAAAAATAAAAATTCTTTTTTATTTACTTACCACCAAACAGCTTGCCTATTACAGGTACCTTGCTCAACGGATTGGTCTGATTCTGCTTCTGTTGTTGTGTTTGATTTCCAGAACTGCTATTACTACTACCACCAGCGGCTGAAGTTACGTTGCCAGGCTGTTGTTGTTGTGTTTGATTGGCACTGCCACTTTTTACGATTGTTTGATTAAATGGCACAGTTGTCTTATTTACTAATGTTGTTGTTGCTTTTCCTGTAGGTACTACCATTGTTTTATTTTGAATATCTGATAAATTGCCAGGCTGTTGTTGCTGCTGCTGTTGAGTAAGATTCTGTAGTGGTTTAAGTGACTGTTGTCCAACTGGCTTTGTTGTTTGATTGACTTTTACTGTTGTTTGTTGAGCAGGTATTGTTGTCTTGTTTAATATTGTAGATTGTGGTGTGCCAGTAACTTTTGCAGTGGTTTGATTTGATGATGATGTCTGATTTTTTTGAGCATAAGCTATTCCATGATCGTTGTGAAAGACGCTTGCGAAGCCTACATATGAGAAAAGTACACCGACAGTTGTTAATATAACCATAGTCGATTTCAATATAGATCTGTTCATTGAGCTTTAGTGCTCATAATATGTTATAACCCTTTCATATTAGAACCGTTAGCCCCAACTGAGTTTACGTTGTTGAAGTAGGACAATGTTATGATATTATTAGCTGCTCAATATGCATAAACGTCATTCATAAAAACCAATGGACATAGAAAACATAGAACAATTATCGATTGACTTCAATCAGTGTCTATCATGCAGAACATTGTGCGGCATACTCGTAGAACATAAGAATTGGTTAGGAGTCCAGAACGTCACCTAATAACCCACCAGCACCACTGCTACCGCTCTTTTGTTCTTGTTGTCCTGCTCCTCTGTCTAGAAAACTAGCAAATATCGATTGTACTCCCTGTGGATTGTTGTTAGACTGTTCATTGAGAATGTCAACTCCATGTTGTGTATACTTTCTAGCTTGTTCTGGATCTTGTATGCCTGCATTTTGTTGCACATGCCTTACTAATTCGTGATCATTGTTCAACCCTCCTAGACCCGACAACACTGAATTTATGCCACTTGAACCACCTCCACTTCCTCCTCCGCCCGATAATATACTACCTAATCCTTTGCCTATCATTTTCTGAGCTAGAAAGCCGACTATTACGTTCATTACAGAATTGCCCACGGACTGTTGAACCCCGCTTCGCTGTGAAAGCATACTTCCTAGACTTTCTATACTCCTATGCATCATCTTAGGGAAAAATACTATTTAGCAATTCAGAGTTCAGTTCACTGTGGTCTTAAGTCTTAAGTATGCATATCGTATCTAGATCGTATATCTAGTGATGTGACCTAAGACTTGGCTTCAAAATATAATCATGTACTTTAAAGCTTCATTTTGTATGGAGTCTATGTTCTCCTCTCTTTATTTGTAGTCTGTCTCTTTCCCTGAAGGTGATCCTGTCCTTGTTGTTGCAACTGTTGGGTCAATTTCTTAAGGTCTGTATCTAATCCCGAAGCAAATTCCTGAGGAGCATCTGGAAAGAATGGTATATTTGAACCTTCAGGATGGCCTTCTATTACTTCCAATTCTCCTCCATCATCAAAAGGCGACAATCCTTTAAAGATATCTGTTAGTCCAGAGCTTTCATCGCTACTAGTAAATGTCCACATTTGATTATGTAAGTTCTTTCTCTCTAGTTCCTTAACTTCTTTCATTCCAGAAGTGTTTATTTTAGGAACCGGTAGAGATTTACCCCAATTTACCCCTAACGTCTCTAATGCCTTTGCAAATACCTTCTCGTGGACTAAATCTCTAACTATTAAATAAGATACAGTTGCCCTGAACGCTTTATTGTTACTCATTTCATATAATCTACATTTCTGAAGTCTTCCTGTTGCTTCAAGCATTAGATCGTATATCATATTTAAAACCAGATTACCACTGTCGTACACATAAGTGGCAGACCAAGGGTTACCAGCAGCATCTACTGGTCTTGAGCTTTGTCCAGCAACTAGAAAGTGATGAATGTTAGGTGATTCCAAAGCGACTGATAAGGGCAACTCTTCCGGATTTGTGGATGGAAGTGAAGATCCTTCTAGTAAAACATTGATAGTATTAGCAACTAATTCTACATGACCCATTTCTTCTGCTGCGATACTTCTTAACAAATCTTGATAGGGTTTTGCATCTCCTCTAAAATTCATATTTTGAAATAGGTATTGCATCATAGTCCTCATTTCTCCGAATTGTCCACCAAGACCTTCTTGCAATGCTTGAGCTGCTTTAGGATCAGGTTTTTCTGCAGCCGGTATTTTATTTGGAAGTTTTGTTACTGATAGAAACATATTTTATCTTACAGCATCGTACATAACAAACTAGTTATCCCTTTGTATCTTTTGTCTCGATAACAAATTCACCTATGCGTCTCAAATTCTACTGCAAGAATAGAAGTGTCATATCAATGATGATGGTTAACATAAATAATTAGATCTGGTCTGTAAATATTATAGCTCTATTAATTAACAATCATGTACTTACATACGCGTGGCTAATAAACAAAAACTAGAACAAAAATTAGGCGAAGCACTTGGATTAGAAATTGCTGCACAAAAAGCAGTAGAAGAGTTAGGTTCAAGAGGCTTATTAGATCAAGGTGGGATGAAGAGTAAATTAGGAGGAATGAAACAAGAAGCTGGCAATCATCAAACACAATTACAAGAATTAGTTCAAGAGTTATCTCAGTCAGAAGGTCTGAATTCTGAAACAGTTCAAGAATCAGCAAAAGAGACTGAACAAAAAGCTTCGGAAATAATGGAAACGTATCTTGGCGAAGAACCTGATTCTTCAGAAGCAATCGAATTCTTATGCATAGCAGAAGGAGGAGAACTAGCTCATTATGAAGTCTTAAGTGCAATGACGCAAGGCATAAAACATCCGCAATTTGCAACCAAAGTACAATCAATTCTTGAAGAAGAAAGGAAGCATTTGCAAACCTGTATTGAGTTAGCCAAGCAAAATGCTGCCTCGGGGTAGTTATATTCGTTAAAGATTAGAACTAAACCAAACAACAGGAAAGAATTAACTTCTAAACTCAAAATTACTCCATTCTCTTTTTACTTCATATATAAAAAGAGTGTGGATTAGGAATTTTTCAGCAAAAATTTAGGTTATTATTTTGTGTAGGATGTATTGCTTGCAGTCATCATCACTATGTTAATTCCTGAGTACTTCCGTCAGGGTATTCAATTACTACTTTTTCCTTTTTAATGTTGATATCAACTTTCTTTTTTTCAGTAACTTTTCTCTTTCTAATTACAATTTCTGCTAGTTTGACCATTTTTTTGTTAACTTCAACTTCCTCTCCCAAAAGAGGAATTACCTTTTCTATTTCTGCAGACCCATCTTGATTCGATGAGAATGGAACTAATTGGTCATTTTTAATTTCACTTTTCTTCAGTATGGATTGCTTTACAGCTGTTTTATGACTATCTATGCCAGAGCTTATTTTATCTTTTAATATAGACAATATCCAAGGTTCAGAAGATTCAGCTGATATCATTTTCTTGCCATTGATAAATACTTCCTCATAGGTTATTGGTACTTTTATTGTTTTGGTCTTTGTGATCCACCTCTTTTCTATTTTTGCCTCACTAGCAATAGTTTCTTTTGAAATTGAATACTCTTCTTCTATAACTGGAATGACTTGTTGTTGTTGTTGTTGTTTAGATTCATCTTCATTGATTGGCTCTCTACTATGATTATTTTGATTTGTATTTTCCATGTCTGTGTTATACTATATACAATATTCTATATGTAAGTGTTAGAAAAGAAAAACAGTGATGATAAGCCGCTTCATATATAGTTCGCTTTGTTATAATATATGACTCAGCAGTAGCTGACCACAATCAATTGTGAATGGTCATATGCGAAGGAAATGATGTGTGACACACGTGTGTTGTGTTTTCCGTCTCTACTTTTCTTTTTCTTCTATTTCTTCTATTACTTGTCCATTTGGTCCTATAATACTGACCTTTTCACTTTTAAGCTGTTCGTTTATCGTTTTGGTCTCAGTTACTGATTTTTTACTTATTACAATTTCTTCCTTTATATACGGCTTTTTTGAAACCACTACTTCTTCCTTCTCTAATGGAATAGTAATTTCTGTTTTGGGTTGCGTTGGCTCAGAATGGGATAAGGAAGAGCCAGCTAATGATGAGGATGCAGAGGAGCTAAATTTATCTTCAGCAGGTCTTTTTTCAATAATCAACTCCTCATGTGTTAATTCCATATCCATGGTCTTTGTATCCTTTAACGGTTTTTTTAGTATTCGAGCTTCTCGTACTGTATCTTTTTTGGATATAGCTAGCCTCTCTTCTATAACCTGTATACGATTTTCATAACCGTGTGCTGTTGAAATGTCTGACTCATCTATTGAATGTGACTGGATAGATTTATTTCTCAAATACTTTTCCTTTGCTTCTTTCTCTGTTATATTAAAAAGTAATACATGACCATTAAATCCATGTGGAATAGACTTGGGAAGATAAAATTTTTCTTTGTTTATGGTCCCTCTCTCTGTGATAATATTATCTTCATCTACCTCTTGTACTTCTCCTAGATCTGCATCATTAATCCCCCGTGCCTCTTTCTTTATTACATCATTATAGTCAGTAACATGACCATAGGTGCTGCGTTCCATTGTAGAAGTAGAATATATTAGAATTTATACAATATAAACCTGATAACCTTTTGGAGAATGTTGTATATATGGCTGTATATAGGGATGGACGTATTTGTGATAGTATGTATGTTTAGATCTGAGGATTTTTATAATTCGTTTAGGCAAAGTTATAAAGACAGTATAAAAAAATTTACCCAGCACATTGAAAAGCCTGCAGTGGTAATATTCCTTCGTTTTTCTATGTGTTAGATAGAAGATGATTTCTCCAGCAAATTAGAAATTTCAAATACCTATTATGTAATCCCATAATTAATCGTTAATATTTTAATTATTTCTTGTGTGTGGATACTCGTTTATGATATCTATTATACCTAGTATCACTTTATCGTCAATAATATAGAATGTGTGATTCCTCAACTGATAGGTAAACAGTTATTTAATATTTTTAAGTCTCTTGACCATCTTTAACTTTGAATTAATTACATTGATCTGTTCCTCTAACAGTTTTTTATAACCTATTAAGAGGTTTTCCTGTTCATCATAATCTCTTTCATTACTAATTTCTGTCATTGTGTCTTCAAACACGGTGACTACTTTTTCCACATTTTCGCCCAAAGATTGAATGTAGCGTGAATCCTTTTTATTATCAATATCTGAACTTACGTCTGCTTTATCTTTAATTTGCTGTGCCGCTTGTCCTGTTGCCGACTTTGCTTTTTTTCCTAAAGATTTAACTATCTCTTTTAGCGATTGTCCTGCCTCTTTGGCTTTTGTAGAAACTGATTGATGGTATTTTTCTTCTTCATCATCTGAGTCTGAGTATGGCGCATCCGAATTTTTATGTTCAGTTTCGTGTGATGGTGTTACCACTACCACCTTCTTTTCATCAGCTTGAGATATTTTTGCTTTATATATAGACTCTTGTTCATCTTGTGTGTCCTTACTGTCTTTAGATTCTTCTTTTATGCCGTCGTTTGTACTCATGTATTCTATATATCTGTCAACATTAATAAGAAATTCATTCCTCTTTAAAAAATTTAAAAAATGCTTTAAATAATCTTGACTCCATAACTACAAGACAAACTTACTTTTTCCATCTCCAATAAAAAGTGGATGAAGAATGTTGATTCCTTTAACTTATTCGAATCTTGTAATATTAGTCATCATTATATTCGTGTTTTTATTCATCTTGCTCTGTTACTTCATCAGTATCTCCAACCTTAACTTTCTCACTTCTTACTTCATCGCTTACTGTGCGTGTTTCTGTTATTGGCTTTTTCTTTATGGTTAGTTCTTCCTTTACATAAGGCTGCTTTGATACTTGTACTTCTTCTTGTCTTAGTGGAATTTTAGTTTCAGTTTCATATTCTACTGGTCCAATATCTGACGTTGTTGTACTGCTAGCTGGTCTTCTCTCCACAATTAATTCCTCGTGTGTTACTGACACTTCTACTGTTTTAGTCTCAGTTACTGGTTCTTTTTTTATAGTAGCTTGTTGATCGGTCGTTCTTTTTGAGACATTGAGTTTTTCTTCTGTTATCGGAACTGTAGTTTCTTGTTCTGTTCCTTCTCTTCTTGACTGAGCTCCTCTTTCATAGGTTGATGATGATGCTGATTCGGATGGAGTAGGAGCAGAATCCCTCAAAAATCTTGATTTTGCATCTTCTTCAGATACTCTAAAACGAAGTACATCGCCGTCATAGCTTTCTACTAAATCTCTTGGAATGTAGAATTTTTCCTTATTTACTATTCCTCGTTGTACTAAGACATAGTCCCCGCTCACTTCCTGCACTTCTCCAAGATCTTCATTGCCACTGCCTCTGGCTTCTTTCTTTATTATTTCATCCCAATCAATACTGCCATTACTTGTATTACTCATTACAATATATCATATGTCAACAAAGCATATAATCCCTGATAATTTTATTTTATTGGTTCCAAAATAGAGTGACCATTATAGAAGTAACACATCTTATAATGCTAATAAGGGAAGTAAGTCATTTGTATATAATAATAAGAGAAATACCAATGGACAAAACTCTAAAGTCAGTATTGAAACGTCAGATCCCCTTTCTAGTAGGTGGCACTATAACCGGAACAATTATGACATATTATTACGGATTTTTACTTACAATTATAATAAACAGTATCGTTTGGTGGATAATATCATATATCGTTAACAAATACTACAGGAAATTACAAGGGTTGAATGATCAAAAATACCTTCTTCAATATGCGGTGTCAAAAATTAAGAAAAATGAAAAATAATAGAACCCTGATGACATAGTATAGTTGGGACTATTGATTAGGTTACTCGATGCTGCACAAATCTATATAATGTCCACTATCTTACTCGTCAAATACTTACCACGTAGAAACTACATCATACTTTATCTTTCTGACTGTAGCGTTTTCATGTTAATGTGCCCTGCATAATGTAAATTCCTAATTTCTTGTTTTGACATTTCTGTATTATTAGTATTATTCTTACTCTTCAAAAAATAATCTATGTGTATATTCTTTCACTTTGTTATTACAGAACCTCCCATCTGGATCGTCTAGAATACAGAATAGCCATAAGCATACTATCATGTATTTCCCAAGTAATATTTTAGAAAACAGAACAAGGCGGCGGCATCAAGTACAAACAGCTCTTCATGCAGAGAATATAGTTTCTAGTCAGGTATTCCATAAGGATCTATCCATTACTGTCCACAGATTTATAACAAAGATATAAGTATAGATAATATGTATCATCACTATAAATAATTATGACCAATTTTGAAATTTATTCTGAAAAAAATACCAGTCATCATAATAAACTCCAATTCGAAACACATTTAGAAGGACTAACAGATTCAGCTAGAAAATTAATGCTAGAACTCAGAAATTATGCTAAATCACTTGGCTGTAATATAATTGAAGAAGTTAGGCCACATAGAGTAGTCTATGCGAAAACATTGACGTTTCGAACATTTCTTGACATACAGCCAGCAAATAATTCTCTGGTTATTTCAGTAAAGAGTGGCAGGAACAAGCCAATTACAACACAAGTTGTAAATACTATAGAGGATATTGAAGCTATTAAAAAACAAGTTTTTGAAGCATACCAAAATATCTGATAGTCTTAATTACCAGCACCTAAGAACACTTGGAGTATCTCCACATAATACCCTCTTTGCACCATCATAATACTTTGACTGTTGGCATAATTTAACTTCATTAGATTATCTAATAGATATTTTGTATTGTCATGACTTACACAATACGTCACCAGTAAACTGTCCATTAGTATTCAAAATAGGATCATTTGATTCGAATTTGACATTTATCGCCACGTTCTGACCACATGCTCCGCTAATTGTAATGGGTATAGATACAGGAGGCTCACAGAACTGTGATTCGTTGACTTTTTGACCTGAAATTTTGTATTCATGTGAGCTCAAATTTACGACATTAAAATTCCCAATGACAAATCCAGGAGAAGGATTTTGGACTGATGATAATTCATTAATACTCCAATTGGCAGTTGATATTTTCCCGTTACTTTTGAACACTACAAATGCTATGTTAGCTTGCGATGAAGAACCGTCCGGACATGTAATGTATCCAATACCACCACCATGAACTTGCTCTGAGCTATCATCAGCAGTATTATTGGTATTGGATAGTGTTTGAGCTAAAACCTCATAATTAAATAATGGCAGTGCAGATACCGTCGCTACTATTATTATAGTTATTGTAATACTAGTAGTAAATAGAATTATATTGCTTATGAAATGCGGCTGATTATCCATGAATTAGACAACGAAAATAAGAACTTATGTACTATTAATGAGTTATCAAACCAGTGCCATTTTCATGTTCCTTAAATGATAGATTAACAGCATGAGAAGATGATAATATGATACCATCTTTCCACAAGTTAGACTGTGAGAATATTCTGATTTCTATATATACAAGTGACAATTTTATACTTTCTCTGCTGTACAAATAAGCGTATCATCAAGCACCGACATTTTCAGCGAAGGAAAATTTCAGATTTTTGTGAATCAGCAATTTCTTATTAGACCCCAATATATGCACATCGGATCAAAAGCAAACAAATCATCATTAAATCTAGAGGAGGAGGCTTGTTCTTTTTCATACTTGAAACACTGGCTAGTCTAAAATCCATCTAGGAATGTCCATCTCAAAATGAATTCTAGGTTAATACTACTAATGACGAATACCTTCTTCTAAATACAATTGCATTTTTATTTATCTACCATCTAACTAGCATCCCATATTAATATCAACGAAAAGTTTCGGTAACTATATCTTAGGAATTAGATAGAAAGTAACATAATTTTTGAATTTGATGCTGTTATGGTTGTCAAAGTGTTACTTTTAGTAATGCGGATACTCCTGCAAGCTCAGCAATATGTATTGCCATAAAATAAGATAGTAGGCCTTCTGAATATAACGATTCCATTGCAAAATAGGCATATACTGCAATTATATTCTGTAACAGTAACATACCTGTAAAGAATATCAAGCCAACTGTAAATATTGCTCTAGTGCTTTTGTAAATTTTTACATACAGTGTTAACAAAGCTATTAGTACTCCGATAGTTGCCAGACTTACTCCAGCAATGATTTCCATTAGTGTATTCATAAGAGAAGGACAGGAAAAAGAATAATCTAATTCGCTTATTTACTTTTTTCCAGATTATATTAGAGAATGACTAATATTATAGAGATACGACACAGCCTAATTATTCTATACATCTATAGAACATTTATAATCTCATTCGACTAACAACATTACAACCAGCAGTATTCTCTCTCTCATTTTATTGCTTGTAGGTGTAGTGTCTTTTATGCCTACCTTATTTTGACAGGTCCAGTCTTATTTTCTATAACCTGAGGGAAACCATCATCAAATCACGAACATCCAAAAAACTCAAGGACCTCTGTCAAGAGAAATATTTGTCTAACCTTAACGCTTAGATCACAGTACTATAGAGAATATCTTATGCGCATGCTATCCAAAGGTAAAGGTATATAATTGAAACCCTTTACCTTTGACATCAATTATGATTGAATGGGCACGATAATCATTATGTAATGCCAAATTATATAATCGTTGACCATCCAGTCTAAATCTACCATCTTGTGATAAATCCATGCCGCCTGATTGGTTATTTGATATTTTAGATAGTGCTCCTAGTCTATCATCTTCTGTAACTATTCCTTGTTGACCTTTTCCTGATGCCACTATGTTTAGAGACTTTGCATAATATGTCAAAACAATTCTTCCTGTAGTACTTTCCAACTCCATATTATCACGATTATTTTTCCATTGACCATCCAGATATACTATATCAGGTTTGAAATTGGTGGTAGACTGAACTGAATATGATACTGTTTGATCTGGTTGAAAGTTTTGAGGATTTCCAAGAGGTGCTCTTGCATAATAATATCCAAGGTAGATTTCAGGTGTAGTAACTTTTGTTAGATCTACTGATTGTAAACTTCTTGGTTTAATGATGGGTGTAGCAGACTTTTCTGTATTGAAACTTATCTGTTTCATACCGTCTAGAGCAGCACGCTCTGCCAGCAATGACTGAATCGCCTTCTCTGTTACTTCATAATTACCTTCACCTATGTGATCGTGTCTTATGTAACCCTGGGAGTCAATTAAGTAATCTCTTGGCCAATATTGGTTTCCATAAGCATTCCATGTTCCGTGATTATTATCTAATATCACAGGATATGTTATTCCAAATCTATGAGTAGCTGCTTTTACATTATCATAATTCTTTTCAAACTCAAATTCAGGTGAATGAACTCCAACTATGACTAATCCCTTATCTGAATATTTTTTATTCCAATCATTGATATGAGGAATAGTGCGTATGCAATTAATGCAGCTATAAGTCCAAAAATCTACCAACACCACTTTTCCTTTCAAAGAAGAAAGTGTTAAAGGGACAGTAGTATCATTAGGTGTATTTATGTAACCACTAATTTGAGCAAATTCTGGTGCCTTTCTGAATTGCGACTTGTCGATTTGCTGGAATTGCGACTTGTCAAGTTTGATTGTAATAGTACTATCTTTCAGAGTTGTTGCTGTTGAGACGAATTTCTCTACTTGTTGGTTTGATGATGATGCCCTGTTAAGACTAGGGCTATTAAAATACACTGCAAATCCCGATATCAATGCTACTACTGCAACTGCCATTATTAGTGCACTTATATTGTCTTTATTCATATTGAATTTACCTTCTCTATCTATTTTCCCATCTCAATTAATGACTGGAAAGGCTTCCTTCAAGATCGGAGATTTGATTTACTAGCGGAAAGTTTCCGAGTACGCTTAATTGATTTGTAAAGATGAGTATGCCAACTATAATCAGCATTGCACCCATGACAGGATTGAAATATTTTAGATGTTTTACTATTCTCCTTATTATTCCTGTAGCTTTTGTAAAGAAAGCACCTGTAATTAGAAATGGCACGCCTAACCCTAATGAATATGCCAGCAATGAATTGTATGCTGCTCCAGGAGACGTTGCAGCTAATGCAAATATACTGCCTAGAATTGGACCTACACAAGGTGTCCAACCAGCTGCAAATGCAGCTCCAAACACGAATGAAGTAATATAACTTGTTTTAAATCTTGGCAGTTTTGTCAGCTTCTTCTCAAAGTTTAAGCCTCTTAATTTGGTAGATAAAATAAGATAGGCACCGAATCCGATTATCACTATGCCGCCTGCTGATGAAAGCAAATGTTGAAAACCGATTCCTGCAGTTGCTAGTACGCTGTTTAGAATTACTCCTAGAACTGCAAATATAAGTGAAAAACCAAGAACAAAATATACTGTATTGAGGAAAATATTGAGTCTGATGGATTTCCTTATAGTTATTTGTGGCGACTGCAGTTGTCGTTGATGTCGCTGCTGCTGACCTATATTTTCATATTGTACATTTACATTTCTAATTTTGTTATTTTTATTACTATTAATACGATTATTATAATCATCATTTATTGATGTTGATTCCTTTTGAATTTCATTTATGCTTAAACCTGAAAGGTATGATAAAAATGCAGGTAATATTGGTAAAATACATGGAGATATGAACGAACCCAACCCAGCTGCAGCAGAAATTAAGATGCTAGTTTCTACCATGGCAAAATAGGCAGCTCCAAAATTGGCAAAGAACTACTATTTTCATTCATAAAACAAAAACATTGCAAGTAACTATTAATACTTTTTTCCAAATTATCACCAATTTATCGGTTGCACTAACGACATATTTTTCATTAATTTTGGTCCATAACTAATTGATATACTGAGGAAGCAACTTTACAAATGAGACTAGGCTACAACACAGTATGTATTTCTTTATGAAGCGTGTAGGTAATTATTATTTATTTTGCGTCACTCATATTGCCAGGTTGAAGCTGATCATCTCGTCATGCTACCTTTCGCATATTCTTCATTTCTTGCATATGCATCATATTCCATGATCAGTTATATCCAATTGCACCATGGCATCATGCATCTTACAATTTATCTTTAGATGTGAATTGCTCAAATCATGTCCATTCTTACTGGCACATGAAGATGATGATGATGATGTCCTACTACCCACCAGTTACCATCATCATAGTTTGATTTTAACTCTACCTAGCATTTTTATAACAGCAATTTATAGAGGAACAGATAGATTAGTAGTTCCTACTACTATACCAAATGCCAACTCAGACAGAACTTTTGGATTAACAAGTAACAGTAGTTGAGGTAACTGGAGTGAGAGTTGAGAACATTGACAACCAACCAACTAACATTTATCAAGTTTCACTTTATTTATTCTTGACTGAATTAGTAATGGACCTGTGACATATTGTGTGTCATTCTTTTCTCCAAAGCATAGGCTTATCATTAATTCTGTCCCATCCATCTTCTTCGAATATAACTGGTTCTACTGTAATGTCATTGAAGTATCGATCCAGTACACTTTCTCTTTCCATGGCCAATGGTGGTGAACAATAGTCTTCTTCTACCCATAATGCATAACCATCTTCTTTATCTATTCTTGCCTTCTCCAAGCTATACTGCAGCGCTTCTCCAAATGGTCTGAGCTTCGATATGTTACCAGAGTCCAACTCTTTACGTAGATCCGAAAATTGCTTTTTTGGCTTAGCTCTGACTAGATATGCATACACAGGCCAGTCGCCACTTTAGATTAGATAAAAGCTCCACTATCTCCAATATACACTACCGATCAAAATTACTGTGCATCTATTATTCTGATCGCGGTGCATTACTTAGATTAATCTTCTTTGCAAAGGTAGCGCCTTGCCGTCATAGACATTCTGAACATTACTTCACTGTTTCCAGACTTAATAGTCCACCATACAATAGACATTATTGTCCGATGTAGTAATTGGGATTTCTTTAAAGATGTTTGACTTGAAATGGAGTCGCGTGTTGAGTAAAAAGAATATTACTGTTGTTGCTCTCTTTTTTATTTGCTTTTGTCAAGACAAGTGAAAATGCCCAACTACAAAGTAACTGTCATGAGTTACAAAATCTAGCGGCATTGCAGGTTTAGGAGATATCTTTCCTTCTGTCGTCGTCTTGATATCTAGTCTTAACCTCTCCTGGACTATGTTGAGGTCCCATGGAGGCATTACTGCCGGTATAATCACCCATGACTTCTAGAACATATTCAAAATCATTGATTCTTTTAAGGATCTCTAGTGTCAGCCTCATGTGTGTAACATAGTGGGTTCCTTTATCATAGACTGCTGGAACTGTACCAGTAGTTGCCAATATGTGATCTTTACATTTCTGTGAGTCAGTACCTTCCTTTGTGAAAACCTCAACTGTATAAAATGGTCCTGTTTCTCTATACTGTCGATCTTGGAGGATACGTAACATCACATCATGTATAAGAAAAGGATCTACTTTTGGAAGAATTTCACGATATGATGACTCTATTTTCTCCTTTTGTATTCTTAGGCCTTCCAACTCACTAGATATTTTAGATAATTCTCCATCTTTATTGTTCTCATTCTCTTTTTTGTGTAATCCCTGTTCTGCAGACATAGTTGTAACATATAGAAGTTATATATAATCTTTTCATATAATTCAATATTTTTCAAATTATTATTTGATTTTGTCCAGTTTTATTTGATTATGTTAGAGACAGGAAGAGAAAAGTAACATTTGTTATGAAGGAGAACGAAAAGATGGACCAGTGACTGAGCTTAGATTCCTTTGTTAGGCATTGTGCGCCTACTATTGATCTGTGTCCAACCATTAAAACTCGCTACGTAGACTATGACAGCCCAGCCTTTTTCTTTTAGATGTTATTTTGTCAAAAATATAGTTTTGTCAACAGTCATATAGTAAATAGTAATTCTAAATCAAAAGCTGTCTAATAGTACGCTAGAATGGCATTCAAAGATCGTAAGAGGCATCAACAACGTAACAGCAAATACACGACAATTAAGGCTTTTTAATTCAAACTTACTATAGATAAGGCTAAAGCGGAAAAAGGGAAAAGAAAGATAAACTAATAAAAAAATATCATAAGGCAGATGTTATCATAATCAAGTCAATGATCTACGAATGTCCAGAAGGTCATATTTGTTTCAGTAAAGACGACATTGCTGTATGTGGTATGAAAGGATGTAGTAAGCATACTTTAGTTTTAAGCCCAATAGATATCAAATGGTTCTACAAGATAAATGAAAGAGGACTTTGCATTAACAGAGATGACCTGCACAACATAATTAAAGATCCTAATATGCCCAAAGACGTTAAGAAGCTGATACAAAAAGTTTTTCCACATCTTTAGCCGTCATGATCTATTAGATAACTATCACTTTATTGTTTGTTAGACTACTTATAATACTAATAAGACATTACTTCTAAAGGGAACAGTTCGGATCAGAGCCTGATTATGATGACAAGAATTCATCTGATGAGAAAGGAGAAGAAAAATACGAGAAATTACAAGTACAAACAGGTATATGTCCAAAATTAAATTTAATTCTATATAGGGTAATCTAATAGAAGTTATTGTCTATTACTGCTATATTATATTCTGAAAGTATTTCTTCTTTTTTTATGTCCTCTTATTCTAAGATCAGAAGATGATATCGAAAACAAAAGCAGTAAGAAATGTGCCTATGACGTTAGTACAATCTTATAATATTCAATACGTCTAACACTATCTGGATTTAGATCAAGTATGAAATATTTTGTTCACATATTAGGAAAATTTCCTTCTATATTGATTATATACCCTTTTTCTTCTGAAGATTCAATTTGATATCTACAACCCAGTATTTGGCTTACAATGTGTAGGTTTGTTTTGAGATGTTCTGTCACTTTTGCCACTCTGTATCGTGATTTTCCTTTTGCAAGGCTTAGTGGAATTACAAGCATATCAGCTAGAAAGGAATCGATCGGAACATTTGTCAGATAACTTTCCAAGAACCTATCTGCAGCTTGTTCTCCAATATTTTCTGCGGGCTTGCCAAGCTGTCCTATTGAATCACCCCCGATATATGGGCCAGAGTCAGACTGTGAATATACTAATATTGAACAGCCTGGAGACAGTGAAGTTTCAAATGATGACGAATAGTTATTGCATTTTACACCATTCTTTTCTAGCTTCAGAAGTGCTGATGAAATCTGACGCTCCGCAACATGCTTTGGAAGCCTAGAACATACACTGGAGATTTTAGGTTCTAGGCTTCTTGCATTTAAAAGATCAAGTGTAGAAAGGGATTTACATGGGCTAATTTCAACGTGTACTAATCCGCCTCCTATTGGATAATAACCCCTTTTCAATACATCTAGGGTAAATTTTATTCCAATGCTGCTATACGCTTCCTTCATAACTAAACGTAAATAATCAGTAGTAGGACTCTGGCTTACGTCTGTACCTCCGGTTATCTGAATAGCTAGACTTCTGCCTGCAAGGGAAACTGCAGGAATTACTGCTTGTAATATCATGGGAATACTCCCTGCAGTTCCGACATCAATCTTCATTATGTTACCAGAATCAAATTCATTAGGAGACAAATTGCTGAACCGTATCCAATCTGAACCCACTTTTAGATTTTCGACCTTTGCATGAAATAAGTCTGCAATAGTCTTTACTGCTAACATATGTTGTGGTCGTATACCCGGATTCCTGCGTTTGGAGCGTATATTTATGACTTCTATGGGTTTACCTGTTATTGCAGATAATGAAACAGCACTACGTAGAATTTGTCCTCCTCCTTCGCCGTAAGCACCATTAATTTTTAACAAGAATTCGCGGTTTTATAATGTAAAGAAAAAATAAATCTCTTTCCTTTCATTTTTTTCTCCGATAGCCTAATGGTAAGGAGTGATATGTTTTCAAATCACCTAATAAATAATAAAAATGAAAAGTATAACTCATTATTGTTTGAGGACATTCTTATAATATTGAACAAATGTAAGTATATACGCCCAAGAAGTGAAGATAGAGTTGTTAAAAAATTGGGGAATACCGGTAGGATATTATGTGAGAGCGTCTTTTACCTTTACCTTAGCTTTATTGAGGTTTTCTGAACTAGGCTTGCCTTCTGCATGATCTTCTTCAGTCTTTAGTTTTGCTTCGGCATCCTGTTCCGTGTTCTTTATTTTTTTTGCGATATCAGTCATGTTGTACTATACACTATACACAATATTATTTAAATCGCTTATAATATAAAGAACGGATCTTGTATAAGATATATTTAATAGAATAAATTAGATCAGTTCGAAATTAATACGTCAAAAAATAGAAATCTCATTTTTCTACAGCAAGAATAGAAGTGTCATATCATGATCGAATTATTCTTCTTTTTATTTGATCATTTTAAACAAATTACACAGTTCAGTGTATAAACTAATCCTATATACAGACTGTCTAGAATTAATAACATAATTGCACAATATCATTTTCTTCTAAACTTCAAATTTACTTTAAATAATTGTATTCACCGTTGATTACAGATATGTTGACGGGATTGTTCATAGGTAGATTTCAACCTTTCCACTTGGGACATCTTGCTACAGCAAAATTTGCACTTGACAATGTAGAAAGACTTGTAATTGTAATTGGAAGTGCTCAGAGAAGCCATGAAATGAGAAACCCTTTTACCGCAGGTGAACGTATTCAGATGATTAAAGATTCGCTTGATGCAGATGCAGAAGTGGACATAAAGAGAATACTCATAATTCCTGTTCCTGATATAGAGATACATTCTCTCTGGGTTCATCAAATAGATATACTTGTCCCAAAATATGAAGCAGTTTTTACGAATGATCCGTTTACACATATGTTATTTAAAGAGAAAGGTACAGAGATTATAGAACCACTGCTACAGCAGAGAAAAGTATTATCTGGTACAGAGATTAGATCAAGAATGATAAAGGATGAAGAGTGGAAGAAACTTGTGCCTTTGCAAACCATTATAACAATAGAAGATATCCAAGGTGTGCAACGAATGAAGACAATTTTCACAAAAAACAGAAGAGAATGAATCAAACAGTATATCCACATATTAGAGATATTATAATAGAAAGGGATTCTCGCCTCTTAAACCCATAATAGGTCTATTAGTAATCCCGAGTATTACCTTCTAAAAAGTATAATACATAATATTAGTGAGAAATGTATTTTTATCTGTTTATTATAAGTAAATACGTTGATATTCAAAAATAATAGCATACATACCAACAACAGGATAATAAATGACTACGATGATATCGTATCAACAGTAAGGTTTGAGAATGAATCTTGGTTTATTGACTTGCAAAAGCTTTCGAATGATGAATTAATGCGTATGTATAATACTATTACTATAGATAAATACGAATTTGCGAAAAATGCTTGGTACATTCCATTGGAAGGGGACAAGAGATGTCCTATAATGATTGCTAAAGGTTACAAAATACCAAATACTCCTGAGAAGATGGTAGAATTCCAAGATACTGCTAAAATACTAGAGCAAGAATATGGTGGATTTATAGATGCATGGGATTTTGGTTACATCACAAGGCAGTCTATTGAAAATGCAATTCTACATATTCTCGAATTAAGGAGTATTGAGATCACTAGTACGTAAATACATTGGTATGCTACAAAAGCGTAAATTATTAAAATAGCTATGACATATAAACACCGTTTATCGCTATAGTAAGCTATGCTAGTTAACAATCTTTATAAAATTGCCGTATACTTCCAACAAAGCTAATATTTACTCCAAGCGATACATTGCAATTGAATGGAACCTTTACAGTGCTGACATAATACATTGAAGATTTGCATAAGGAAACTATGCCCACTTGATATTAGATAGAATATAATTTGTTGTTCATAACACCTTAATTCCATACTTTCGTCAAATGCTGTTTCATGATTATATGTAACCAAGATTATTCGCAATTTTAATTCTTTTAAATTATATATTCAAGAGCACATATTACTAATCTCAGTGTTCTCTACAGAAAATAAAAAAAATATCAATGGCTACGATCAAGCGATAATAAATTTTCTTAATGAAAAGGATATTTCTATAGGAGATACAGTCAATTTAATAATGCACGGTGATAATAATGATAATAATGAGTATACAGGCATTTTAATGCCACGCTATGAATCATCTAATAAAAATCATCTCGTTATTAAATTAAACAGCGGATATAATATAGGTATTGATGTATCCAACATAACCTCTATAACCAAGAAAATAATACTACAGCAGCAGCTGTCAAGGAAGAATGATTCTGCATATTCATCCTCATCTTCTAACATCATCATTTTAGACAAATCTAAACAAGAGTCTGATGGTGATCCATTAAACAATAATAAATCAATACCAAGAGTTGCTCTAATAAGTACTGGTGGGACAATTGCCAGTAAGGTGGATTACAGAACTGGTGGAGTTCATGCAGCTCTTTCGGCAGCTGATCTTTATACTTCTGTTCCTGAATTGGCAAAATATGCTATAATCGATTCTGAAGTACTATTAAGTGAATACAGTGAGAATCTAAAACCAGAACACTGGACTTTAATTGTGAATAAGATAAGTGAAAAGGTAAGATCAGGATTGTATCATGGGATCATTGTTTCTCATGGGACGGACACTATGCATTATACTGCATCTGCATTGAGCTTTGCATTACAGAACATTCCAATTCCTGTTGTATTAGTAGGAGCACAACGCTCATCAGATAGACCTTCTTCTGACGCAGCTCTGAACCTTATTGGCGCGACAATATTTGCCACAAAGTCTGAGTATTCTGGAGTATTTATTATAATGCATTACAGCTTATCAGATGACATTATTGCTTGTCATCTTGGTACTAGAGTAAGAAAAAATCACACCAGTAGACGTAATGCCTTTGAATCTATTGATGCAATGCCTATTGCTCTAATAAAAGATAATATTCTAGAAATGCATCTGAAACAACAACCCAGAATAAAACTGCAAAACCGTAACAATAATGATAATAATGCAAGAACCAGTTTTTTGGTCAGACCAAATTTTGACAACAGAGTCATTTTGTTAAAATATTATCCGGGATTTAACCCTGATTTAATAGATCATGCCATAGTGATGGGCTATAAAGCAATTGTCATTGAAGGAACAGGGCTTGGTCACATAAATAGAGAATGTTTTTCGAAAATACAAAAGGCAATTCAATTTGGCATAATGGTTTTTATGACTTCCCAATGTATTAGGGGAAGAGTTAGAATGACCGTATATGATACAGGAAGGGACCTACTTAATTTGGGTGTAATTCCATTATCAGATATGACTTCTGAAACAGCCTTGGTAAAAGCAATGTGGATGCTTGCAAATAGCACAAATATTGAATATATCAAGAAAATGATGCAAGAAAATATTGCTAATGAAATATCCCCGGTTATTCCTATTACTGATTAAAAAATAAGCAACCAAAAAATATCAGAAGCATTTACCTAGGAAACATTCTCCTGTATCTTACCAGATTATCTTCTAGCTGGAAAGTCTGACTCAGGTTGCGGCTTAGATTCTTTATATTACAGTGTCTACTACCCTCAGGACTCTCCTAAAAAGGATATGTCAAAGTTTCTGGAAGTAAATCTTGCCATACTACATTACATTATTCACCATGTAAATGTAACTGGGCGAAAATGAGTCACTAATGTTTTATCCTACTAAAGCTTAATGCAGCAGTTGCAATTGAGTAGGATTTGCAACAGAAATAATACAACGCTAGGAGATAGAATAAGAACACCGATGTGTATAACTGCTAGAATTCATTTCATTTTTCCTTTGTTCTCCTTTACAGAAAGTAATTTGTTGCCCTGTTTTTTGCGATTACACATTTAATCCAAAGTTTGCATATGACGTTTATCATAATACAATATTTTATATCCATTATATTGCTTAACTCTTCAAAACCAAAATAATATACACTCCAATCTATATTCAAAAATATGTTGTAGATATCCAGCAATATCATACTCGAGATTATATTGAATTGGTGATCAATTGTAAGCAAGAAATGGACAAAGCGTCCATAATGGGTGTTGTGTTTATCTATGCAACAGAGATACTCTCATATTGACCCTCACGATATTGACCGTGCTTCCCATCCTGCTCTACTGCAATGAAAAGTCAGACTGTTTTCAGATTCACCTAAACTACCTACCACTGGAACTAATTGAAATCGTTTGGAACTTAGAGAATTTAAGATTAAAGTCTTGGAGTATGAGATTTTAAATAACGGATACCAATATTTAGTAGCTTCTTTTGGAATATTCAAAGCCTAAACTACATATAGAAAGTGTTATTAGTAAATGGTGACTTGTCATTATTCATAAAGAAGGAAGGCTTTAAAAGCTGTTCAAACGACTTTAATAATAGTGACAATTGATCCAAGAAAAATTGATCTAAAAGTTGGTTTCGAAATTCATCAGCAACTAGCTACAAAAAGTAAACTATTTTGTAACTGCAAATGCAAAGAAACTGAAGAGTACGGACCCTTATTTATTCGTAAGCTGAGGCCAACACAAAGTGAACTTGGATCTTACGATCCTGCTGCAATATTTGAATTCAAGAGAATGCGTGCTGTAAAGTATTATGCTACTGTTGATGCAAGTTGCCTAGTGGAAGCCGACGAAGAACCTCCACATGAAGTTAATAGAGAAGCGATGGAAACTGCATTATTAATTTCCCTTGCACTTCACTCAAATATTACTGAGGAAGTACATGTAATGCGAAAAATTGTAATTGACGGTTCAAATACAAGCGGTTTTCAACGGACGATGCTAATTGCAAATGGTGGATATGTTAATCTTGGCGATGAAAAAAAGGTCGGTGTTCAAAGCGTTTGTCTAGAGGAGGATGCGGCCAAACTTATTTCCGATGATGGCATGATCAGAGAATACGGACTAGATAGGTTAGGAGTACCATTAATTGAGATTGCACTTGAGCCGGTAACCGGAACTCCTGAAGAAATAATGCAAATAGCACTTAACATAGGAATGCTGTTGCGTGCAAGCAAACGAGTTGCAAGAGGTCTAGGCAGCATTAGACAGGACGTCAACATTTCAGTAGACAATGGCGCGGTAGTTGAGGTTAAAGGTGTACAACAATTAGATCAGCTAGTGAAAGTAATAGAATATGAAATGGTGAGACAACATGGTTTGATTTTAATTGCTAAAAAAATAAAAAAAAATAGAAAACCTGAAGAAATCGAGATTGGAATTGGAGATAGAATTGAAGACGTGACTACCATACTAAAGAAATCTTCTTCCGAACTAGTAAAAAAGTGTCTTGTTGATAATAACTCCATTTTCAAGGCTATCCGAGTAAAAGATTTTGGCGGTATTATTGCTTTTGAACCATATCCTAATATCCGACTAGGAAAGCAATTGAGTGAGTTAGTCAGATTCTATGGCTTGGGAGGAATATTCCACTCAGATGAGTTACCCGGATACGGTATTACAGACGATGATGTGGATTTAATTAAAAAGAAAGTGGAACTTTCTTCTCCAAAGGATGCTTTCATAATTATAGGCGGTCCAAACGATAAAGTAGAATTAGCAGTAGAGGCTGCAGTTCAAAGATTAAAAGTTGCATTAAATGGTGTGCCTGCTGAAACGCGTGCAGCTACTCTGGATGGTAAAACTGTGTTTAGCAGACCCAGGCCAGGAGCATCCAGGATGTATCCAGAGACAGACATTTTCCCTATTCTCGTAGATAAATCATTACTTAATTTACTATCTGAAAAAGTACCAAAATCAATGGAGGAAATTGTAAACACATATGTACAAAAATACAGTTTAAACAAAAAACTCGCGATGCAGATTTTTGATTCTAAATATTTAGACATATTTGAACAAATTGTCCATTCAACTCATATCCAGCCATCTTTTATTGTATCCAAACTTACTGAAGATCTTATTAATCTAGTAAGACAAGGATTGGACATTACCGTACTAACTGATAGCATTATTGAAAATATATTTAAAAGGCTTGATGAAGCTGCCATAACCAAAGAATCAGTAATTCTAATCTTTGAAAAACTAGCAAGAAAGGAAGCCAAAACAGTTGACGAAGCTGTCTCACAATTAGGGATCGCATCGATAAAAGATGAAGAGTTACATAAATTGATCGATAGGATCATAGAAGATAACATGTCAATTATTAATCAAAAGGGGATGGGATCGATTAATATGTTGATGGGCAGGAGCATGGCTATTCTGAGGGGTAAAGCGGATGGCAAAAAAATCAATTTAATATTAAAAAAAAGAATAGAACAGCTGTTGACATCTACTCCAGCAAAAAATACCGAGAAAGAGAAATAGGATTAAAACCGATCTTGTGATGCTCATGAAAAATATGCTGAGGTTAATATTATTGCACTATTTCATTTTTATTTTATACAAACATATACTTCCCAATAATATTCAGTTGATATAATGTTCCGTTACTATACCAATTTTATTTTCTAAATAATCCTGATAACAGACCCGCTGCTTGACATAACTTACCATAATTAGCTTCGACAGAAAAAAAAGAATGGGATATATAAAATAAATAGTTCTTTACTTTTACTTCATACGCTTACTATATTCCTGCTTTGATCCCCCTTAACTCTCGGCACCGGGCATGATCTCATTGACACCTATTGTTACTCCGCTATCTGGAGGGAAAGAAATTGTCTTATCGGTTGGATTTTGGATAGCAATATCTGTCTGGATGATTTTTTTAGCCGGGTCCGAACCAACATCTACATGATAAATACACAATTTACCAGGCTGAGATAATTCCTTTATAACCTCTGGTTCAACTGGCTTCAGATTTGGAGCTTGTCCTATAAGCACATTTACATTAGGCTTTGAACTTGTGTCACATGGTATATGTAACGCTATATGTCCATTGCTTATCATATATGGTGTTGAGTCATAGAGATGCAGAAATCCCTTTCCTGTAAGTGTTTTTCCTTCTAAAAGTAATGTAACAGTATCCCTTGTGACGGTAGTTTTATTAGTCTCACCACCAGCTACGCCAGAATTGCTTGACATATTCATATTTGGCATCGAGGATGATGAAGTTTGATTGCTGCTGTTAGTATTTCCCTGAGCTAATGCATTTGTAACTACGGTGCCACTAGTGATAAAAGCTAAAGACGCAACGATTGATAGCATAAAGCTAAAGGTTGCTATATTGGATCTCATTAGACGCAGTTAATTATTACAATATATATATTTTATAGTACATTCGTCGAATGCAATAGAGACAAATATCTACTTACTAATAAGAATGATACTCTAATTTATGCAGCTTTAATTCCTTGATAGTTGGAAATAGTTTCTGACATTTGTCACATCTCCATTGATTTGCTCTTGCATGTTCAAATGTAGGGTATGACATTTCTTTATTTTCATATTGCTTCGTTTTGAAGTTATATGTTGCAAGATTATAGTTAATTTTGTATTTTAGTTTAATCCTTTCCTTCATATTTTTTATCCTCTTGATAACAATAGTTGTAAACTAGGCCTTTAAATACTCATAGTGCATTCCTTACATAATATCTTTTAATAAAAATTACTGCTATATTTGTTATAAACGAACACTTTCTTATGCTTACTATTGAATGTTATTATCCATATTTACAACTCACAGATTCTATACATTATAAGACAATCAATATAGATCTAGAATTTATTAAAGCAGTCATTTGATATAGATAATACAGCTCTGCTAAATCAATTTGTTACAGTGCGCTTATTGAAAACTAGAGCAATCCAAGTTTTGACATAACAAAATTATATTATGTATCTCCAAGTGCGATCATGATCTAGAGAAAGAATAAGAAATGAAAGACTACATTATATGGGAATGTGACGTTGAGATGTTCAAATGACAAGTCTACAAATACTGAATTAAAGTTAAAAGATAAACTATATCCCCCTCACAATTAATTCCTCTTAAAATTTGATATATAGTTTATACTTGCTGAAATTAGAGTCTTATATAAATACTTAGTTTACAACTGCAGTTTGTTGATGGAACATACAAACAGAATGGACATAGTTGCAATAATTCTAGAATCTGCTACCGGTAAGGTGGGCAAGACAAAAATGATGTATAACGCATTTCTCTCATACAATCAACTAAGAGAATATTTGGCAGCTTTACAAGAAAATGGATTATTAGAATATGAACAAGGAAGTCGCATTTATAAGATAACAGATAAAGGAATACATTTCTTGCAAATATATAATCACGTTGATAACCTAGTTACACCAAGTCAGTATTTAAAATATGGAAATATATAATTTATTATATAAATTTTATATATATGTATTCAGTTGGTTATATCCCTAAAAGAAATTAACATAATATATTGTTAATATTTTAAGTAGCTTTCGCGTTGGAGAGCCGTAATTTTATATCATTAGAAATGTTAAATAACCGCTCAAACGCGCAGCAATAAGTGGATTGCATAAAAAGAAAGATGACTCACCATCTATAAAATAGTATGTTAAGTAAATAGGCAGAGATATGATAAGATCATTTTTTAAAGTGTAACACTACATTTAAAGAGAAATGGATATGAAGATGGCAATTGGAAATAGGTAAAAAAAATAAGAAGAAAATAATGCTTGTAGATGATGAGAAAGACATTAGTTTTACATTAAAGACTATTTTGGAGAAGTATGGATATGAAGTTGACTCGTTTAACCTGTCCCATTTAGCATTACAGAGTTTTAGAACGAATTTGTACGACCTAATAATCCTAGACGTTAGAATGCCATCTATGAGTGGATTTCAGTTATGTAAAGAAATAAAAAAAAGAGATAGTCAAGTGAAGATCATTATCATTTCAGCATTCGAATTATATAATGAAAAGTTTAAACCTGATCTGGACGATATAGAATGTTTTATTCAGAAACCGATCGATACCGAGGAGTTAATACACGAGGTACAAGTAGCAATAGGTGATGAATGCTAAAGAATTCTGTTACTTATGAAGCATAAATATTTAGCAATTCAGATTAGGATTTTAATTCATAGCTTCCTTTAGGAATTACTGGGTGATTGGATGAAAGTATACTTAATCTACAAACATATTCAATCACTAATAATTTACCAAGTATAAAGAAGGTTTCACGATTTAACACATTTACTTATATTATTCTATATTACTTTTCATTGTTATTGTTATTAATCTTTTATTCCAATAGAGATGCTCTTACCCTGTCAATTAAATATTGTGAGCTATTAGTTTTCTAATAATATCACTCTGCTTAAATGCTATAGGTATACTTACAAATCATTTACTGAAGCAAGAAGTAATAAAAGAAAGAACGTTGATTCCTGTTTATAGCCCTTTGGTTGATAATATAATTCAAGTCCAATTGAATCTACGCATCCTTACATCCAAAATTATTAAATCATGGTTTACTATTAAGTCCATAATGTGAGTTGCGGATGTAGATGTATTAAATGCAAGAGTAAGCGATTAGAAAGTTTTAGTTTTGTTGCAAAAGATGGCTTTGATGATATACATCATACATGTTTATCTTGTGAAACGCATTTTGATCATCTAGACGGTCAAATCTATATTACCTGTCAAGTATGTAAGTTTTTTCCATCAGAAAAATCGCAGCAATAAATATTATACTTTTTTACACTCAAATTCATATCGCATATGTAGGATATGTTCTGTAATTGTATAAATATTCTAAGGCTTTTGATATCTAGTGAGAGATGACTACTAATGCATATAGTTAATCTGGAATTGTCGCAATTACAATACAACAAATGTTTAACAATATCAAAAATGCTTAACAGAGAAGGTATTCTTGAAGAACCTGCAATAGAAGAACTCTTAGAGCTTACCCTACAAATAATGATTGAAGAATATAATTCTAATTCTCAGTCATTACTGGACTATTTCAAAAAACGAAAGTCCTAAAAGATGAATAACCTTGCCTAGATCAAGTATATAGAATAATTTACCAACATTTTTAGTAGAATTCATTAGTGACTTAATCTTTCTTTTTATTAGCGTCTAGATGGGTAATCGAGGATTCTTTTCATGGATTCGTTCAAATGATAAGGAAATTATAGATCTACTCAAGCTTCAATCTATAAATCTATTAAAGGCAACTCAATCTCTATTAGATTTAATATCAAAATCTGATTGTGTCTATGAACGCAAATCCAAAATAGGGTACTTGGAACACACAGGGGACGAAATAACTTACAAAATATTTGATATTATGAATAAAGCATTTGCAGTTCCAATAGATCGTGAAGATATTTCTAAACTAGCTGATGCTATAGATGATGTTTTAGATGATATCAATGAAACAGCTCAGAAATTTTTTCTTTTCAGAATACAAAAACCAGATGCTTACATGGTAGAACTGGGAAAAGTAATGCTTCGTGCAATACAAGAAATTTACCTATTAATAAGCCAACTACAAAAATTAAAAGATACAAAAGATCTGATTGGATATTGCCGTAACATTAGTGAGCATGAGCATCAAGCCGACATCATATATAGAAATGCCATTGCAGAATTGTTTGAAAGTGCTGATCCAATCGAGATAATAAAAGTAAAAGAGATATATGAAATGCTTGAACGTATAGTAGATAAATGTGAGGATGTATCTAACATATTAGAAAGTATCATTGTTAAATATAGATGATTTCTTTGTTATTAGCAAGTCTTAATTTTTATATATAAATAGTATTTGATGATATTTCTGTCATAAATATATCTATGCAATTAAATTAGTTAGCGCGTCTGATGAATATTCCTTATTTTTATTTTGTATGCATATAGCTGTATTCATTTAAGTTGTACTTTTATAGTAAGCCGCTTAAAAAAGTTCAGATTAGTTGTCATCATTAAAAGCAACAAGATGCGATATCAAAATAGACATAAATCCCAGGTCTTGGTTGTCCAAGTACCGCCAGACTTCGCTTGCCTATATTACGATAATACTTCTATTCTATCATGGCATTGGTCTATTGTTGGTATCTATGGGAACGTTATTGGTCGAAAAGGCTGTATCAAATTATCATGAACCATCAATTCCCCGCTCACCTATTTCAGTACTGTCTGCCGGTCCTATTGAAGAAACCCTATTTTTTGGCATCCCATATTACGCTTTCGGTAGTCATTTTGTTATTTTGATAGGAGGAATTGTATGGGTAATGGTACATATTTTGAATACCCAAACGTTGGATATCCACAATCTTGCATATGCAAATTGGTTGTTTGTTATACCATCATTCTTCTTCAGTTTTAGAACGTGGATTAGTGGAAAAGGTTGGTTTGCAATAATTACACATTCAGCATGGAATGGAATAATCTTTACGTCAGGGTGTATCTCTGAAGACTTTTCTTGCATAACGACTACAAATGAAGGGAACTTTTCTTTGTTGAACTTAAGTAATATAGCAGTATCCTCTGTATTGTTAGCTTTGACATATTTCCTATATTCAATGAGAAAACAGAATAAAGATCGAGGCACTACTCTTACCTAAGACACGAGATTTAATCCAATGATATGGGAGCTATGGACAGAAGGATGGTCATTTTATAGATACCTAGCATAATACGTACAATTTATAAACTACTGCTAGAAGGAGCATTAGCAATCACCAACATTTCCTGGAAAAGGATATATTTGATTGTTCTTTCGGTATTCCCGCCAACATGTTCCATGGAAGAACTCCAAACTTTCTAAATCAGCAGTATCTATATTTATACCACAATATTTGCATATGCGGCCGCAATTAAATAAATCATAATTATTATATTTATGCCGATTTTCATTTTTTTCATAACTTTGTGACCGGCTCAATAACGATCATGTGTAAACGCATATTATATTAATGCTTTCGACATACAGGTTCAAACATAATTATAAATATTAATGGTGCAGGATACTCCTTCGAATCTCCACCTTTCCTGTTTATCAATTGGTGAAATATAATATGATTTATCAACATCGCTATTGATCAGTTATGATGACTGATGATTTGTTTAATGGAAGATTAAGCAGAATTAATGTAGATTATTAGATACATGAGATATGAAAATGGTTAAAGTAATAGCATGGCTAACACATCTTGGTATTGTTATCACTACATTGATATCGAATCTCATGGAATATACAAGCTTGGCTGCTCCAATATATGCTAGCGGGAGTATTGACACTGACACATACTATGAAAATTATCTGTTGTTAACAGGTGTTGTACATTGTAATAAAAACACTGTTGTCAGCAGAAAAACCTTCGTTAGAATTTTGTGAGGCGAAATGAAAAAAGTATTGGTTTAAAAGCACTCTACTTGGGGTATTGTTATATGAATAATTCCCACTAGAGCTCGGTGCTCTGACATTAATACGAGTGATCCTTTTCCTTGTGTTGTTTTAGTTTTTTGAATGTTGCAAATCTATAACCACATTTCTCGCATTTCCATTGATTTGCTCTTGCTTGCTCGTATTTTAGATAGGTTTCTGAACTACTTTTGTACATCCCTATATTATTATTATAATTAACGGGGTTGTAGTTAACTTTGTACTTTAGTTTTGATAAATCTATTTTCAAGATTTTCTTGCAATGAATCAGATAAATTAGCTTAAAAAACAGATAAGTTAACTTTGTACTTTAGTTTTGATAAATCTATTTTCACAAAACCTACTTCGATACTATCCATGCAAAATCAGTATATAGAGCCAGAATTTTAGTAATTAGCAATTGCAGTCCGGGCATTCTTCAATAAAAACTTTATTAGAACTTTTCTCATCTACACCAAAGATAAAGCCCGTGCCTTTACAAGTTGAGCAGATTTTCACTACACGCTCATCATCTATTAGAATATATTTATATAAAAGCTTTAGCTATTTTTTATATATGGATATATGAATATGAATTTATACTGAAACAACAAGTTTACTTATCAGAATTTATACTATATCCTCTTAAGAAAATTTTAAATGCTGAATTGGAGGTTTTTTGGCTAATTATGGAAATTAGATTTACTTGATCCAAATCGACTACTATTAAGTTGATACATAGTCTTTCTATTCTACAGCTATGTCAACTTACTTTATGCTGAATTGAAGAAATTGGTAATACTAACGTTTCAATACTGCATGATCATATTATTATGTGTGGTAGATTAAATGATTCAGGTAAAAATTGGGGATTCGGCTATATAATTTTTGACAATAGTATCTGTCTGTACTTCTATGATGAAGTTACCAGAGGTTGTTCGTGTATTTTCTCAAGCTCTGGCGTAGTTTCTATATTTTCGTCTATGGAATTCTTTTTCTTAGGCTTTTGCTTTTCTAACATTTCATAGTCGAAACACATGTAATAAATAACATCTCATCATTTAAATATATTTTAGTATAATTTTTCAGGAAACGATCTACAGTATATACTGAGTATGGACAGAAACAATTCTTTTGCTTCTTCTATTGCCTTATTTAATGACCCCTGTGCCTCTGGGATATTTGCTTCCGGCTATATTTACCTGAGACCATTCCAAAGTGCGATAGTTATAAGATTCAAATCCAATTCCTTATCTTTAGGTTAATTTTACTGGCTCTTATTTTGAGTAATTTATTATTTTTCTCTTATTTGGCCTGGTTTGAACAATTTGGTCTTTTGTCAAACATAATCAAACCTGTAGCCCTAAATCCTATTGTGTATTTACTAGTAGTATCCGACTGGCCGAAATAGAAGAACGATCCACCATTTTGCGCAAGGCTGCAAGTAAA
>DASQQB010000123.1:0-11936 GCA_035643635.1 Nitrososphaeraceae archaeon | reverse complement strand
AATTGAATTGGTGCCGGTGGTAGAAGATGATGGCAGTAAGAAGCTTGTTGGTGTAGTAGCCAGATTGGACATATTAAGAGAAAAATTGAATGAAGGATTCATCATCATGGGAAAGAGAGGGGCAATTGCAAGAACTTAATGCGAAAGGATTGAAGAGAAAAAAGACAATTAACTATTTATCTTCAACACCAGTCTCCGGATCTATTACATTGTTTTTGTGATCAGCTTTTTCTAGTATTTTACAGCTAGCCAATGTCTATAATATTAGCTGATTGTTCATATCATCTATCTACAGCACAAAAGCAGACAAATTATAAATTAGATAACCAAATTGGTTTGGTTTAATTTGTAACTGATTGTTATCTGGTTATCTTAAATGATTTGAGCATATTATTTGCTATTGGTAAATATTGAGGAAATAAGTTAGGTTGTGTAACATAGACTAGAGTATATACATCGTCACCTTTCATCAACCATAATCTCATAGTCTCATACTGAGTTCCAATATTAACTCCAACCTTTTTTGTTGACAAATATACAATTTTGGATGCTGGATTGTTATGTATAGTTAGATTAGGATAGTATTCCATTAAACCAAAATCTCTTCTATCCATTCCGATTTGATTAGCAGTTGCATTTACGTATTCAGTTAAAGTAGAATACTGAGAAGGAAGTTTATCATGCTTTACATAGACTTGGACTCCTTTGTTAGTATCGTCAAAAGAGACTAATCTACCAGCCTCTGGTTGTTCTGTCTTTGACCAGTTAGAGGGATATTGTATTGTAAATCCATAGGTCGGGTTTTCGTATGATAAGTAAGAGCCTTGCTGTTGCGGTGGTGATGGTGCCGTTGCCGTTGTTGTATTTAATGAGGGAGCGACAGAGGTAGAACTAGATCTGGGTATTTGTAATGTGTTAGAACCTCCAGCAACTGGAATGGTTGAAGTCTGTTCTTTATCAGAGGAAATAGATGATGACGATGAGGAATTCGATGGAATCGTATTAGCATCATTGTCATTGTTATCATTATCAGTACTACTGCCACCTTGCCAGTCAAACGACAATCTATAAGATGTTGGTTTTCCTGATAACTCCTTGGCATCAACTAAAGCATCAAAAGTTCCGCTATGGCCAGGGTCCAGAGAACTAGGGTCTGTGTAACCGTCAGTTGTTCCAACAGGCTGATTGTTTGAGTCAAATAGGTGTGCAGTAATATGTACAAAATCTAACGTGTCATTTCCAATATTTTTAATTTCACCTTTTACATGATAAAAATTTACGATATCTTTACTTGCTTTGAAAGTCTTGGCTTCTATTGCATTTGGATTGTTATCGGGATAATCAGTAGTTAATGAAGGTATCTGTTTGAGACCGCCTCCTCCTCCAGACTTTGCATATGCCGGAGGATTCGATAGGATAATGCTACTCGTAACGGCAATAAGTAATATAGGTAACAGAAGTGCTACTCTGTTGTTCATTATTATAATGCTTGGTGTGTTAACCAAGTCGAATTCCTATTCTTATTGTTATTTATAAATTTTTTTATAAAATTTATCTATGAATTACCGCTTCTATGACTTTCTCGCGTTTTAGTGTTGATTCCCATTTTCATCAAACCAAGTCCAGTGATACTTGACAGAAGCGACATCTTGTGTCCTATTCTGTAGGCCATCAGCAACTCCTATGGAGAACTTGAATGGCGCTGATTGTCCTGGTGATATACTGTTTGGTTGCGGACTAGTGCTTTCTAAAGCAAGTGTCTGGTTAAATTTGTTATAGACAGTTATTACCATGCTAATAAATTTGGCTTGCGTTACACCTATATTTTTTAGTTCTCCTGTAACATCAATAGCACCTGGTTCTAAGACATTTCTTGTTTTTGCTGTTGGACTTGGAACTATAACAGTTGAATTTGCAGGCATATCAGTAAATTCTATGAACCTATCATTGATTGTTCCTTGGTAAGATCCGTTGAACCTTTGCTGTCCCAAAGTAGGTCCAGTTATGATGTTAGTCTTTGTTGTGTATTTGTTAGTGATTTTATTATTGACTTCATTGTTATTGATTACTTTTTGAATATTGGGTTTAGGTTGACAATGATCTGCTACATGCTTGAACAACTGGAAATATCTTTTGTGTGCTATTTCTACCTCTGGATATCCCTTAAACGGTGATACAACCTTTCCACAATGGCTGTACTCCGATTTAGCTAGTGCTTTAGCAAAGTCTAGTTGTGATCTCCAGCAAAAGCTAGTATCGTCATTTGGACAATAACCACCATCAGGACAATCTTCATTCTCTTTCTTTGGATCTACTCTTCCGTCTTTATCATACGGATGACAATCGTTACCGTTATCTAATTTCTTACAGTATTGTTTACCATTATTGTCTGTGCGTGGATCATATCCTTTAGGGCATTTAATCGGCACAATCACACATTTACCATTTTTCACATGATAACCTTTATCACAATTAGTAATACAAGTGTTATTTTCTTTGGCAGTCACATCTTTATTATTAACACATCCTCCTACTGGTGGATTGGGATTTGGGACAGTCTTCTCACATTTACCACTAGGGCTCCTGTGATAACCATTGGGACATCTAGGCAGATCTGGAGGAAGCGGGACAACCTTCTCACAATCTCCGCTAGGGCTCCTATGATAACCATTAGGGCAGCGTGCTAGCTCCGTTGTCTTTATGGCATTTTTATCAGTGAGACCATTATCACTATCTGTCGTAGTCTTGGTAGTATCGGCTTTTTCATCATCCTTGCTGTTGTCTTTGTCCTTTGCCTTTGTGGCCTTGTCATTACTTTTGTCTTTATTATCACTATCCGGTGAAGTAGTCTTCGTCTTAGTATCGGCATTATTACTGTTTTCTTCAGTAGCAAAAACAGATCTTGCGGAGATACCTGAAAAACTACTACTAAAAACTAAAACAGCAAATATGGCCATGAATATCGACAAAGATTGTAATTTTTTTTTGTTGATTCGTCTATTTCGATTATAACCCGTCTTCTTTATTACCAATCCGCAGTCTGTCGATCCTAGGCTTGTTATTTCCGCTATATTGGTTATAAGTATTATATGTGATATGCCTTGTGCCTATATGCTTTTACTATATTATATACACAGAAGATTATTTTTAATGTAAATTCTACACAGAATTGCAGTTACTAAGAGACCTAGTCTAATGTAAATAAAGAACTTCAGAATGTTATTTGTAACATGAGTCAGAAAGTAAAAGACGGCTTTGCAATATTGCTTATACTTGGCATATCTTTTATGGTGGTTATTAGCACTGTGACTTGGTCTACTTTTGATCACCAAGCTATAGCTAAAAGATCAAATAAACATAAATCAGGTAATTTCATATTATATAATAATCCGGATTATAAAATCAGCATTCAATATCCAAGTAAGTGGAAAAAATCAGAGGAAAATCTGGCTAGTCATAATGTAGTAAGATTTTCGGCACCTGATGTTAAACAAAAGGAGACAAAGCTATCAACCATAATATTTACCCCAGCGTATTTCGGGATAGCGGTCGAGCAAGTATCAAAAAATATTACCTTGGAACATTACTTCGATCAATACATAAAAGAAATATATCCACAAACTAAAGATTACAAAATTGTTCAATCCACAAATACACTTCTTGCAGGATTTCCAGCACGGAAGGTCATAATGTATGATTACTTGGGAGACCATACCTCAGAGGTAATGCGAATTGTTTCAATCTATAATGCTACAGCATATAGAATAGCATACTATGCTGAACCTGGGAAATTTTTAGACTACTTGCCAACAGCACAAAAAATGGTTGAGTCTCTTACAATACAACAATAAAGTTGGATACATATTCTTACTAATTAGCTCTACTAGTTGAGATGTTTGAGTATTTTGTCTTGATACAAAATGCGGGGCCAAGGGGCACAGTAATGATATCGCTTGTAGAAGTGGGTTTTACAGATACTATAATATATCAAACACGCTAAAAAGGTTTCTGTAGGAATATAGAAGAATTAAGCAGAAGCCGTCTGGATTAGAATCCAAATCTTACATACTCCCGCTTAACATAAATTTTGTCAATGAAAACCAGCAATTTTCATTCCCACTTTTGTTTTTTATCATAGCGTCTAAATTGATTAATGCGCACTCGCTAAGAACAAATATATATCTTCATAGAAACGAAGTATGTAAGTTGTCATTACATCTCTCCTTGTTGATCGTATCGGCGATAACACTAACTGGTCTATTTTTGCTTCATTCTGTTACAGGGGTACTAGCACAGCAGAGTTCTCCTACTCCTCCTCAGTTGAATATTAAAGATCAAAATAGTATGTCTTTAAACGGATCTGAGGCGATTTATAATGCTAATACGAGTAAGTCTTTAGGCAGCAAGAATTTAACCTTAACCCCTTATCGAACGACAGAAGAACATTATTTTGAACATGGATTCTTTAAAGGTATAGGATATGTAACTAACAATCAGACATTTAGAAACACTTACTTATCTGATAAAATGCTTGTTGGGAGAGGAAATGGTACTTTTGAAACTAGAGACGGACAAAATATTAACTGGGTATCTTCAGACCTAGGAAGATCGATTGACGATGGTCGATGGGTTTTTTATGGAATATTGCTGTTCAATAATACTAATAGCAAATCATTATCTATACTAAATAATAGCATAGCTCTATCGAAGAGTACATCTGGTTTAAAGGAGCCAGAGTACATCTGGCTTTTGAAATAGATGGCTGATCTAAAGTTATATTGTCAATGAAAGATAAGAATAACAGGAATTATCATTTAATATAATATATTATTTCCATTCTCATATTTGTATTAGACTATTCCCAGTTGATATACTTTGGATGCAGAGTCCAATTACATTGTCCCTGGGAAAGGAGGAAAAATATAGCAACCTGTTAAGTTTTTCTCATTTCCATTCCCATATTTGTCTTAGACTATTAGCATCTGATTTACTGTGAATGTAAAGTCCAATTACATTATCCACGGAAGCTAACTTTTTAGAATTAGTATCAAAAAAATAAAATCCTTTATATGTATACGTATTTTCTGTTTTGTTACCAAGATCATAAGCTTTCCAATTTATAGTATCTCCATTCGGGGTTGTCATAATTCCTTTACCGGCACCATGTAGTAGTCTTCCATTATCGCTACTGTTTTCAATAAAGGTACCAGTATTAGTGACATTTCCAATATTTTTCATGACGCCTTTTTCCGTAAATGATATTTCAGTCTGATTGGCACTGATTTCTTTCATATTTGTAACGTTTCCGCCGGTTGATCGATAAAGAGGCTCGCTATCTAATGTTATCTTAGGATTGCTAGTGGTATTACCTTCTTTGACACCATAGACTTGTATATATCCAGAAAATAATATGGCAGTAATGCCGATAACAATTACTAGAACGGATAAATCTTTCGCGTTACAAATACGAGTTGAATTTGTTTTCATAGTGCATTTGTTATAGAAAGATATCAATTAAAAGACTTACTGCTTGTTTCATATAGATGGATTTTTTTTGTTGGCTATATGTCGTTCGATAGAAAACTCTCGCCAATGTCCTGATAGATTGTGAATTAACGTAAATAGGAAATCAGAGTATGTAAGATTATTGATTCTATTTCTTCAGACGCATCATTTCTTTTTGTTTCTGTCCTTTATATTAAAATAGAATCCAAGGGTGTATGAATCATATTTGACATTAATTCGAGGCCCAGATTATGTTTACAAGCCTGGCGCTAATTAGACATTCATGATTAACAATCTAAACCCTAACTAAGCTACAAGAATATTAACGAAAGGTTGATGCAATCCAAAATACTTTTTGACGTAGCAGAGGTTACTATTGTAACTTCTCCATTATTTTTCATCCTATTATTTACCTAATATAGGTGCTTGACTACAAATTTACCTATTGTGATACCTAAATGTTTACAAACATAGGTAAGGTAATAGGTAAATAGATAGCCAAGTTGCAGTCGCTTACTAACCATCGTGAACAAAGTGGTCAATCTATAGCAAAAATGGATAATCAGATTAAAAGAATTGGCGAAGAGTCTTATCGTGTTAAACCATAGTCAAGTGACATAGAATATGATGCCATCTCAACTGAATTAGATTGGAATTGCTCATGTCGCGTTCAGCTCTATGGAGGCGTAAAGTGCAAGCACATTCATGCTGTTGGATTTAGCTCTACCTTCAGAGAATGTGCCATACAAATATCAAAGTAACTACTGCTACAGGTGTCTTAGGAACACAAGCTGACATTGTCCTTTTCTTATTAACAAGAAATAATCCTGGGAGGAACGTGGGTGCAGCAGGGGGATTACAGATCTCAACGTAGCCATTTCTAGGTCCAAAGAAAAGCTCATTATTCTAGGTTACTTCGATATGATGCTAAATGGTTGGAGCGGCGTCTCTACGTCTAGCGGTAGACATTATCATAAAAGCCCAGCTAGAAATCTAGCTCGACTAATAGACTTGAAATATGGAAGAGTAGTTGATGCACCACAAGCTATAGTATGCTAGAACAAATTTATGCACAATTTCATAACCATATAGCATAGTATAACGGTTTCAAAAGACTTGATTTGTTGTTGAAATCAATTCTTCTGTTTCTTCTTCTTGTTCTCCCTGTCCTTCCATTTTGTCTTGGACTCGATAATATGACTGTATCAACTATTGATTTCACTTTTATTCTCACGAGTCCTATTAGAGAACTAATATCACAACGGGTTCGGTGGATCACATGACGCTATCGGTGCTAAAAGTAGGTTCCCAATAATTAGAGACTAATCAAAGCTTTAAAGGTTTTCTTAAGTTTCTGTAAAATGTAGGGTCCTTTCAAGATTGTAACAAGTATGATCATGCTAGAATATTAATACGTTTTTACTTAACCAGATAACATCTTAAGTCTTATATTCTAGTCAGATTGGTAGTAACAAAGATAAAGACAACAATGCGATGGATCTTATTGATCGCAATTAGATAAAAACAAGAATATGATCTATAATTAGAACGATAGATTCGATAAAAAAATTTCCTTTAAGAGTTATTGCTATTTTTTATGAATTATAGCAGATATACTTTTACTCCCTTACTAATTTTTATATTATACAAAGTATATGGATATTCAATGAATACACCAGATAAAATTAAAATGGAAAGAACGCTCTAAATGCAAAACATAAAGAGAATCAGGTTTTTTGAATGGGTTTGTCTTATATCAATTAAGCAGTAGTTTCTACTTCTGTAATCCATTCACACTTAAAGCCATATTTATTATGATGATCTTCTATTGCTTCTTTATTTGGCGCTTCAAGAAGGCAGTAAAATCTGTCTGCCTCATGGTTATACATTTAGTTAATAGATTTAACTCCAACTTTTTTAGTTGACAAGTATACTACCTTGTATGCTGGATTATTATGTATAGTTAGATTAGGATAAGTATTCTATTAGACTAAAATCTCTTCTGTCAGTTCCGATTTGATTGACTAACGTGTTTACATATTGTGTTAGTGTAGCATATTGTGAAGGTAGTTTATCATGTTTGATATAGACTTGAACTGGTGCTACTACATTACCTTGTCATAGACGCTGTAGCTGCTGTTGTTGTTGTAGTCTTACCAAAGAATGACTTAACGTTAGGTCTATAGATGTAATAGAGTATGAGTCCATTGATAACAACACTGACTATTGATCCTATATGCCCAGTCACAATTGATACGAATCCTAATGCAATTCCAATGCAAGATAGTACTACTGTTACAGTCCAAGCCCATCCTTTTGCTTTTAACAATCCATAAGCCATAACAAAATATGCTATACCTAATATCAAAAGACCAATACCTGTTACCGCAGATACGACTGGTGTAAGCATGCTATTGTTGTTTACACCAGGACCCAATAGAAATGGAGCTATTGTTGCTGCTGTAATTCCACTTGCAAGAAATGCTATACCAGCTATTATAGTAAGTACTGCTATTATTGTAACGCCTAATGGTCTATGTTTTTGCTGCTGTTCCATGATGATAGTTTGGGATTTGTATATTTAACGAGTAGGAGTTCTTTGCAATTAAATCTAGAAAATAATTGCAATGCAGCAATTACAAAATCTTTAAAATGAAGATCATTACCAAAGCTGTGGATGATTGGACTTCATTTACCCATTTTTCAAATACTAGTGAATAAGCAAGGAAAAATGAAGACCAATGAGTTTCATATATATATGTGTGTATCATCTTTCAGTATCAACAACGAAATCCAATGTATTATCGTTTATATCAAACTCTACTCTTTTTAATCCAAATTCTTCAAACAAAAATCGGTATTGTTCTGCCATGTAAAGAGACCAGTTCCTTCCCATATCATGTTGTATAACATACGAATGCCGAGTATAATTGACTTCGTGTCTATATGGATGGCCTGATATTTTAATCCAGGTTTCAATCACATCTAGTGCCGATTCAATATTGTATTCATTTCTTAGAAGCAGTACAAAATCTTTGGTTTCATGCTTTGCTATATATTCGGCAACAGAGGATATCTCCTTCTCTGGGAGCCTATTTATGAGATCAATTAACAATCCCCTCCTTACAGTAACAAATCCAGCTTTTGCTGCATTAGAATGCCAATCAATATGCCTTCTTATAATATGACTTACTAATGTATTGACACTGATATCCTTTTGCTCTGCTTCACGATGCAGTTTATTTAAAATAATGTCATCTAACCTAAAGGTGATACTTTCGCTATGATGGTATTTGGACTTTTTTTCTATTATATTAGTAATTTTGGCTCGGATGTGGTTAACACAGCGTTACATAAATTACTTGCAGTTATTTTATTATAGTGTATATTATAAAAATATTTACAGTGCAATTGTTTGTTTACGTTGTAACTATTTTGTTGAATTACCAAAACTATATAAAAAGTAGACATTTAGTTGCAAAAAAACCTACTTCTTAAGTACTCTTCTGCTGAAATGCATTCATGAGCGCAAGAATTGGAAATGAAACATTAAATAGAAACAAACATACAAAACCAAAGCATGCAATCGCAGTTATTGCATTAATTTTAATCATTGGAATAAGCATACTTTCATTATCTATATCAATAATAGCGGTTTTAATCTTATCCTACGCCTCCAGAATTATTGCTACATTCTATGAAATGAATAGCTGCTACTAGTATCCGACTGGAAATAAGTTTTCTACCTATGTAACTAAGAACGCATTTTATGATTTCTTTACTGTATCATTTAATTGTTCTTTGCTAATTTGGTCATACTCGTTAAGAACCTCTTCTGTGGCTGGGTTTAGTCTCTTTAATCTTTTATGATTATTAGTCGCCGTTGTTGACAATGAATATATTATACAATTCATCCTTTATGGACCTATCACTGCCCGCTTAATGATTTATTGTAAATATTGTGCGTGTCCACAACTACCGTATTGTCTCTCCTCCGTCAACTACAATTGTCTGCCCACTTACAAATGATGTGTAATCACTAGCGAGGACCAATGCCATGGTAGCAATCTCCTCCGGCTTACCTGCCCTTCCAAGTGGAATTGATCTGACAATATCAACTCTTTGTTGAGTTGTAAGTCTATCCCAATTTCGTTGTGTAGCAATAGTTCCAGGGGCAATAGCATTACACCGTATTCCATATTTTCCAAATTCAGCTGCTATATGCTTAGTGATTCCAAGGTTGGCAGCCTTGGCCACAGTATATGGAGCACCTTTTATGTATCCACTTATTGCTGGCGTAGAAGAAATGTTAATTATGACTCCACGATGCTTTTCAATCATCCCAGGCAACACTGCACGGCAGCATCTGTAAGTTCCCATCGTATCAACATCAATAACATTTTCCAAGTCTCGGTCTTGTATTTGTTCAAAGCTTGCATCCCACAGTTGATCTTTAATTGGGTAGCCAGCATTATTTACTAGGATATCAATTTGGCTATATTTTTTATGTGCTTTACTAACCATGCCATTAACTTCATCTGCTAGCGATACGTCAAGCTTCAAACCAAGGGTATTGGTTTTATATTCTCTGGCAATCTGCTCAGCTGTACTTTGCGCCTCGTTTTCATCTCTTCCTGTAACAATTACATTTGCGCCGTGTTCAGAAAAAATATTTGCCATTGCTCTCCCATTACCTCTGGTAGAACCCGTGATAGCGGCAACCCTGCCATCGAGCAATCTCATCATTATTTTGTCAAATAGGTATAACATAAGATCCTAAAATAGTAGATGTAATAATATTTGTGATGGAAAAGAACAGGTGATAAAATGATAATTCATCTCTCATAAAGAGATACAAAAAATTATGCTGCAGATAGTAAAGAAAAAACAGATGCAAAAAACAAAATGCTAGCATATCTTACAAATCTAGACACTAATTTTGGGGCACTATTTTTTCCAGAATTTGAATATAAAGACTTTGTCTATGCGCCAAAAAATGAATCTAGCAGGTATCATTTTGATCTTAAACTCACCCACTACAAGATGCAGCCTAAAAATTCAGAGGATGCAATAACAACAACTAAAAAAATGATTTCTGATATGTTATCAGAAATTATAATTAGAATTAAAAGTTAACCTTTATCGCTTTCCTAAATCTATCAGTATGCTACTTTCTGCAGCCCATGGGTATGTGAATCAAATTTGATATATTTTTGGGGTCATAGAGAATACAAAATCATTCAAAAAAAAGTTAGGTAAGTATTAGTCTGGGCCGGGTCGTTTGTAAATTGTTATTGATACAATTTTTGGGCCAATCGTGTGAATCAAGATTGACACAAATTAAAGAGTTTCTATATTATAATGCAGCGTAAATACAATTAATCGTCATTGTCATTCAACTACATTAATGAGTAGATGTTATCATCAATTGTAATTTTAACTTGTTTACCTTTTAGAGGTTTAGCAGTATTTCAAACGATCCCAAGATCATGACAAACCAATCACTACAATTTTGGGTAAAGATTGTTAAGATTTATACTTGTTAATTGACAGAATGTATGTGTATAGATGATCACAAGTCATTAATACTCGCTTGTTTTTACCTTCTCTCAAACCCTTTTTGTTCTAATATGCTTTCTTTGATCCATAGTTCTAATTCAGAATCAGAGCTGTTCTTTCTTCTTTCCTTAATGGCAATAGCATCGTTACCTACTAGATATCTAGTGTTAGGTTTCTCTGATTTGATTGCGCTTAAAACTACTTCTGCTACTTGATTGGGAGAAGAAGAGCTAGCCTCCTTAAACCTTTCTCTCACCCCTTCAGACATCTTTTTAGAAAATTCTGCATATGGTGAATCTGGATTCATTGCCTTTTGAGCTTGTTTTGCGTTGTCAAGGTAATTGGTTTTTACTGCACCTGGCTCAATTAATATAACCTTTATGTCGAAGCCTTCCAATTCATACTTCATGGACTCGGAAAATCCTTCTAACGCAAACTTGCTACCAACATAAGCGGAATTAAGAGGAACACCTATTAAACCTCCGATAGAGCTTACATTCACGATTGTTCCACTTCTTTGTTTTCTCATTATAGGTAATACCGCTTTCATTACTCTGACTGCTCCGAAAAAGTTAGTTTCGAACTGCGCTCTTATCTCATCCATCGAAAGCTCCTCAACTGCTCCGTGGTGTTCATATCCTGCATTATTAACTAATACATCAATTCGTTGGTGTCTGTTACCTATTATATCAATGGCATTTGCAACTGATTTATCATCTGTTACATCTAGTTGTGAAACTTCTAGGGGCAGATTCTCATTTGTGGCTATTTCTTTTATCCTTGTTGATTTTTCAGGGTTGCGCATAGTGGCATATGTGTGAAACCCATTTTTTGCAAGTAGCAAAGATGTTTCAAATCCGTTACCAGTAGAG
>DASQQB010000122.1:0-70175 GCA_035643635.1 Nitrososphaeraceae archaeon | reverse complement strand
GGCTTAGCGATCCATCATGTCCCCACTATTGGGGGCTGGTGGTGACAGAAAAGTTACCCTAGGGATAACAGGCTCGTCGCGGGCGAGAGCTCCCATCGACCCCGCGGTTTGGTACCTCGATGTCGGCTCTTCCCATCCTGGCTCTGCAGCAGGAGCCAAGGGTGGGGCTGCTCGCCCATTAAAGGGGAACGTGAGCTGGGTTTAGACCGTCGTGAGACAGGTCGGTCTCTGCCTGACAGGGGCGCGGTTGTCTGAGGGGAAGTTGCCCCTAGTACGAGAGGAACAGGGCAGCGCAGCCTCTGGTTTATCAGCTGTCCGACAGGGCATGCTGAGCAGCTAAGCTGCTTAGGATAACTCCTGAAAGCATCTAAGGAGGAAGCCTTTCCCGAGAAAAGACAGCCTTCCGTAAGGAGAAGGGCGGCCATAGAAGATGGCGTTGATGGGATGGAGGTGTAAGCATCGAGCTTCGGCGAGTTGTTCAGCCTGCCATTTCCAATAGCCCAAGGCACCTAGATTTTGTAATTGTATCTTGAAGAAAGTTGACCCAAGTGTTCTGAAACACGTAATGAACATTGGTGAAGTTATGCTTGAATATTGACACGCTAATCCTTTACATGATCGGATCCATTGTTTTGATCAATACATAAGTATTCTATTTTCTGAGCTAATTTATTAAATATCTGACATTAGGCGATGACTTTTAAAAAATAATAAATTCATAGTCTAAACATTAGAGTTTTAAATCTTGTTGATTTATAAATAGCCCAATACTTTCATAATTTTCTAAGATGGATGTTCAGCGAGACGTATTACTCAAAGGATACAAAGCATACGACGAAAGATCATTAAAAGTAAAAGTACAAATCACAAAAAATAAGGAAACCCCCCGAGATGTTAGGAATTCAAGAGCAGCAACCTGACTTTATAAGATCGGGGATTTCTGTATTTAGCAAATGTCTATCAAGAGGAGGCGCCAGCCTTCTACGAAGTCCTGATCGTGTGATGCAGATAATAGCGCGGTATTCGTCACCATGTCTATGAGACTATGTCAGTGACCATTTGCATCTCGCACAGAGAAGACGTCGATGGTATATCGTCTGCATCCCTCATAAAATCTGCCTTCGATACCGTTTCCGTCATGCTTGTAGACTATTCCAGTCTCATAACGAAGTTGGAAAAAATCGTATCGTTATCATCTACTGTACCTCCGAACGGACTTTCTAATGCGAAAAACAACGCTGTTGATCGTCTGTTCATTTGTGATCTGGGTTTGAGTAAAAAAAACGAGAGGAAATTCATAGATATCGTAGAAAAAATAGTTTCAAATGGTTGCGGGGTGATTTACATAGATCATCACGACCTGAGCAAAGAAACTGTTCATGCGTTAAAAACAATCGGAGTTGTACTTGTTCATTCAGTTGATGAATGCACAACTGTGCAAATATACAATAAATATAAGCGTAGACTTGATTCCAATGCTGTATTTTTGGCAGCTGCCGCAGCATTGACTGATTATATGGAAACCAAACCTATAGCATCTTCACTCGTTGCAAGGTTTGATAGACATTTTCTGATGCTGGAAGCCACCGCCCTTTCCTATATGATTTCTGCAAATCAAAATGACGATGTCTTTCTTGATAAGATTGTCAATGCACTCTCGGAGCGAAAATATCCTCACCAAATAGAGGGCGGATTTTCCATAGTACAAAAATATGCAGAAAAGGTTTCCGAAGCAGTAAAATCGATAGAGCGATCGATAGTGAGAAAAGACAATCTTGCATATGCACAAAATACAATTGAACTCTCTTCAAGTACTGTGGTTAACTTTGTATTGGGAACATCAGAAAGACCAGTAGCGATGGTCTACAAATTAAAAGACGAAATTAAATCTTATTTGATATCAATCAGGGGTTCGAAGAGCTGTAGGATACATCTTGGAAGGCTAGTCAATGATATTACTTTGGAGTTAGGAGGAAGTGGTGGAGGTCATGACAAGGCATGCGGTGCAGTAGTACCTCAGGAAAAATTGGGAGAATTTATAAGAATCCTGGATGCTAGCATTAGATGAGGATTTTACCTGGATTAAGGGTAGTTTCGTGACAATAATGCACATCAGTTATGATATATACTGAATATAATATCCTCAAAATTTATTGTTTCATTGAAGTTAACTTCTTTCACACCGAATTCAATAGCTTATTTTTGTTGATATCTCTGCATGCTCCTAATACTCACCGAAATCAACTATTGTTCATTAAGCAAGATTAAAATGCTATGGCTGCGAACTAGACGATCGAACAGACAATTAAGAATATCGATAATGATGTGGCAAATAATACTATAGGCACCGCTTTTCGCAAAGAAGGCTAAAAGTAATACTTGCGTGAACAAGAGCCTCAATAGTACCAAGCGGTAATACAAAATCGTCTCTTATACTTGCAAGAAGCAAAACTACAGACTTAGAAATTGTCTATCATATCCGTGGACACAAATCAGACTATAGACACTATTAAATTCCACCGCAGGTAATTTAGGAGATTGACATTTTTCGTAAGTGCCAAACGTACAAGTGATAGGCCATTCCTTTCATGAGTACAATGATGGACAAATAACTCCGTGGTGATGCAGATTACATAAATATGTAGAAGATGCACATTCTACATATCAAAAAGCGGATGGTAGTTAAGATATCGACAAGAAAGTAAAAGCCAAATCACCAAACGAAGTCTAGTCACAAAAATGATAACGTATGGCAGGAAATGATGGCTTTAATATTATTAATTCGTATCACTAGTATATTAGAAAAAATTCTAGTAACATATTTTATGAATATAATTTGTTATGAAGATGCAATCTATTTGTAATGATGATTTACGGCATTAACTTATAGTGGTTCAGTAATTATAGTCTACACAAAGCTGGATGAGCCATTAACCCCTTGCTGTATCCAATTATCTTTGTCTGTTAGATTAAGTAGGTATCGATCCATCTTTTAGTGTATCGGTCATGATTCTGCAGTACTACGATTCTAGAAATTTCACTTTCATCCATAATAGAGAATAGTGGATTTGTGTCATGCAATTTGAGTGCAAGAGTTCTGATTTCCTTCATTTCAAGCATATTATTCTTTTCGAGGCGCTGTGTAGACATTCCTATGTGCATGTAGGATTTCAGTTCAATAAAGTGCGGATTGCCCTCTCTTACTAATTGGGCTATCTCATCTATAAATTTGATGCTGTCGTTGTACCCTTTAATCATCGTCATTCTCATAACCGTGCGAGTATTGACCGTTGACAAAAAACTGAGGCTTTTCAGCCATCTCTCCCATGCATCTTTGTGTCGAGGTCTATTAATCAAGTAAAACATTTTGCGATTTGACGCATTACTGGACAGATAAATCTGGGTCGGCAAAGAATCTTCGTCAGCCAACCTGTGAAGCATTTCAGGTTCCTGCCCATTGGTTACAAGAAAAATAGATCTAGTGGCTTTCAAGCTTTTGAGATATTTAATGAGTTTAGGCAACTTTGGATACATAGTCGGCTCTCCGGACAAGGATATTGCATAGTGAGCAGGTAGCATTGACTCATCAATCTTCCTCTTATCATTTGCCGCATTACCATAAAACCCTACAATTAATTTCTTTCGCTCTCTCAATAAATTTTCAATGATTATATCAGGTTCGTCAACTAAATCTGGTGGCATTTGCATTGTATCATAAAACTCGGTAGGTCTCCAGCAGTAAACGCATCTATTTTCGCAATTCATTACAGTAGGTGTCATTTCCATACATCTGTGTGTGGAAATGCCATAAAACTTGTGTTTGTAACATTCACCTTCATTTGCAAAGGATTTCTTCGTCCAATGGCAGAGCTCAACCGCTGAATGGTTGTAGACTCCATATTTTGCCTTCTGCAGCTTTGATTTTATTTGGGGTCTAATTTGAATAAGGTTATTCTCTTCTAGGTGGGTGACATGCTCGTCAGAACAACTCATCTGAGCGTAATGTATGACAATCAAATTTAAAGCTTCCATTCAAAAAGCCCTAGCGCGTAGAAATTAGTAGCCGTAAAGAAATTCAATAAATTAATGCTATATGCTTTTTTGTATTGCAAGGACTTGATATCTTCCATGTCAAATTAATCATCTGAGAGCAGAGGTTAAGCTAAATCAATAAACACCACGTTTTTCAGTAAAGATTTCAGATTAAACGTTAGTGCATTTCCTCAGCTATGAACATTTACTACTACTACTACTACTAGAATCGTTACATAATTTTCTTCTTCATCTCGTCTGCAAACTCCATCCTTCTACCAAACCACAATTCTGTATTTCCGCTAGACGTCTTAATCTGTACAATTATCATGCCCGTGGTTCGTTCTATCTTTATTAATGCCTTACTGTCTAAGTAGTATTCTCTGGCACTAAAAACTAGAAATTCCCAGCCCTCTCCAAATGCATATTTGTAATTTAATTCCTTTTTAAATTTAACCGTGTTTAAGATCCAATCTATGCATTCATCTATTTCCAGTTGCACTAACTATATCACACTATAGAATTTTTTTCTTTGAAGGCTTTTAAGAGGTACTCTTATATCAATCAGAAAAGAGAATAAAAGATTACAAACTGATAAATCAACCTATACTATAAGAAGAACATTCCGAGGGAAAAAGAATGAATCCATGATGACGATGTTGGACTAGAACAATTCTATTGGCATCGCGGTGCTGATGATATCTTGTAAAAAATACTGAAAGGTTATTATATCTTCTTAGCATTGAAAATTTGAATGAAGATCCGATGTCCTGATTGCAAGAATGCGGCTGAACTTTCAGATAATTTTACCACCGTCAAGTGCCCGTATTGCAGTTTTGACATGACATATGGTGAATACGTAAAATATGTGGCTTATAAAGATGCAAGATATAGAGACATCTTATCAGATTATAAACAATAGCAACCTAGTTCCTAAAATGGTTGGTGTCAAAATTTTTCGCCATATATTACCACAATACCTATGAATTAACTCTTATTATTTAAAGGACTAGCACAAAGGTGCTCTGAATTGTTCGGATGTTAATGTTAATCCATCTCCTTGTTATCCATATCGTCTTTATCTTTCAGCTCCTCTTCGATAGATTGTACGAAGGCATCCTCAAGTTCGCTATCGTTTATGTCCCTTTTCTCTGCCATAATAGAATGTTAGTCTTCCACAGATATAATTGCTTAGTGTTTGCGTATGTGCTGCTGTTAAACCGATAAAGCCGACTTTCAAATATGGATTTACCTGTACCTAAAGGCCTCAATCAGTTGATAACCAACGTACACGAAACAACAACTTATGCATGGTAGGTAGGACATCCATCTATTCATCAAGAAAACACGGACTATTTCTCGCCTCAATCCGTCAATAACCATTGATATAGGACGATTTGCTATTTCTAAGACTCGATATAGTCGTTATACTAGTGAAATAGCCTCTTATGCTCAGCCATTATGCATCTATTGAACACAACATCTATGCCTTTTTTTGTGGCTATTTTCTCTGCTTCATCATTGTAGATGCCTTCTTGCATCCAGATTACTCTTATACCCTTCTTATTAACCGCGTCTCTTACAACCTCTAATACGTCTTCAGATCTCCTAAATATGTCAACAATATCGATGTCTTGTTCAATATCTGAAATTGATCTATAAGATTTTCTCTGCATTATTTCAGTTGATGTAGGATTAACCGGTACTACGTCATATCCGTTGTTGATAAGATATTTAGGAACGTAATGCGCTGCTTTGCCTTCATTTTTAGACATTCCCACTACTGCAATATTTTTCAAGCCGTATATCTTTTTTAATTCAGAATCGGTGTGCTTATCTGTAGTATCTAAGTTCAAGATACATAAATTTAGGCATAATAATATTTATAGTTTAGAATTCTAAAATTTGGCTACCGTAGAAAGTTAACAAGACTATCATGTTCAGATCAAAAAGGTTTAATTATCTAAGAGAAGGAGACACTTCAAATTTTGTTAGATAAGCGACCAAGAATTCCTATTGAAATAAAATACGTAATCGTAACAGTTATAGGAGTTGCAATAATATGGTTTGGAATTAGATATACATTCGGATCGAATAACCCATTTTATGTCGTGGCAAGTGAAAGTATGGTGCCTAAACTTAATGTCGGAGACTTGTTAATGGTGAAGCATACTAACGCAGGATCTTATTCTTTTAATAGCTTAAAAATTGGCGATATCATAGTCTTTAGATCTCCAGGAGTTACAAATGAAGGCGAACATAAGATTATAGTGCATAGAGTTGCAGAGATTGTAGCTGACAATATGGGAAATGCAATTGTTCGAACTAAGGGCGATGCAAATCCTTCTTCAATTCCCTTCTTGGATTATCCCATAAGAGAAAAAAATTATATCGGTAAAGTGGAATATATTGTTCCACGTGTGGGACTTCTCACACGCGTAATTAGTCCTCCGGTGAATTACATTATTATCGCAGCAATAATAATAATAATGTTCCTTTACCTCCGAAGAGGTACGAAAGAAAAGATTAGATAATACATGCAAGCTTTCTTTGGTAGAAAACTGGCTCAGTTATTCAGGGAAACCCTCTCTATTCCAAGGCGTATTTTTGTGATCCTAATAACACAGTATTTTTGTAGATTTTGAGCATCAAATACCGTGGTTTATTTTATGGTTCATAATCTAATAGGTCACGGAATACGCTATCAGATAACAGCACACCATGTTTCAATTTTTAATTTTAATGAGCGGATCCGTAATCGCGCCCTCTGACGCGGAACGAACGAGGGTTGCGTATTTAGCCAATGCTCCCTTTACATAGCGGCGACTTTTCGGGCTCCATTTATTCTGTCTAACCTGAATTTCCTTTTTCGATATTTTTAAATCTATTCTACTCCTAGTAATATCGATAGCAATCAAATCTCCGTTCTTCACAACCGAAATAGGACCACCTACTATAGCTTCGGGTGCCACATGACCTATCATGAATCCTCTCGTTGCGCCAGAGAATCTACCATCCGTTATCATCGCCACTTTTTCGCCTAAACCTTGTCCTACTATCGCAGCAGTAACTGCTAACATCTCTCTCATCCCAGGTCCTCCTTTTGGACCTTCATATCTTATTACAACAACGTCTCCTGCTACAATCTCTTTAGACGAAACTGCACTAAATGCTTGTTCTTCAGTTTCAAAAACTTTTGCTCGTCCAATAAACTTTGTAGAGTGTAAACCAGCAATTTTCATTACTGCTCCTTCAGGGGCAAGTGATCCCCGTAGAATTTTAATAGTTCCTTCTCTATGTATTGGCTCATCAGTATTGATAATATTTCCATCAGGTATCATATTTTCATTAAATGCTACAAGGTTATTTCTCATTGTATTTCCAGTAACAGTCATGACTTCTCCATTAAGAAGTCCCTTTTTTAGCAAGAATTTTAAAATAATAGGAATACCTCCAATTCTGTCGAGGTCTGTCATTACATAAAATCCCCCTGGTCTCATACTGGCAATATGTGGTGTTCTTCTACGAATTCTCTCAAAATCGCTCAAGCGCAATTTGACACCAATTTCTCTGGCTATGGCCAAAAGGTGCAAAACAGCATTGGTTGATCCGCCTATAGCATTTATAATCGCAATCGCATTTTCAAGGGCTTCAAAAGTTAGTATGTCTTTTGGACGAATATTACTTTCGATCAAGTTTGAAATTGCTTTTCCGGTTTTATAGCAGATTTCATTCCTTCTGCCGCTTTCTGCCTGAGGAGAGGCGCTTCCTAAAAGCGATATCCCAATTGCTTCACTTACTGAAGCCATAGTATTAGCAGTATACATTCCTGCACACGATCCGGCTGTAGGACATGCAACATTCTCTAAACTTATTAAAGCATCCAAACTCATTTTGCCAGCATCATAAGTGCCGACTGCTTCATACACATCTTGCACAGTAACTTGTTTGCCATTCCAATATCCTGGTGAAATCGTTCCGCCATATACAAAAATTGACGGCAAATTCAGCCTAGCCATTCCCATGATCGTGCCTGGCAAGCTCTTGTCACAACCAGCCAAGCCAACAATGGCATCATATTGATGTGCGAGCATCATTATTTCTATGGAATCTGCAATAATCTCTCTACTAACTAGAGATGCTTTCATCCCTTCGTGACCCATTGAGATTCCATCAGATACAGCAATGGTGGTGAATTCCCTGGGAGTACACAAAGAATCCTTTACGCCTTCCTTAATTTTATGTGACAAAGCACCAAGATGTATGTTACAAGGCGTAGCCTCGTTGCAGGTGTTTGAAACCCCCACCAGGGGTCTTGCCAGATCTTGATCATCAAGTCCCATTGCTTTGTACATAGCCCGATGAGGGGCCCTAGACGGACCTTCAATTGTTTTTCTGCTTGGCAGACTCATCTAAAAAAGTAATCTTCAAATTCTCTATTTTAACCTTTTAACGAATCTGGAGGAAAATAAAATCTATTTTATGTCATAAACGATGGATCAAATCCATAATTACTCCAAAGTTGCGGTTATCTTTAATGCATCCAAACCTTCTACCTTAAAAATAGTTTCGCACATTCCACATTCGGCATTACCGCCGGAAAGGTCGTTTGCCGCAATCTCTTCGTTTAGATAATCGCATTTGGGACAGTGAAATGAGAAGTTCACATCAAAGCTTGATAGTTCGATTGTTTCTGCCATCATACATCTCTACGAAGAATTGTAAATAATAATATTTTAGGGTATCTGTCATCTATTAGTATCATTTCACAGTATGCTCGATTAATGTTTATGCAATTATCACAATCTGTATTTTTCCATTTTTTAGATTAAAATTTAACTCTTTTAATAAATCTATATTGCTAGCTAGTCATAGGTTTCCAACGATAGGATCTTATTCAAGCACAAAGCACAAATTTCCTTTCATCAAAACTATGAGGCCTACTTGTAGTACGTAATTAGGATAAAGACATAAAAAGTCCTTATCCAAGAAGGTAGATAGAAGATGCGTTCGACGCCCTGCGTTTTTTGTTCGATTATCAGTAGACGCCTAACCTCAGTTGATATTTATGAAGAATCAGATTTCATGGTAATTATGGATAAATATCCAATAAACATTGGACATACGCTTATTATTACTAAAAGACATTATGATAACCTGCTCTCTATGTCGTCAACAGACGTAGGTAAATTGTATTCGCTTGTGCCGAGGGTCGCAAAGGCGGTAATATCTGCTGTAAAAGCAGATGGATTTAACGTAGGCCAGAATAATGGCAGAGCCGCTAACCAAATCGTGCCTCATGTCCACGTTCATATAATTCCCAGATTCAATGAGCAAACCGAGAACGGAAAATGGCCTACTAGACGTGTTGCTTCATATTCTGAATTGCAAGTTGTAGCAAAAAAAATCAAGATGCTGTTACTTACACCGTTAAATAATGATTTAACAAGCTAATCTAGGATGATTTAGATTCATCCTCCGAGTTTAATTCAAACGTTTAACAATCATTAACTGAGGATATCTCATGTTCTTTTTAGATAGATATGCCTATACTACTTTAATACAAATTGATACTTTGGGTAAGGACCTAAACATATTAAGGTTTAATCCCGAGTAACATCGAGGATTGCTTTTGATAAATCAGGCAATCTCACTGGTTTAAGTAAAAGCCGTATTTTTTTACCTAGAAAGAATTTGTCAGATTCAATCTGTTTCTTTATACTTTCGAATGCCGTTACTAACAATATCCGAGCGGTTTGATTTTGTGTTAATATCTCTTTAGCAGCCTTAATACCATCAATCTTTCCGGGAAGTTTATAATCGATTATAACAAGATCAGGAACATATATTTTATAATCCAACAACGCTTCGTCGGCAATAGTTGATGTTACCACTACGGAATGTCCTTTTTTCTCCAAATAATCTCTATATAGAAGAAGAATATCTTGTTCGTCTTCAATTATCATAACTTGCATGTTTAATCACGAGAAACTGTTAATACCTCTAAATCTAAGAATAGCTCCTATCTTTCCCAGACTTGCTAGCTGAGCCCCTTCTTCTGTTCTGCCAGAGATCACTTCTAGCTTAGAACCAGTCAATATAGTGAGTTCTTCCAAATAGTCAACGATATCCTTCTCGGATATTTCAAAATCAATTGACCCGCAAGAAGCGCATGCCTTGGATAAAAGCTGCTGCCTTAGAGAAATACTTTGTGATCTCTCAGTGAAAATTTGCTCAATTTTTCCACATCTCTTGCATTTCACTTCAAGTTCCAAATACGCAATATCATCTGTCACAATGACCATGTCTACTACTCCATTCTGGACTGATCTTACTACATCTAGCATACCATAAATTCCTAGGCCTTTTCCAGAGTATACCTCGCCCATAAACTTCTTTACTATTTTTTTTTCTTCCATCAGTCGATATTCCGTCATTATTTCCTGATCTTGGACTTTGTCTATCAGTTCACGAACGCCTTCGTCGCCAGAATATGACGTGTCTAATACAGCAATGATGTTATTCTGTAATCTATAGTCCAAATATTCCTCTTTAAGAAAATTTTCTTTAGTCGGACCTGGTCCTCCTATTATTATTCCTTTTACTTTGAATTGGTCAATAAACACTTTTTGCGCGCGACTGCCTATCCTTTTATAAAATTCATTTAGATCATTGTCTCGAAGCCGTTCAAATCTTCTGGCAGACTGGCCACCTTGACGATGTTTTCCTGCGACCCCAGAAGTAAGAGAGTCCACAGTCTCCCATCTATCACCTGTTAAAATACCAAGTCCCGATTCTTGTGTATCGATCGCTAGTATCCCGATGGCTTTATCATCTTGCATCATATCTTTGAGATGATCTATCCAAAAGTGATCATCGCATCGATATAGGTTAATTTGTATTGGCTTAGGTGGTATTACTGAATACAGCTCAATTTTTTCATTTCCTAAACCCTTGTCTGTTGGGACAGCTCCACAGAATATAACTAACCCATTATCTGGAGGCTCCTTGAAAAGTTTTAGATGCTCAATAGTTCTGCTGAGTGCGTCTTGTACGTGTGTTCTAGTCAAGTCTGATTTAATGTTGGATGCTGTACCTGCCTCATTTCTTAATTGAGCTACGACATCAAAAATTGGACGTCTGGCTGGAATGTATACAGTTACTAATTCAGTTCCGTGTCCTGAGATATTTGAGAGCTTGTTCAACATTCTGGTTAACTTGTATCTCTTTACAGAATCCCACTTGGACTGGTTACTGGTACTATTCATCATAGGTAGTTAATGAAATTTGTATCCATGCAATATAAGCATATCAAAACTCGAACTAATAATCAAAAGTAAAAGTGATCACTACATTTCAAGGTCAACTATTTTGCGTCTACATACATAGCTGCTCTTCTTCTTAAAGAAGGCGATTTAAAAAAGCATTTAATTACTATTAAGCCAAATAATTGATCAAGATTATAAGACACCGCTTATGAAGACAATTAAAGCTAAATAAGAATGCTACCGAAACTTGAGTATATTAAGCAGGCTAGGATGAGGCTAGGAATTACCCAAAGAAAGTTGGCAACCTTGACTTCTATAAGTACTTCTATGATTAATCAAATAGAATCAGGCAGATGCAAACCCAGTTACGAAACCGCCCGGAGGCTTTTTGCAATACTAAGTTCTTTAGAAGGACAATCCTCAATGAAGGCAGGTCATATTTGCAGTAACAAGTTGATCTCAGTAGAGCAACATGATACTCTTCATAATGCTATTGAGAAGATGAGAAATAATTCTATAAGCCAGATACCTGTATTTGACGGCCCTCGAGTTGTAGGTATGCTGACGGAAGATGGTGTTGCAAAAAAAATTATAGAACAAGATGAAAAGAAAAACATGACTACACTTATTTCATCTGTTATGGAGCCTCCTCCTCCAATAGTAGACGTCTCAACACCAGCCAAGGCCCTAGTTCCGCTTGTCAGATTTGCAAAATGTGTTTTGGTAAGCGATACGGGAAACGTAATAGGAATCATTACCGTGACTGACACTTTAAAAATGGTAGAATGATATGAATCATTCTTCTAGCCTTTCTAGTCCTATACAACAATCCGCCAGCTTGATGCATTCCGAGCAGATATTCAGCTGACTAGCAGGAGAAAGTTTTTTTTCACACAAAGCGCATTGCCTTTCTTTGATCGACGCGTCGATAGAGACTCCTTTTTTAGTGATAACGTCCATCATAAAATATTATTCAAATATATATTTGAATACTTCTGTTATCTTTAACATTATCAAATCAACAAATTCGATCTATTACAACAAATAACCTACAACTGCACATCATTTTTGGTATACGCATTTGAGAATTTCGGTAGAATCAAATACTAATTTACATCGCCCAGAAGAAGAAATCAAATACTGTCAAAGCTATAAAGCATTGTATAAACCCACGCATTACAGCATGGAATGTTATATCACCAAGACTGAAGCTAACTTAAGAATCCATATTGATCAGAGTCAGCGGATAGCGAAAAATTTTTGACCTTATATGTCTGCAATTTATCGGTGATGGCTATCCCAAACGCTGCCGCTGAATGTGATGTAATATTCACTGGCTCCGCCATAGCCCGCCCTATAGAAACTACGTTTCCATTTTTGTCATACATCGTGGCAATAACAAGCGTGTCAGTAGCGGGTCCGGGTCCTTTATTTGAAACTATTCCGTTCACGTAATAAAAACCTAATATGTCAATCCTCGAGTTATAGGATTCAATATGCAAAGCTTTAGGCTTGACTTCAGTATCCTTTCCACTTGCAGACAATGTGTAGCTGCTTATGAGATCAACTGTTTTGAAGTCGTAGTACAAAATTTCAAAGGGTGTAATATCACCGGGATTAAGTGTACGTATATCAGTTGATCTCTTGAATTTGTTTAGTAAGGTATGATGGCTATCGTAGAAAGAGGCTTGTACAATTATATCAGTGATAGGCTTGTTTGAAGTATTTTTTATTTCACCAAACACATGCGCAAGTTTACTTTCATCCACAGAAAACGTTTTTTTTTGAAAGGTAAAATTTTGTTCAGCTGATGACGATGATGATGCAGTCCCAAGACTCATAACTAAAATAGAGAACAAAATTAATAGGGTACCATAAAGCCTATTAGACATCATAACAATGACGGCCAAAATGTATATATAAAATTATACAACACAAATAGCAAAGACAATCAACCAACCGAGTCAGAATAGATTTGTCAGTTACTACCGAATTAATTCTATCTCACCATGGATCTTTATTGATAAATAAATTCAGTTAGAAGCTCCTCGAAATGAATCAAATGAGCCAGATTCATATCTCAACGCGTCTGATAAGAGTTCGGTAGATTTTTCATCTTCAGTAGTACTTCCTGTAGCTAAATAATTACGAAAGTGCTTGTAGCTCAATATCTCTGAGTTATAGGATTTCAAAATAAGATCAAGAGTCTGACTATATTTCTGAGGAGGATGCAACGCTTGAGCTTGTTTCACTATTTTTTCAAATTTGGGGACGTAATCATCTGTGATAGAGATCATCGTATGATTATCATACTGCTTTACCTTCCATTTGGCTATTTCAGCGTGGTATTGTTCAGTAACTGTACGCGAATCTCTGATGAGATTTTCATAAGCGTCCACGAAATTCTGTGCCTTCGCGCTTTCTAATTGAAGGAAAACCATAAAAAGAACAATTGCTATGATAGCTGCAATTCCGGAAATAATGAAAACCTGCCGAATTTTTCTATACTTCATTTCTTGATAAATAACACTAGAAGACTAGATAAATACTCTATCGATATTGCATCTTCGGTTATTTGATCCAACAGACCATCAATTAGCTTATCTAGCCAATGCAATATGAATTGAATTAGATCCTGACCTATGCATTTTATGGCAATCGTTTATTGATGCTTTACTGTGTAAGAATGTGGATCGATTTATTTAGTATGGATAGAATATTAATACCTCCTTGCTCATGCATTACACATTAAATTAATATCGAACTAGAATATCGCATACATCCGGTTACATTGATAATATGGCAATAGTATCTCTATCATAGTATACAAAAACTGACCTTTGCTCCTGCACGAAAAAAGCTTTAATTCGGCTTTATCTACTTTATGCGACCATTCTCTCACGTTATGAAGCAGATCATGATATTTCATCTTTTATTTGTAATAAAAAAAACTTGTTTAGCTTGTTGAAAAAGAAATTCATAGATAGACTTGATGATTGAAGTCTTAATTTGTACAGGTTATAAATAGAGATGCTTTACTTTATTTGTCGAGCTAAACTCATAATTTCAACTTTACCAGGCTAACTTGATTTTTGTATGACCAGTATAAAGAATATCAGATAGTTTATTGTTCAACATTTACTATTAGATCCAATAATATCCGTTCTATTAATTGAGCATACAAGGTATGTTTATTCGATCTTCCAAAATAGTATAGTTTTAGTATGAAATATACAAAAGACCAACGTAATCTGATTTTAATACTAGTTATCTTTTTTTGAGTTTCTTAATATTTTCCTGTCTGTGTAACCTTTTAGTCAGGGTTATGATTTCTTCCATGCATTACCAATTTTGGATAGCTCAGCTTAATAACAAAATGTAAGAATCTTTATTGCTCTTTCAATAACTGTTGCTGTTGTTATGGCATTCATAAACAAATCAGGTAAAACACGCACAGATCTATTTCTCTCTATGATCGGCCTATTGATAATTGTGATTATTGTGGGAATGTCTGTTAACTACGTCACAAGTTACTTTAGATCTCAAGATCCAATTTATCAATGTATCAGAAATCCTAAGGAAGAGCCATTTCAAATGGCGATTGCTACGACAGCCACCCGTGACGGAAAAGCTATCACCATTCCTCGTAATATCGGGATAAACCAATCTTGCATAAGGCCAGTTCACACATTACAAGAGAATCAAATTCACGTATCTTATGTCAAACCGTACCCTTTCACATTAGGCCACTTTTTGTACATCTGGGGCGTCAAAATAAGCGACTACGATGTTAAGGTTTACATCAATAATAAGATCTATAGTAATGACAGCAGCTATCTAGATATAGTTCTGAGTAAGGGCATGGATTTAAGGTTGGATTTTGTTAGTAAGAATAAAATTTAGTTTAGATTATATTGTTTTAGTTGATCAAGTACAACACACGACATCATACAACAGTCCCTGTAACCTCGACAAGGACATGAATTATACCGCAATTCGTATTTGTTAAATGAGTGCATTGCATGTTGCTGTTTCAGATTAGTTTTTCCGCGATACGAGCGTTTTCCACTTTCTTCCAAATCGTTCTGTTTTTATGATCAAGTAATTCTACGGAATAATCCTTCAAAAGGTCTTTCCTAATAGTGTCAGACTCTCCAAATCGCTTCTCCTTTCTTAATATATCGCGTTTTCTAATTAGGGCTTCGATCGCTTTTTTTTCAACTGCTGGAGGTTCTGATATTTTCAGGCCAAATACATACATCAGGTCGTTGAAAGTTATGAGTGCACTCTTCGACATATCCGAAGTAAGCATTTCCTGTGCAGCGTAGCGGTTCAACTCGGTAACGAATTTCATAAGTACCTGAAGGGCTACAGGCGTGTTCAAATCATCATCCATTGCAGATTCCACCATCTCCATAGACTCCTTACATAGCTTCTTTATGCTTTGTATTTGTCCATGTCTGCCTATTGCGAATTCTAATTCATAAGCACAAGTCTCTATTTGGCGCCATTTATATGCATACTCAAGCAGCACATCTTCAGCGTAATCAAGAGGTTTGGAATATTGTACTGAAATACAATAAAGCTTAACTGCATTAGGCCCCCACCGATTGGTTGCATCTTCTATAGTTATAATATTATGCAGAGATTTCGACATTTTATGACCGTTTACTGTTACCATCCCCGTATGGATCCATAATTTCGAAAACTGCATCCCTGTTGCTGATTCAGACTCTGCTATTTCATTTTCGTGATGGGGGAAGACAAGGTCACCTCCGCCGCCGTGCAATTCAAATGAATTTCCCAGATATTTTAATGCCATCGCTGAGCATTCGATATGCCATCCAGGTCTTCCTTTTCCCCATGGACTTTCCCATACATTGTCATCAGAATAGAATTTCCACAGTGCAAAATCTAGTGGATCTCGCTTTGACGGGTCAATTTCAATTCTAGCTCCACTTTCCAAATCTTGGATAGATTTCTGTGATAGCTTGCCGTATCCTTCAAAAGATCTTACGCTGAAGTAGACACCGTTAACAGAGGTATATGCAGATCCTTTTCTAATTAATCTTTCAATTAATTGGATTATATCCTGAATGTGCTCGGTTGCTTTAGGATAAACATCGGCTCTAAGGATGTTCAAAGAATCAAAGTCTACAAAATAATTTTCGATATACTTTTCAGTTAATTTTTTAACTCCCAGATGTTCCCTCCTTGCTCGGTCAATTATTTTATCATCTATATCTGTAAAGTTTTGGATAAATTGTACATCATGTCCTTTGAACTTTAGATATCTGTGTAAAATGTCAAAGACAATTACAGTTCTAGCATGCCCTATGTGCGAGTCGTCGTAAACAGTCACCCCGCAGAGGTAAATCCTAACCTTGTTGTCCTCCGGAGCAAGAATACATACATGTCTTGTCAAAGTATTATATAATTTCAAGATGCTGGATATCGCTATAAATAATGCGTATTAATATAAATGAAAAACATTATTATATCTTTTTTCTAAAAGGACAAGTTTGTGTTTTATCGCTAGTCCTGTACGACCTATACATCAATATATACGTCATTATCCTTTATCTCAATCTTATAAGTCGCAAGCTTGACACCAGCTATATAATCCAGCAGTTCCCCCGTTCTAATATTATAATGCCATGCGTGAAGAGGACACTCGACGACCTCCCCATCAATAGTGCCAGGGGACAGCGATCCGTCCTGATGACGACATTGAGCCTCCATGGCATAATATTGGCCATTTGCATAGAATAAGGCTATTCGCGTACCCTTCACGTTAATTTCTTTTCCACTTTTGTCTGGAATATCTCCGATGCGAGCAACTTTGACCAAAGCCATTCGAGATCCTTTACATGATTGTGATAGATCGATATAAAATCTTATCAATTACGTGTGGTGCATTTTCATACAGTCTTGATGACAACGCTGTTTTTACGAATGATATATCACTTTGAAACGAGTCTTAGGTCCTAGAAACAAAAAGCATTCTTTCATCCTGGGTATCTTCAACAATGCTAGATGGAATCTGAGACTTTATTACGGTAAGGGGCAAGAATGCTAGTTAGGATTTTGATGAAATAGCGTCCTATGTGGAGATTAGATAAGACAATGTCCAGCCTTTCTATAGAACCCAGATTACCTTCATATCACGCCATTAGATTGAATTTAAATACAGTTTTTGAGTTTGCGTAATGACATCGATCTTTAAATTTGATGCCTCCAATGCGCTAGATGCCACATACCTATCAATGTACTTTGGAACACTATAAACTTGTCTTCCCATCTTTTTATAATTTTTTGCTATTAATATGATTGACAATAATTGATTAGCAAATGATAGCGCCATGATCTCTGAAGGATGACCCTCGGCACAAACTAAATTTACTACCCTACCCTCAGCTAGGAGAATTATCCTCTTGCCAGAAAGTGTATAGCTATCAACATTTGGTCTAATCCGGACAGGATTACTGTCTTGTGATTTAAGAAATCCAATATCTATTTCTATATCAAAATGACCAGCATTACTAAGTATTGCTCCATTCTTCATTTTTTTAATATGCTCTCGTCTTATGACATATTTCTGCCCGGTACAAGTTATGAATATGTCTCCGATCTCAGCGGCTTCAGTCAAAAGCTTAACATCAAAACCGTCCATGTGTGCCTCGAGAGCTCTTATTGGATCGATTTCAGTTACAATGACCAATGCACCCAATCCTCTAGCAACGGCTGCAACGCCTCTTCCAACCCACCCATAACCGCATACAACAATATATTTACCACACAACAAAATCCCAGTAGCTCTTATAATACCATCTATCGTACTTTGACCAGTACCGTATCTGTTATCGAACATATGTTTTGTTAAAGCATCATTGACCGAGATCACAGGATACATCAACATCTTCTTCCTTTCTAGGGCTTTCAGTCTTTTTACTCCCGACGTTGTTTCTTCTGTCCCACCAACCACATTTTTTATTTTTAGCCTATGGGCTGTAACATGTAAATCTGAGCCGTCGTCTATTATTATATCTGGTCCGGATCTAAGTACGGATCTAATGCAGGCATTGTATTCTTGTTTAGTTTCGCCTCTACGTGCGAAAATGCTTATTCCCTTGGAAAAAAGAAATGAGCATAATTCATCTTGTACGGAAAGTGGGTTTGCTGAACAAACAGCCACCTCAGCTCCCAATTCTCTTGCAGTCATAACCAAAACAGAGGTCTCTTTTGTAATGTGTAAACAAACTCCGAGCTTGAAACCAGAGAGCGGTTGTGTCCTTTCATATTTTCTTTTAATTTTATCCAGAATGGTCATAGCACTGCTAGCCCATTCATAAGCATGCTTTCCGTTCTCAGATAGTGTCGTATCTCGAAGTCTTCCATCATTCAAGGTTATACTAAATAGTCAAACATGGGAATATTAAAGATATTATAGGCACTTAGATGCTATTCCCTGTTTTATTATTATAAAGCAGTCCTAGTTAGCCACATCTTACGGTAGCCGATCAAAAGCGGTGAGCAGCTTAACGTTGTTACCTAACTGAGAATATCGAATAGTACTTGTGGGTTTTGTATATTATAGGATTAGCGATTAAGGGATAGCTTAAAATCTGGTAGCAAGGGGGAGACTTATCTATGGCGAGGCAAACCCAGAATTTATACACAAGAAACAACGGACCTACGATCGTAACAAGCGCTCTGCCATATGCGAATGGTGAAATTCATCTTGGCCATATTGCATCCACTTATCTCCCTGCAGACATCTTCACAAGGTACTGTAGAATGGCTGGACGGGAAATATATCATATATGTGCCTCAGACGACTTTGGTACTCCTATATTAATTAACTCGGAAAAGGAACAAAAGACTCCACAATCATATGTGGATTTTTGGCACAGACGCGATTTAGACGATTTTGAATCAGTCGGGATCTCTTTTGATGTGTTCTCCAATACAAGTTCTAGGGAAAATATAGAATTTGTACAGGATATTTTTACAAAACTTTTTCATAATGGTCATATCTATGAACAAGATGTAATTCAATACTATTGTACATGGGATAACAAATTTTTGCCAGATAGATACGTCGTAGGACAATGCCCATACTGTAAGGCACAGGACCAATACTCTGATCAATGTGAGAAATGTGGTCGAGTTCCCGAGCACATATTAGAACCCAAATGTGCTATATGTGGAAGACCGCCAATCAGACGTAGTAGTAAGCACTATTTCTTTAAGCTCTCCGCTTTTTCTGAGAGGTTAAAGAAATGGTTAAATGAAAATCGTAAACTTCAACGAGATGTAAAGAACTACGTCATAAATTGGATAGATGAAGGACTTCATGATTGGGACATAACAAGGGACTTATCTTGGGGTGTCGCCATTCCGTTGCCTAAAATACAAAATAAGGTCCTGTATGGTTGGTTCGATAATCATTTATGTTACATTTCAACATTGTTGACATATATGCACAAACTGGGTCATGATGGGAAGAAAGTCTGGAACAATTCAGAGATTTACCACTTTATAGGGAAAGACATCTCATATCATCATTACCTGTTTCTTCCCGCAATGAGGATGGGTATAAATCAGGAATATAAGTTGCCAGATTTTATTCCAACAAGGGGTCATTTATTGCTCAACAATCAAAAACTTTCGAAAAGTCGAAACTGGTACATTAGCTTGAAAAAGATCATAGATATGTTTAACCCAGATTATCTTAGATTCTACTTGGCATCGGTTACTCCGTACTCTCAAGCGGATATTAATTTCGAGTGGGCGACATTTTGTGACAAAATAAATAACGAGCTGATCGCAAATGTCGGTAATTTTATAAATCGAACGCTGTCGTTTACTCAGACAGCGTTTGCAGGAATAGTTCCCGAACCTCTTCAATATGACAATGATGACAGGCAAAGTATAATGGAAATAAAGAAAATATCAAATGAAGTAGGGGATCTTTTGATCGAAAATGAAATTGATAAAGCATTGAAACGGATCTTGAAATTCACAAGCCATTTCAATCAATACTTTCAGAAAAAGGAGCCATGGAAAAATACATCTTCTACTGCTAGCACTACTATCTATATTGCAGTCAATGCCACAAAGTCACTAGCTATAATACTTGAACCTTTCATACCATTCTCTTCAGAAAAAATATGGTCTCAACTGGGGTCAGGTGGGAACATACACGAGCAATCATGGTCTTCAGCTTCGGAAATCAACATACAGCCAGGTCAAACGATAGGTAAAATAGAACGTCTTTTTCTGAAAATTGATCCCGGATTCATAAAGCAGCATACAGAATAGTAATAAAGCTGGTTAGGGGAACTTAGTGAAGCGTAAGAAAAGATGGCTAGGAATATAACACGCGGTTTAATGATAGGAAGATTTCAACCATTCCATAATGGCCATTTATCTCTGACTAGACAAATACTCAAAGAATGTAGTGAGCTCATAATTGTTATAGGTAGTGCTCAATTTAATTACATCTATAAAGACCCTTTCACAGCCGGAGAAAGGATGTTGATGATACATGAAGCATTACTTGAATCACTGGTGGATCTTAAACGATGTTATATAATTCCCGTTGCAAATGATGAAAATAATTCAAGATGGTTTGCTTATCTTAAATCAATGGTTCCTCCATTCAATTCGTTATACTCTGGAAATATTCTTGTTACAAATTTAACTTCATCTTCTTCACACAAGGAAATCAGAATTATTGAACCTCGTTATGAAAGAAAAATGGAGTATAATGGAACCTCTATTCGAAGAAAAATTGCAAGTGGCGAGAATTGGAAAAAGTTTGTTCCTGCCTCTGTGTATAGGATAATAGAAAGAATCGACGGAGTATACAGAATAAGAATGTTGTCAGAATCCGACAGTAATCCACAAGTATGGTAGGTGATTTCAAATCGCGCAGATGCCCAGTTTGCCCGCAATGTGGATTAAAAAAATTCAAGGTATTAGAACGTTCTAATGGCCCGGTGATCATCAGATGTTTAAAATGTGGAAGAGTTATCTCTATCTAAGAGTTGCGATAACAACGTTTCACTTTTTTATTCGACAATTACGTTTCCTGCTTTAATTCTAATTTCACAAGGGTGCCTCACAAAGTTCTGTGAGTACTCCGTTTAGAGATTTTGGGTGCACGAAAGTAATTTTCCTTCCATAGGAGCCACTCCGCAAACCACCTAGCAATTTCATTCCATTTGCAGAAGCTCGTGAAAGGTCAGCTTCTATGTTATCAGCCGTAATTGCCATATGATGAATACCTTCACCACGTTCGTCAAGAAACTTTTTAATAGGGCTGTCATCTTGAATAGGTTCCAACAATTCTATCCGTGTATCCTCTAGATTTAACATAGCAACTCGCACTTTCTCGCTTGGGACTTCCTCTATTTCAAGGCGATCTATCTTGAGTATTTTTTGATAATTTTTTAATGCATCATCAATATTGTTGACGGCAATTGCAATGTGATCAATCCTCATTCATAGGTCATCTTCCATAAAAACCAAGATATAGTTAAAAAAAATCAGCTTATTAAAGCTTTTAGATTGTGAGCATCGGCTCATCTATATACAAGTAAGGATTAATAAAGCCATCTTTAAACATCCCCATAAGTGGAGGACATTGTTTCTTAACGATACTAACGTGTAATCATTATCTTTTCCTCTTAATGCGCGTCTAAGATAATGGGAAACGTAAAAATTCTCTCAGGTTATACTATTCAGTCAGCGGACATTTGAGTAATTCCTTATTCTGCAAGTATATTGGATCGGACTTGTTGCTGTTGTCAGCATATTCATTGATATCACTTGTATTGAAATATTATCAGGCAATCTAATGGTTTCTCCTGTCTACGCTACTACAATTCTGGCTTATGTCAATTGTCTTATTCAAAGAAGTTCAGGCAGACTTGCATCTCCGTGATACTGCATCATGCTGTCTGTTCGCGCACTCTAAATATAGTAACTCATGCAGTTTTGTACTTTGTTACCGGCTATTCTCCTTTGCGAGCTATTGCTTAGACGCCCTACTCCCTTTAATAAATAATTGATAACCCTTATGTTACCTGTAGGCTATGAGCTATCCTGGATATTCATATGCCATTTGACAGTTTAAGCCAGTATGTAGAAGCTCTAGAAAACGCTGGAGAATTGAAAAGAGTGAAAAATACAGTCTCTCCACACTTAGAAATTGCTGAAATTATGCGTCGACTAATGTATAAAGGAGAACAACCTGCTGTTTTGTTTGAGAACGTTGAGGGATACGAGATACCGGTACTCGGTAATGCCTTTGGAACAATAAACAGAATAAAGATAGCTCTACAAACAGAGGATTTTACAGAAATTGGAGAGCGCATAGTAGATTTAACTAAAATGAAAATCCCGCATGGCATATTTAATAAACTCAAGCTACTTCCTAAATTATCTGAAATATCCGAATATGGTCCACAGTATGTTAACTCTGGACCAGTTAATGAAGTCATAGAATTAGACGATCCATCATTGAATTCTCTTCCGATACTGAAATCGTTTCCTGGAGACGCCGGAAAATTTATAACGTTTGGATTAACAGTTACTAAACATCCCGAAACTGACATCAGAAACATCGGAGTATATAGGATTCAGATTATTAATAATAAAGAAGCGATAATGCATTGGCAAATTCATAAGCGTGGTGCCCAACACTATGAACTCATAAAAGAGAAAAAGAAAAACAAAATTGAAGTTGCAATTATTATAGGAGCAGATCCTGCGACCGTATTTAGTGCTGTAGCGCCAGTCCCTGAAGGAATGGATAAATACCTTTTTTCAGGTATTACGAGAAAAAATGGCATCAAGCTTGTAAAATGCAAAACTGTTGATTTAGAAGTTCCGGCGAACTCCGAAATTGTGTTAGAAGGCTATGTTAATCCTGAACTCCTTAAAGTAGAGGGGCCATTTGGAGATCATACTGGATACTACACACCCCCAGAACTGTATCCTACTTTCGTCCTCACAGGAATCATGAGAAGAAAAAAGCCAGTTTATTTGACCACTGTCGTTGGTAAACCCATCCTAGAGGACGCTTTTATTGGAAAAGTAATTGAACGTTCTTTTCTCCCACTAATTAAGATGTTTCAGCCTGAGGTTAGTGATTTTTATATGCCTCCTGCAGGTTGGTTTCAAGGCCTTGCTGTAATTTCTATCAAGAAACGTTATCCTGGGCAGGCAAAAAAAGTTATGATGGGTTTATGGGGAATGGGACAACTTTCGTTAACGAAAATCTTCGTAGTAGTAGATGACGATGTAAACATACAAAACATGGATGAAGTCACATGGGCTGTTACTACAAGAGTAGATCCGAAACGTGACACGTTAATCATCGATAATTGCCCTACCGATACTTTAGATCCTGCTTCTCCGTTGGTGAACCTTGGATCCAAATTGGGTTTAGATGCAACTACAAAGTGGAAAGAAGAAGGATTTACAAGAGAAATCCAAAATGTTGCTTCGGTGGACTCGAATACGAAGGAACTTGTAGACAGAAAATGGAATAGTTACAATCTATTTTGATAGGCATCTCTGGCCTCGGCTAATGTTATTAGAATCGTGAAGGGTGCAATAACGTTGTCAAAAACTCTATAGATAGGCAATATTTTTGCTCGTTCTATCCTGCATCTTAATCCTAAAGCCTAGAAAAACCTCTGTTATTGATAGATTTATTAAGTCTAAATAAGTCTCGTTTTTACTACGGGCTATGGTCATCGGAGTGGCACTCATGGAGCCACATTATGAATACAACGTAGGTTACGTGGCTAGAATCATGAAGAATTTTGGCTTTACAGATATGTTTTTAATTAATCCAAAATTTAATGAAGAAGAAGCAGTTAGGTTCGCTACACACGGCAAAGATGTACTGAAATCAGCAACAACACTCTCTTTAAAAGAACTAAGGAAAAAATTTGATGTCCTGATTGGCACAACTGCACTCTACGCGAGCAGTAGGCTGAATATCGTTAGAGACTCGATTAATCCTATCCAACTGAGCAATATCATAGGGCTATCGGAGAATAAAATCGACTTTTGTATTGTTTTAGGCAGAGAAGCTTCTGGTCTTCTGAACGTGGAAATTGAAATGTGCGACCTCGTCGTAATTATTGATACCAAAACTGAATATAAAACAATGAATATCTCGCATGCACTTGCTATATTGCTATACGAGGTGTCAAAAAGGCAAAAACAGAGTCGTCGATCCCATAGCATAACAAACAATAAACTGGCCACAAGGCAAGAATTAGATCTTATGATTTGCTATGTAAATAGATTGGCTAAGGTTACTGGCTATGATAACCACAAATTGGGGATGTTAAATGTATCAGTCAGAAGGTTATTAGCAAGGGCATTGCCCAAATCGAAGGAAGTAATGTTGATGGTTTCTCTGCTTAGAAGAGCCATCTTAACCATAACAAGAGAGCATAAAGAAGGCAGGGCAAGTTCTAGTTAATCTTGTTAATGAAGTATAGCAGAAGGCATTCAAAAAAGCTGCGGATCATTCACCAGTTTAAAAATTCTGATTTCTGATTGACTGTTGGAACTGAATGGTTAAATTTAAGCTAGAGAAAAAGAGTGCGAACGCTCTTTCTATTAAAGGTGGATTAATCCGCCCTGCGAACCAGTGTGGGGAGATTGACCAGCAAATTTCCTTCTAAAGTGGCCTGATGGTCTCTTGGACAATAGCTCTATGAACCACGCTTCATGTTCCACTTCCTCTTGCATTATCCTTTGTGCAATATCATATGTTCTTGGATCCTTACCCGCAGTCATATCACAGACCTCACCCCAAGAACGGATTGCGCATTGTTCAGCTTCTAACAATACTTTTAGTATCGAGTCGATGACCTCCCAGTTGTCTGGCAGATAGGCATCTGGACAGCCTGCTTGGTCTGCGAATTTTCGTATGTCTTTTGGTAAACCCCCTCCTAATTCGTACAGTCTAGGTACCATTGCCTCAAAATGATTTCGGTCTTCAATTCTGGCGTCCTCAACTATTTCTTTTATTCCCTCGCCCTCTAACCCTGTGCAATGCATTCTTAGAATAGTATAATAGTAATATGTTGTGAATTCAGCACCTACTCCCTTTGTAATTAACTCCTTAAGTCTTTCTACATTAACTCCATTTTTTTCAAGTACTTCCAATGCGACAATTTTTGGAATGGGACGCTTCTCATTATATGCCATGCTAGAGATTTTATATTATGGTATAAAAGTTTTTGTACAGCAAAAGCTTTTTTCTCTAACCCAGTTTCGCCTACCGATAGTAATATATCGTATTGTCACCAAGATTTATTCTTTGTACCATGGCGAAACTGACGCGGTAGGCAATGGAATATAGACGAAATATCCTTTATATCTAGTCAATTAGCAACCGAAGATTTACATGCTTTATTTTTAGCAGGTCTTTGCACCGATAATTCTAATAGGGTTTATCAAAGTTAGACCCTGTCTGATTATGGCTTTATACAGCGTTAGTGGCTGGCTGGCAAAAAGTTTGGTATTGCAAAAGGTCGGCTTCAAGAGCAGTAATTGTCTGCTGATTTGTATTCATATATGTAAGAAACATACTACACTGTTAGCCGGTTTAATTCCTTTATGTGATATGCTATTCTATCTATGACCTCCAACACTTTACGATCAAATATGAGATCATCTTCGTGTTTCCATTTACCATATATCCGAACCACGTCATCAAGAGGGTCAAGCCTTATTTCGCCTTCTTCAAGTAAAATTAATTTGAGCTGCTCATTCAACTCTTTGTCAGAATCCAAAACCTCAGCAATTCTACCTCCATTCCACTTGACATCTACAACTCGCTTGTTTTTAAAATGCCCCTTTGTAATGGGTGAACACTTTGCCAAGAACGTTGCAGACTCCAAGACCATTTTACAATCCACAACATAGTGCATTTGATAATACTGTAATGCTCCGTACGTTGTTACATCTGCGTCACGACTTGGCATAAAGCATGTATTAATCCACTGTATTTAATATAGCTAACTATTCTGCAGATTCTGAATTCCAAAGAATAACTCTTTTAGCAAGGGAAACCTAAGTTTTAATAAGGATGTTTCCAAAGTAATAGAAGAAATAGAAACGAACCATGAATAAGTTGTCGGGAATATTCTCTTCCTTTATTATTAATGATTGTTAACTTTCCTCAAATGTGGAATCTAACGTATTATTATTTATTTTTCCCTTCTTAATTTCCTTGGATAACTTTAGGATATCATTCTGTAGCATAGGTAGAAAATTTGCGTTGTAAATTGTCGCTGCTGGATGAATAGTTAGAAAGTATTTCCGTCCATCTTTTTTTATAAATTTTCCCCTATTTGAAGTGATGGCCTTTCCTCCGACAAGAGACGAGTATGCTGTGCCGCCTAATATACAGATGATTTCTGGATCGATCAACGAGATTTGTCGATTAAGGTACGGCCTGCATGCGTCTACTTCATCATCATGTGGGACTCGATTGTAGGGAGGGCGACACTTTACAACGTTGGTTATGAAAACTTGCGACCTATCAATTCCCGCATTCTTTAACAACTGGTCGAGGACCTTCCCTGCTACCCCTACAAAGGGCTTTCCCTGTTGATCTTCATTTTTGCCAGGGGCTTCGCCAATAAACATTATTTTTGATGAAAGTTGCCCTTCGCCAGCTACAGCATTTTTCCTAGTTTGCGACAATCTGCAAAGCGGACACCCTTTAACTTCAGTTTCAATTTTACTTAATGAATCGTTAGACAAAGCTCAAGTCGCTATATTATTATACTGTGATAATAATATATTTAATTGGATACTTATTATAGCATTTAGTGATTGGTTAATGATGATAGATGAAATATCCATGTTTAATCTAGCTTAAACAAGAAATAAATAAGATGGGAATGGCTTAAGCATTATTGACTCCTGACAAAGGAAATCGAAATCATACACTATTCTCTTCTAATAAAAAAATTATAATTTATGCTATTATTGGAATAGTTATAATTTCTGTCGTAGTAATCACATTTGGACTCATAAACAACAATTCCAATCCAATAAATCGAACGAGCCCTGGTAATACTACATTTGCGCAGCAATCTGCAGTTATTCAATCCAAAAATGATGCTATTAGTAAATTTGACAAGATATTCTGCGGACACTCCAAAGCAAATTCAAATCAATTTATTACAGAATACAAACTACCTTACAAGTGTGAGATGCCGCTCGGCATCGCTATAGAGGACGGGTCTACGACTAGGGTAAACAACAGTGCCAGCAGTGATGCTAAGGTGTGGTATGTGTCAGTTAAAAACGGATCACTTGGCAGTTATGACATCAAAGATAAAAAATTTGATAGGGAGCACATTATTCCAATATGGAAACCACGCCAAAGCCCAATAGATTATTCGCAGGTTTGGACTCTAAAAATAGATCAAAAGGGAAATATCTGGTTTACCGATGAAAAACAGAATGCGCTTTGGAAGTATATTAGATCGAGCCAGACCTTTGAAATGTATCCTATTCCTGCTAAATCCTCTGCTTTTGGTACCACATATCCAGTTTCCTTGGACTTTGATAAAAATGGAGATATTTACTTCGTAGGCATACGCTCTCCTTATCTCTGGTTTGGAGACGTTGCGAGAATGAAGAACAATACCTCGAGCGGAATCACTTCAATTCCTATCCCTATAACGGGGTTCAAAGGCATTGATCCTGACTTGATAAGCACAGGATCTCTTACAATAGACACTAAGCACAATGTAGTCTGGATATCTATGTTGGCATATCCACAAAAAGGCCAGATCTTCAGATATCACATTGATACAAAAACATTCGACACTTTTGACATGCCAAAAGTATTGAGCTCACCAGTAGGAACTGCGGTAGATGAGTCCGGAAATTTATGGGTAACGGATCATGGTACAAGTCTCTTCTATATGTTGAATCCTTTGAATAATAGCATAACTCTATACGTTACATCTAAAGCCTCTGATAGGATTTTCGGTGGTAACAACACTTCTGCAGGGAATTATTATACGTTACCATATTGGATCCAAATTGGCCACAACGGTTCAATATTGTTCAACGAACACACGGGGAATAAGATTGCGCAATTTAATCCCGTTGAAAAGACACTAGTTGAATATTGGATTCCTACTCAAAATAAGGCATTTTCATCATGCCCAATTGAAAACAAGACAAGTAGTAATTCGTGCGGTATTGCAAATGCTCTGCAATTAACTACTAGCAAAAAAAGTAATCAGTTATGGTTTACAGAATGGTCTGAAAACAAAATCGGAAAGGTTGATAAAGCCAAGCCTCTTCCCTTCTACGTGACCATCAATCCTCAAGACGTCGTTCTTAATAAAGGACACAGTATAAATATTAAAGTCAATGTAGTATCGAATTCTTCTTCTGTCGTTGATTTGAATATGTTGTCATCTGGAACGTTCACTCCCACGGGAGATCTTGGGAATTCTACTGGCATTTTTAGCCAAGAATCAATCTCTATAGCTCCAGGACAGACAAAGGAAATTTCCTATATATTCACTCCTAGGCCTGATTTAAATCGTGGGGATTATATGTTGATGTTAGGCGCAGAAAATGATTCAGTTTCGTATCTGCGGGCAATTAGAGTTACGATATTATAGCAGATTACATGCGTAACTGTATTTATCATATCAGACATATTTCATACTGGCATATTATATTTATTTTCATCTAATAACAGAGGTGTCTTAGATGTTGCTTTGTATTATTCGAGTATAGTCGACATCGGTTCATCTTTAGAGCTAATCATCTTTTTGTAGCGCCTGAATTCCTGGCATCTCGTCTCCAGCAAGAAAATGAAGTGTTGCCCCTCCGCCAGTTGAAACATGGTTTACCTCGCCTTCAGAAACTCCTGCCTTCTTCATTGCCTCCAAAGTATCGCCTCCTCCAATTAATGTTTTAGAGCCTCGCCAATAAGCTAGTGCCATGCTCTTTGCAATATTGATTGTTCCATTTGCAAAAAGGCCAATTTCAAAGAATCCCATTGGGCCATTCCAAAATACCGTCCCAACACCTTTTCCACCAACTTCTGCAGAATACTTTTCTATCGTCTGCGTGCCAATATCATATCCTGCAGCTCCTCTAGGTATATCTCCTTTAACCATTCTGGCATAGCCATCATCTGGAGATGAAGCTATTATATGATCTGTAGGCAGGAATATCTTATCACCGTAAATAGAAAGTGCTCGTGAAACCCAAGGAAGGTGGTTCTCATCAATTATGGAATCACCTGTGTTTATCCCTTGGGCTTTAAGAAATGTATACGCCACCGCCCCACCCACCAATAACTTATCTGCTTTTGGAAGCAAATTTTCTAGGGCGCCAATTTTGTCTCTGATTTTTACCCCTCCAACAATCAATGTGAATGGCTTAATGGGATTTTCTTTTATCATCGAAAGATATTCTACCTCTTTGCTAAGATTAAATCCGGCTAGTCTTGTATCAAAGAGTTTTGCTGCACCATAAGTAGAGGAATGTTTTCGATGTGACGTACTAAAAGCATCGTTCACGTATATATCTGCCAACGACGCAAGCATCTCAGAAAATCCAGATTCATTTAACTCCTCTTCTCTGCGGAACCTAAGATTTTCGAGTAATAGTATATCACCTTTCGCTAATCTTTTTACTTCTTCTTGTACTATTTCTCCAACACAATCCTTAACGAACCTTACCCTTGATTTTGGCATTATGTCAGACAATCTTCTTGCTATAGGAGACAAAGAATAGTTGATTTGGTAGCCAGTTGGTCTTCCTAGATGAGACGCCAATATAACCCTGCATCCTCGTTTGGTTAGGTATTCAATTGTCGGAAGCGTCATTCTTATTCTATAATCCTCGCCAATTGAACTATTGATCACGCTGACGTTAAAGTCGACTCTAACTAGTACACTCTTGCCAAAATAGTGAGAGTCTTCCAAATCGGATATTACCCTTAACATATTATATTTGCTTGCCGCCTGAAATAGAACTTAGTTTTTATCCAATAGCTATGTCTTGATTGCACCACTGATTGTTGTAATCCAACGAAACATATCGAGTGCTATAGTATTCAATAGGAATTTCAAATTATCTCAAAATGCCATATATAATTCCTAATTTCGAATCAGAAATAGTGTACCGTGCACACACCACTTAGGTCTTATCTGAGCGAATAGGCCACATCGAATTTTCTTTTTTCAACTAAAATTGATCCTCATCTTTGGGCTCTTTAAGCGGAGTAGTTCTTACAGCAACCGGACACCCCAATTTACTGGATGCGACCTTAAAAGCGTCTTTTGCTAGATTTAAATTAGCGGCTTTTATGTATGCTTCAAAGATTACTTGGTTAGGATATACCCTGGCAGCCAAACCCATTGACTTGCCGAATGCTCTTCTCATACCCTCTTGCAAACGATCTGCCCCGGCAGTAGCAATCATCTTGTTCTCCCTTAAAATAACATGCGGAAACACCCTAAGCGTTGAGAAGAATGTCGTTTCTCCAGCTGTAGCCATTGTCTTGTTGGCTGCCAATCTTGCAGACTCTAAGGCATTATGCCTAATCTGCATCTTTTCTGTAACAATTAACTCGATCTTGTAATCATAGTCATTCTTTGCCTGGCCAGATGAAAATCTTGCGATTTTAATCTGAGGCTTACCAGCTATGTATTCTCTCCTTACATACGGCATTCCACGAATCTCACGGTAATTAACTCCTTTCATTTGATTTCCACTAATAAAATTGAATACTTAAATGTGGTCTCCTAACGTGATTTAATCGTTATGTCTCCATCATCTACTTCTTCGTCCCCATCAGGGTATTTTCCTTCATTGCCTTTAGAGGGCGAGCTTAACAAGCCTAACGGCAATAACGACCTTCAGGAGATTGTTGAGGCATTTCTCCTCGTCACAAAACAAAAACGCAATAACCTCAAAGTTGTTATTAAAGATAAGAGAGCTCAAGATCAACTTACAAATAAAGGATTTGGTCAAAGAGAGGATTCAGACTTCCTTCTACAGCCATATGAAGCTCTGTATCTTGTGTACACGAACCGTCTCATTTTGAAGAATCTAGCATACGAAGAGATCAGTTTTAGTCAACTCCTCCACATTGTACTGAAGCAAGACAAACATATTCTAACGAAGTTTTTGGTTTATCGAGATCTTAGAAGCAGAGGCTACGTGGCAAAAGAAGGTTTCGGCTTTGGGCTGGATTTCAGGGTTTACGAACGCGGTGAATTTGAGAAAAAGCCCGCGAAATATGTTGTTTTTTCGATCAGTGAAGGGACAGATATCACAGCTGGAAGTTTTGCAAGTGTTATCGAAGAAATAAGAAGAATGGGAAAATTTCCCGTGGCAGCCGTCATAGAAAGAAGAGGCGAAATAATTTATTACAAAACTTCAAAAGTGCACTTTGGGGATAACAAGGACTCCAGTGCTACAGCTAATAATGTCGTTGAGGGACTGCACTTTGGTGATAATACACAGGACGGCCAAATCTTTTAAAATATTTTGTTTTAAATGTAGATATAATAACTGGCATCGAAAATACGCTACGTTCAGGAGATAATGAGAATCGATTCTAGATAAAATCTTATTGATAGGGGCCATCGAAAGGTATTAACGTGCTTCTTTGATTATGGATACAAATGAAGTTTAAAGAAGCATACTGTGAGAACTGCAGTATTGTCTTGGCAAGATACAATACAAGATATTTTACCGATTCAACCATTGATGCACTAGTAAACCAACGTCATCATTCTCATATTAGACAAGGACATATGATCGTTACTAGGTACAACAACGATGGTTTATTAGAATCATTTTAACCATCCTATTAGCCCTTTCTTTGTTATGACTAGTAAAGATGCATTAAATAATTTTCATAACAATAGATTAAAATAACCGAAAACGCGGATTAGCTTTGTAGCGGAGAGTTACTTGATGTCTATCAAACGCAACGTTTTTTATATCAAACAATTTGTAAAGCGTTGTGACTTGTGCAGAATTTGATCTATACAGATTGATTCGTAATTACTTGAACTTTCCCAAGGAAGGTATTCTGTTTAGAGATGTTAATCCAGTTTTCAGAAATAGTGCTGCCCTGAAATGTATCTGCGATCAGTTTCTAAGAACACTCCAAGGTTATCAAATTGACATCGTTGCAGGTATAGAGTCTCGAGGATTCATATTGGCAACTGCATTGGGTTTAAAGCTCAACAAAGGAATCATATTAATTAGAAAGGCTGGTAAGCTTCCTGGACTCACAATTAGAAAATCTTATAATATAGAATACGGCTCAGCCATAATGGAAATACAAAAAGATGCAATATCGAGCGGAGAGAAGGTCTTAGTTGCCGATGACCTTATAGCAACAGGAGGAACCGCATCTGTCTCAGCTCAGTTAATAGAAGAACTAGGCGGAAAAATCGCAGCCTTCGCCTTCCTAGTAGAGCTTGCTTATTTAGAAGGTTCAAAGGAATTGAGGAGCAAGGGTTATACTGTTCATTCACTTGCTGTATTTGATCAATGATCAAGAATGGTGTCCAATCTAACTGCTAAATATAGCGCTGACATAGGAATAATTGGAGGAACCGGTATCTATAATACTGACCTTCTTACCTGCAGAAGGGACATTAAGGTATTTACTCCATATGGTGACACATCCGATCTAATCACTATAGGCGATTATTCCGGCAAAAAAGTGGCGTTCCTTCCCAGACACGGAAAGGGGCATCGCATTCCACCGCATAAAATTAATCATCGCGCAAACATTTGGGCGTTAAGGGAACTAGGAGTCACACGGATTATCGCTCCATCAGTAGTTGGAAGCATGAGGGCTGAATATAAACCAGGAGACCTTGCGGTTCCAGACCAATTCTTTGATTTTACTAAACTGAGGGAATATACATTTTATGATGGGGGTCAAATTTGTCATGTTTCCCTTGCCGACCCTTTCTGTCCCGAGCTTCGTGTTCTGACAGTCGACGGCTGTAATAAATTGAGTTATCCAATACACGACAAAGCTAACTACGTTTGTATCGAAGGACCAAGATTCTCGACTAGAGCAGAGTCACGTTTTTTCAGAGACTTTATTCGTGCAGACATTATAGGTATGACCTTAGTACCTGAATGCCCACTTGCAAGAGAATCACAGATATGCTATGCCTCGTTGTCGATTATTACTGACTATGATGTTTGGGCTAACAATCCAGTAAGTGCAAAGGAAATCCTAGAAACGTTAGAGAAGAGTACCGAAAAGACAAAAAAAGTAATAGCAGAATTAATCCCGGCAATTCCAGTTGAAAGAGTTAAGTGCAATTGTGCAAATGCTTTAGAAGGATCGTTACTCTAACAATAGTACTAATGACTCATATCGCATACAATATTATAAATTTACTAAACAGTTTTTTTGTCAGCTGGCATAATTATATCGCCTTCTATTAATTTGCGCTGAATGGTCAGTTGCAGTACCTCAGGGTCTATTCCCATGCTCTTAATCTTTTCCAACGTTTTCTTTGCTATCTTTAATCCTATATTATTGCCACCTATCCTGCCGAACGCAATTGCGGTAAATCTAAACTGTTGGTCTCTCACAGTGAAATAGCCCACTATCTTACTGGCTAACTCGCTTCCTTTAGCATCTTTAATGAATATGCTGACCGGAATACTATCGTTATCATTTATGTGGTGGAATTCATTTCCAGTCATGTTTAGGGGTTTCTCTCTTTTCTACTTCAACGGTACGATTTATATTCTTCTCCACCAAAAAACTCCACCACTCCCTGTCTACAATATTGTAACCCTCTACCGTCACCTCTGAGCCACAGGAAGAGTTCTCCTCATCATCAGGGCTCACGAACTTGAATTTTCCTTCCTCTATTAACTTGAGCAGCTTCCATCTATTCTTACCTGTTTTTTTCCGACTTATTGCCACTGCCCACCGTTGATTTTTTGCAATTTTAGGCATGCCAATGTAGTCAGCAATCTCAAGAATGCCTAGCCTTTTTTCCTCACAGAATAGTTCCTTTGTGATTACATTCCTCCAAATATCTACTGCACCTATGGTTCTTCCATTCTCATTGATATTGATCACACCAAAATACACTATTTTAGCCGCTGTGCTATCCTCTTTGTTGGAGTTTGACGCGGACACAAGAGGGGACTATTACAATATCATATATTTGTATTCATGGGTTAGGATGGTACGGACCTGATGACTAACGAAGGTTACTATCCTCCTCTTGCACTGTCAAAGTTACCTTGCAGGATTATTGCTATGTTGTCTATTTGTAGATTTTTTTTAAATGCGACATTTTTTTTTTGACATATGTATTTGTATCTATTAACCAGAGCGAACCTTGGATGCAGACATTCGTATACATTATTACTATATTCAATGATCATCCCTTTTTCTATTATTGAATTCACTACCCCTAAAGTACTGTCGAGATCCTCACCTAGCATTTCCGAAATATTTTCTAACGTGAGTTTTCCGTTTCTTATTATTCGAAGAAATACATCTGCTTCCTCTGGTGTTAAAGCCAATTCTGAAATGATAGTGTCTTTGATGTATCGGCTATCATGCGTCAATATGATCTCACTTTACGGATCAGATGTAATTAAGTACTAACCCAACTGCTGCCCATTAATGGTCTATCAGTGAAGATGCTTTTGGATATCAGCTAGGATACTCCTCATGTGTGACTGCGTCTGATACTGACAACATTCACCATCTTGAGTATAATGACAGCCTTGTAATATCTGTGCCCACTTTGAATACTGATCAAAAGCATCCCCATTTTATTCCACTGATATCTTGGTGTTTAGTGAATTTTGTCTGTCAAAGTGATATCTGATGATGGCATGCTAACAAAATACAGGGGGAGTTTTGACCACCTTTCACTTGAAGGGCGCTAGTCAATTTTCAGATTTTTATGTCTATCTCTTCTGTTAGTATATACGAAATAAATCACGAAAGCAGCAACCAATGCTACAGCGATAATATCAAGGTATACTGAATATTTATCTATATTTTGCCATCTCCTACCAAGTTGCATCCCAATAAATGTAAGCAACGAATTCCAGATGACTACACCGGCCAAAGTATACAATACAAATTTTCTAGGCCTCGTCTTACCTAGACCTGCGGGAAGGGAAACGTACGTCCTTATTCCTGGTAAGAGCCTTCCTATGAAGGAAATTTTCTCACCGTATTTTGCGAATAGCCGCTCCGTTAATTCCAGATGCCTACGTTTAAACAAAATATATTTACCGTACTTGAGCACAAGAGTTCTGCCTATTTTTAGCCCCAGGTAATACGTCATTATTGAGCCGACTAGGTTTCCAATTGAGCCGGCAATTATGACTCCTACAGGCTCAAGTCTGCCGGTTGTAGATAGAAAGCCTGAAAATGGCATTATAATTTCGCTAGGGATGGGTACTAGCGCACTCTCCAAAGTCATCAAAATGAAAATTCCTGGATACCCAAGAATGGAGATAAACTGAGTAATTGCTTCCACGATGGGCTTAAGTATTTCAAGCATTGCCAAAATGTTAATCTTCCAATTCTATGATACAATGTGTAAATGCTTAATTATTTAGTCTTTCTTATCCAAGCGTGAAGAAACGAGATCGTAGATTAATACGTCTAAAGAAAGACGTATCTAGGCCCACCCACTTTTATAGATGTCATCTGATAGAATAATTTACTTATCCAATTACTCGCTTTCTTTTTATCGTTTAGCACGCAAGTAATCTTATGAAGTACAGAAGCAGGACCGATATAGCAGCTTTAATTCTAGAAGCGGCCAATGGAGGAGCTGCAAAGACAAAGATAATGTACAGGGCGTTTTTATCATATGCTCAATTGAAGGAATATTTGGCGATCCTGCTTGAAAATGGCCTAGTAGAGTATCTCGCGGCTCAGCAGATTTTCAAGACAACTGACAAAGGTTCAAGATTTCTTCATCTGTATAGTCAGGTAGACAACTTAATATCCACAAGTAATAACTAGATTCTTAAAAGGATTAGCAGTCCGAGACAGTGGATAAATTGTTTTTTATTGACATAGTATATTCCGGATACGAAAATAACCATTCTTTAGAATTCCAATTGTGGATTTTGTAGATGTGGTTGTCCAGAATGTGTATTAACAATTCAATCGGATTCCGTATTCCAAGCGGCTTTGGATGTCATTCCCAGTAATGGAGTCAGAAGGTTGTCGATACGACGCTTATTTGTGAGCCTAGTCCTGAAAAGATAAGAATATTCACAACTAATACTGATAGTACTGTCAGCGCGGATAAAATTATTCCCCTATAACCGCTTGGAAGCATTTGTCTTTTTAGCATAATTAAAAAAGAAACTGAGAGTAATGCAGCAATTGAAAGTGAAGATATCAAGCTTGCATTGGATATCATTTTGCCAGCAGAAGATACACTTGGGAAAATAATATGAGTACCTACCATCAAAGCAATAGAAATAAAGACTAGAACCCCGATGGTTATCGAAAGAAAAGCATAATCACCAAATAATTTTGTCAACAGACAGATGTATGTGTCATAAGGCCTCTTAATTGATACTCGCGGTTGGACTCTTGGAATTTTCAATCGCTCCTCATTAATGGTGCTGGAGCTGGAGGAAACAGTAGAAGAAAGATGAGAAGATGAGGACGGTTTTGAATCAATTTCATGCAGCAATTGCAATCCTTTCTGCGTAATGACATAATGCTTGGCATCCTTAACGACATAGTTCCCCATCCGTTCTAAATGATAGTAAATTGATCCTGTAGAAAGGCCTGTGGTTTTCCTTATTTCAGAGAAGCTAGCAGATCCTTCTAAGTCAGCTATTGCTCTTAGAAGTTTGAGTCTAGTACGCCTAGCACGCAACTGAGTCTCCCCTGTCAACTGTCCAGTATATATCGCAAAATTATTTATCTCTTTCTGAAAAGGCAAAACAACTTTTCAAGATGGTCTCGATATAATGGCACCCACTATAGTACGGATATCGACTTGAACACACCTCCGTGTTAATAATTTTTGCGGTACGTTTCGCGCAAGACTTATAGACTCATAGTATGCTATCCAGACACGGTGCCAAGTGGGGTCGTAGCGAAGCCAGGCATCGCAACGGGCTCCAGATCTACGTACGCAAGTAACAAATAGAGCTAGTTAAAGAGCTATAGTGAAGATACCCGTGGATCAAGGGTTCAATTGACAGCGGCTGATAGCCACGTTAGAATAGTTCCCTTCGGCCCCACTCCATTATGACATGACATATAATATCATTATCAATCTAGCCATTATGATTGATTGATTATTTTAGAAACACTCCGCTTGATAAAATATCCTAAAATCCCCATTTGTTGTCTTTGCTAATTGAGACTAAAAGTATTGAGTCTGCAAAAGGAGTTCATAAGCATCAGATGGATCTGATACTTTTAGTGCGGATAAGAAAATTAATCGTGTATCTAGGTTCAGCTGTCATTAAAACCAAAGTAACAAGAATGACATTGCTGTTTACCGTAGATGACTCCATTTTTGTGACATTTAGAGCATAGCTTTTCTTGGTCTATAGTTGAATCCAACGATTTGGCCTTTTGAAGGCATTTACCACATATCGGCGCATCTAGCTTAAAGCTGGAAAGGAATGAAGAACCACACTGAGAGCACCTCTGACTGTACATTTTTCCTCTAGGTTTCCACCTTTTAAAGAGATGTATCATGAACTTGACGGACACTATATGTCCACAGCAAGTGATATAAAATACTTGAGATTATTTATTCCATTTACTTTTTCTTTGTTCAACTAATTTTTACATAAACTCATTACATTCACATAATAGCCAAATGTATTAACTTGGCTTTATACAATATTTATATGTAAATTAAATTAAGTTTCAAAAGCCCTTTAATACATAGGCATTAAATTAAAAATAATATTATAGGTGTTTTTTCACTAGTAAAAGGCATCAATGACGAGACTGTTTGACCCCCATATTCATATGTACTCTCGCACCACAGACGACTACGACGCAATGTCGAAAGCAGGAATTGAGGTCGTTGTTCAGCCTTCCTTCTGGTTGGGTGCGGCTAGAACCTCTGTCGGTACGTTTGAAGATTATTGGGAACATATGATATCCTATGAAGCCACCAGGGCAAAGGAATTTGGGATTGAGCATTTTGTGTGCATCTCTGTTAATCCTAAAGAGGCCGTGGAAAGACCCCTTGCTATTGACGCCATCGATACGATGGTAAAAAAAGGATATCTTGATAGAGATAGGGTAGTCGGTATTGGAGAAATCGGATATAACATCATAAATAAGTTAGAAGAGGAGGCTTTTTTAATGCAGATGGATATCGCTGCTCAAAAAAACATGCTTATCACAATACATTTACCCCATAACAACAAGGTTGAAGGAATGAAAAGAATAGAGCAAATTCTAACGACAGGTGTTAACAGCAAAAAATATACGCGTAATAAGATATTGGTTGATCATAATGTCGAAGAAACAATTGAAAAGACTCTTGATCTTGGATTGTGGGCTGGCCTTTCGGTTTATCCTTTTACCAAATTATCTCCTGAGCGGGCCATAAATATTGTAAACAAACATGGATCTGAACGAATAATGATACACAGCGCGGCCGATTGGGGTGTTTCCAACCCGCTTAGTGTTCCCTTAACAGCAAGGGAGATGAGAAAAGCAGGATTTAGCTCGGACGAAATCGAACGAGTCACATTTTACAACGCTTACGAATTCTTTCGACAATCACCTAGATTTACATGGAAGCCCTAGAGATTTTCCAGCTATTGTTTTGTCAACGTATGCATCTAGCATGATGGTTTAATTTTAGTACTTCTCGCGCCACTATTATCACAGAGAAAATTAGAGAATACTCCATAAAAGAGGATTTGGCAATCACAAGGAAGGATATTAACTTTTTAAATGACTGTACGTGATTTAATAAACTTCAGCATTGCTGTATCCTAACCAGTACATCTCTTTACATGTGTTTCGCTATGGCGTCTCTTAGGGTTCGATTCACCGTTGGAAGGATCCTAGGATCATTTATTTTGGGTATTATGTATTCTTTGTGTAGATGAGTCTCGTCTACCATTCCTGCGATTGCATGGGCTACCGACACTAGCATTTCTTCGTCTAAGACCTTTGACCTGGTATCTAATAGTGCTCTAAGAATCGAAGGAAAAACAATCGCATTGTTTACTTGGTTAGGAAAGTCAGATCTACCCGTGGCGACTATTGCAGCACCAGATTGCAATGCGTGGGAAGGAAGTATCTCAGGATCTGGGTTACTTAACGCAAATATTATTGCTTGTTCATTCATTGATTGGACCATATGAGTGTCTAAAAGGTTGCCCCTCCCAGAAACTCCTATAAAAACATCAGCGCCCTCTATGACATCTCGTAACTCCCCAGTCAAATTGTTCGGATTGGTTTTTGCAGAGATTTCTAGCTTGTACAGATTATCGTCGTCTTTGTCTTTATCCCTACCTTTGTAAATTGCGCCTCTGCTATCTGTTACAATGATATTCGAACATTTTGCTTCGTATAAGATCTTAAAAATTCCATAGCCTGCAGAGCCTGCTCCCGATATCACTATCGTTACATTGTCTATCTGCTTATTTGTTAATCTAAGAGCATTTACCAATGCAGCAAGAGTAATCACTGCAGTTCCATGTTGGTCATCATGAAAAACAGGTATTGAAAGTTCCTTCTGTAGGACCTTAATTATATCCAAGACCTTTGGAGACTCTATATCCTCAATGTTCACTGCACCAAAAGCAGGCTCAATTGCCTTTACTAATTTTATTATCTCTTCTTTATCTTGCATAGCGATACAGAGCGGAATCGCATTTATTCCACTCAGTAGTTTAAACAAAACAGATTTACCTTCCATGACTGGAAGCGCCGCAACTGGGCCTATGTTGCCTAATCCGAGAACTCTGGTTCCATCACATATTATCGCGACATTATTCCATTTAGACGTGTAGTCATAAGCCAGTTCTTTATTATTACTGATTTCCTCTGCTACGTGCGCTACCCCAGGAGTGTATATTAAACCGAGTGTTCCTCTATCGTCTTCAAACACATTTTCGACGGAAACTCTGTTATGGATCTCTATTTTTCCTTTCAATAACCTATGTAAATCTATTGCATCTTGTTTTAATGTCAAACAATAGGACACTTTTAATTACGCATATTTATTTCTGTCATATTCACACCCGGACAGATTCGCATATTGGACAATTAGTAACAGAACGTTGCGGAGCGGTCTACGATATGTTATCCTCGCACCAACTGATCCGTGTTCTCGCTATATATAGAGCATGATACAACTCTCCTATAAGCAAGCCCTCGTCTACGCCGATGCATGCGATAATTTCAAGCCTGTGATCAAGCCACACAGGCATTAAAGTTTACCAAGTGTATGTAAGCGACCTATGTGTCAATTGTTTATCTTGATCATTTAATGGATGAGGGTCCGTCCATATGTATAGCATTCTGTCTTGAAGATCATTCCCTAATTTTCTGCATATATTCAAAACATGTTATCCGCTTGAAAAATAGATTGTACGGTAATGTTTAAATAAAAGGATAAAATATTTATAGTAGTATATTAGATGCCGACTCACGTTTTGTGGTGAACATATTTGGTTAAAGATATATCTGTATTTAGTGATCGTTGCCCGCGTTGCGGAAAGGGGCCCATGGTCACCGATAACTCAAGTGGAGAAATGTTTTGTGGTAACTGCGGCTTTGTCTTGACTGAGAGGATTGAAGAAATGGGTCCGGAGTGGCGCGCATTCTCAAAAGAAGAACATGAAGATAGAAGTAGAGCCGGTATCCCTACATCCCTTGCCATGCATGACATGGGTTTGGCGACCATTATTGGTCCAATAGATAAGGATGCATCAGGTAAACCATTATCTGCTTCCATGAAAAGTACAATAGAAAGGCTAAGGACTTGGGATAGCAGAAGTCAAGTTCATGAACCTGTCGACCGGAATTTCAGACAAGCATTTAGTGAATTGGATCGTTTAAAAGATAAGCTTGCAGTTGGGGATGCAGTCATTGAAAAGGCGGCATACGTATACCGTAAGGCACTTGAAAAAGGGCTTGTAAGAGGCAGGTCTATTTCTGCTTTGGTTGCGGCTGCACTCTATGCGGCATGTAGAGATACTGAGACACCTAGAACTCTAAAAGATATCGCTAATGCAAGTAACATCAAGAAAAAGGATGTTGCACGATGCTACAGATTACTTATTAGAGAACTCGATCTTAAGATGCCCGTTGTCGATCCTGTAAAATGTGTGGCAAGAATTGCTAGCAAAGCAGGACTTTCTGAAAAAACGAAACGTAAGGCGCTTGAAATCCTAAAGAAAGCGGAGGAGGGTAAAATATCAGCTGGCAAAGACCCTATGGGATTGGCTGCAGCTGCGTTATACGTTGCATGCGTAATGAACGGTGAAAACAAGACACAGAAAGATGTCGCAGAGGCGGCAGGCGTAACTGAGGTTACTATAAGAAATCGCTACAAAGGTTTAAAGTTACATCTCAAACTTTGAGAATTTCCTAATATCCTGGTATATTAGCAGATTTGCACTGTCATCCACCTAAACATCACTGGAAGCTATCCTACTCTGGAAAACACGATCGCTATACTAATTTTTCAGCTCTAATAACATCAAGTAATTGTTGATTTAAAAACCGATCCAGGTATTATAGATATGTATCTCAATACTCTTTGAGAGATTCGTATATATCTGCCTTGCACGGAGATAAGGTCAGTAGACACTTTGGCCTTTTGAATTAAATCATATATATACGCACATTTGTTTGACTGTATAGAACAAGGTATAGAATATTTTACTCGATTCTATTAAATCCTTCGCCTAGCATTGACATAATGCCAGGATATTTGTATAGCAATTCCCTGTGTTGAAAGAACATATCAAGCTAATATAATTACCCCATAAAGACACTGAGGTCATTTACTGCATGTAATGAAGAAATGATTTTATTGTTATAGTATTATTGCACTTCTATCGCAGACTCGGTGAAACCCATCTTTACCAAATATCCTTTTACGTCGTCTCGATGATCGCCTTGAAGCATGATAAATCCATCTTTAGCTGTTCCGCCGCATGCAAATTTACTCTTTAATTCTTTAACTATCCGGTGCAAGTCGCTTATCTTTGGATCTATTCCTTCAATCATAGTGGTTGTTTTAGAAAAGCGTCTAGTTTCTAAACGGACAACAATTCGAGTATCTTCTTTCTCAAGCTCTCCGCATGCACAAAGATCGTCTGGAAGGCCACATTTTTTACATATAACCGCCATCTTATAGTGAATAATCTTTCTTTTTCTAATTATTAAGCCTTGCCCGTTTTGTCTAGCTCATCATTCTAAGCAGCTGATATTTATGATATTGCAACCAAGCCCTGTAAACATTATGAAATTTGCTTTGTTAATATGGCATCCACAGTACCTCTAAATGTGAATGGACATCTAGAGTAAAAACCAATATGGTGAAGTAAACATCTTGAAGTACAACAACACCAATCGAATACTCTTGCCAAATGAGGTAGAAATCGTAATGTATTTATGTAGACACCAAATATTCCAACTTGAATTGAGCAGTAAAAAGAAGAATGCGCCGTTACCTGCTTCTAGCGCAGGTCTTTTAAGGTTCTTCGAAGATGAGACAAAGGGTGTCAAGGTTAAACCAGAAGTTATACTCGGAGTTACTGGCGGGCTGATCGGAATATCGCTTCTAATCAGAATCTTATTTCCAGTGTAACAAAAGAATGAAATGACTGTGAATGTTTACGTCTAAATCCGATAGCATATCTAATATTCATAGACGGTGGTCATTTACAAGGGTAAATCCCTCATCTCACAATATTTCTATAATAATATCTGTCGTTAGCACAACGATAATTATCTTATCTTCTCATATTTACTTCTTTCACCTAAACCATCTTCCAAACAACTATGCTTGGATTCTTCATCTCCCCATAGGTATCATAGCACTAATGGCCGCAAACTTATTGGATTTCTATGCACTAAAAGGGACGCCGATAAACAAACTTGCCAAAGTTTTTCACGTCAGTGCATTTGCGAACACCGTGTGGGCTGTTACAATACTACTGGGAATAGTTTCGGGAATCGTATTTTCGAGGCAAGGAGTTTCATACAATAGCATTGTAGAAGGAATGTTTTTTGCAATAGGATTGCGTATTGTGAACTTTACCTCAGTATTTGGTGCTGGAATATTTAGGGCAGTAGGTGCGGCTTTCCTGCAACCCATAATCATCATTTTAGCTTTCATTCCATTTGATCTATATTATACGGTGTTTCTGAAAGACCCTAAAGCGTTAGAATTTGGTATCACATTAGTTGTGCTCGCTATTGTATGGGCTATTCTTGCTGATAGAGCAGGCCGACCAAATATAAAGAGCACATTCCGAATCTTACAAGCTTTCCTTGATGCATGGACTGAGAATAAAGGACAAAGGATGGAAGAGATCGTAGAATCTAAGGCCTATAAAAAAGTCATCTCGACAAATATTATGAAATTTTCCTCGCAAGCGGTTCCAATAACATACGAACACTCTTCTGATGAAAATACCTGTGTTAATGCTGCTCGCACTGCTGCAATTGTCCTACCGGGAATACATCCAGGGCCATTTAATCCCGTCGGCGGCAGTAATTTACCTTACGAGTTGTATCAACTGTTTTCCAAGAACGCATTGATCATGCATGGTGTATCAGACCATTCACTAAACATTCCCTCCAAGCAAGAGTTACAAGATTATTTGAGGACATTAAGATCCAATGCTGTTTTATTAGAGAAGGGCACCACGTGTAGCTTACCCGTTCGGATAATAAATGCTCCATGTACTGCAACAGGCATATGCTTCGGAAGAAGTGTTCTTCTAATACTTTCTATGGCTCCCACCGGTATGGAAGATATACCCGAAAATATACACAGGGAATTACAGAAATATTCTTCGGATCTTGGCCTTGGCAACACACTAATTGTAGACAGTCATAATGCGATGGGTGAACATTTGACCCACTCTGACGCTAAGATTTTATTAAACTCGGCCAAGATATGTTTGCAGCATTTAAAAGAGGCCGCACAATATGAATTCAAAATCGGTTTTGCCAATTCAGACGATATAGGCTACGATACAAGTTCGATGAAGGATTTAGGGCAGTCGGGTCTAGCAACACTTTATATTGAGATTAACGACGGGAGAGGGCAATATATAATATGTTGGGCAGATTCTAACAATATGGAAAAAGGACTTCATGATCATATAATATCAAAGTTTAGAGAAAATAAAATAGATGTACTTGAAATTTGCACGTCTGATACTCACTCGACGTCTGGAAAAAGGAACAGACTAGGTTATTATACATTAGGTAATCTTACACCTCATGTAAAAATAGCCGAGATGTTTGTAGAATTGTCAAAAAAAGCTATTGCAAAGAAGAGTAATACAGTGTCTTCGTTTGAATTGATGTCCTCAGAATCCACAATAAAAGTAATGGGAAAAGATCAATTTGATGACTATTCCTCAGCTCTTGACAATTCTATGAAAGTCACAAAGATATTTGCGGGTATAGCACTTGCTGTTTATATCGCGATGATAATCTCTGGTTAACATTCAGGATATTTATCATCTGCATAATACCTAGTCCATAGTGCTATGGTTTCAAGTCATTAGTTAATTAGCTTCATGAGTAGATATTTGATATCCATATCTTTATTCATAATTCTGTTGATTTAGTTGAATGACTGGATGGGGAGAGATTCGAACTCTCGACCACCTGTGTGTGAGACAGGTATCCTAACCAGGCTAGACTACCCATCCGCATTATGATCAAATATGTCTGCAAAACATACTGGACAAAGATCTCTACTCTAATATATTGGAAATTGGCCAGTTATAATTGCTAGGTACCTTCGCTGAAGCCTTCAAGATAAGACTCTTGATCGTCTGTAAGCATATCTATTTCTATATTCATAGTCTTTAGTTTAGCCATAGCAATTTCTTGGTCTTGACTTTTATCGATGCTATATACGATAGGCTTAAGAGTCCCTCTAGACTGACTAAGTTTTAAAATGGATAAAAATTGGTTGGCGAAGCTCATATCCATTACTTCAGACGGATGACCTTCGGCTGCTACTAAATTAACTAGTCTGCCTTCGCCTATTAGATAAATCTTCCTGAAATTGTTAAGTTTGTATTGAATTACGTGCTCATTTATCTTCTTTTTCTCTAATGTTTGCTTTTCTATATCTGGAATAGAAATTTCTGCATTAAAATGACCTGCATTTGCAAGAATAGATCCGTCTTTCATCCTGGAAATATCCTCCTTGTTTATCACATCTTTACACCCTGTAGTAGTGATAAACAGATCTCCTCTATCAGCAGCTATTATCATTGGTGCCACAGCAAAACCGTCTAGCTTTGCCTTTAATGCAGCTATAGGAGCCACTTCCGTGACAATCACATTTGCACCCATGCCTGAGGCTCGTTTAGCAATGCCCTTGCCAACATGTCCATAGCCTGCTACCACGACATTCTTTCCAGCAAGCAGAACATTCGTAGCACGAATAATTCCATCCAAAGCAGATTGACCAGTTCCATACACATTATCAAAGTCGTGTTTTGTCTCTGCATCATTGACAGCTATAATTGGATACATAAGCTTAGACGACTTCTGCATTGCTCTCAACCTAATTACTCCTGTAGTAGTTTCTTCGGTACCACCGTACACTGTAGAATTTTGATTATTAATGGCCCTCCTGTGCATCTCTAACGTCAAGTCAGCGCCATCATCTATTGTAATATTGGGATCAATCTTCATAGACAAGTGAATATCGTCATAATATTCTTGAGTAGATACCCCCCTGCTCGCGTACACATTAATTGCTTCGTCATTTGCTAGAGATGCTGCGACATCATCCTGGGTGCTAAGCGGATTACAGCCACACCATGATATTTCCGCTCCGATGGCCTTAAGCGTCCTGACTAACACACCTGTTTCTTTTGTCACGTGCAAACATCCTGCTATTCGTATTCCACTCAGAGGTTTTGCATCTTCGTATCTCTTTCTCAAAGCCACTAGTACTGGCATATGGGCTTCAGCCCAATCGATTCGTTTCTTTCCCTCTTGGGCTAGACCAATGTCTTTAACTCGATACTCTAAATTCATATTGATGTCTATAATTTGGGCCATTGAAGCCATATATAATCTGCTTCTTGGTTGAGCCTTTTGTACAGCGTGCTTATATATCTGCCTAAATCCTTTCACTTGCGTATATGCAGCCAGCTGGTTTCTATAATCCTGACCCAAATCTATGAATCCTTATTTGTTGACTATAGTGAATTTTAAAAGTTTATCAAAGGCCCAGCAACTGCAAGAATAATTATATGCCGCGTAAACTTCACATAGCAGTAGTAGGATACAACGAGGATAGATGTACTGAGAAAGCCAAAACCATTGCTTATGAGGTAGGGAAAGAAATAGCACTTTCTGGTGCAATATTGGTATGTGGGGGACTAGGAGGAGTGATGGAATATGCATGCAAAGGGGCAAAAGAATACAATGGGTCCACTGTGGGTATATTACCTCAAGAGGATCCTTCGTTTGCCAATAAATATTGTGACATTGTTATCTGCACAGGATATGGACTGGCTAGAGATTTCGTCGTTGCCTCATCCGCGGATGGAATTATAGCTATAGGAGGAGGCGTTGGAACGCTGATTGAATTAGGAGTAGGATACACGATTAAGAAAACCATTATCGCAATGTCGGGAAGCGGTGGGGTTTCAGATATGTACGGAGGAAAATACCTTGATGAACGTAAAACCATTCCCATAATACTTGCAAACGAGCCTTACCATGCTGTCCAAATGATATTTTCCAAAAATAGCCGCGACCATTATATTGGCTCGACAAGCCCGTGAAATGCTAGAGCGGCGATACTAGAATACGCTCCTAATTTTCTTCAATTCTTTTCAAGCTTCATTTTAGGATCGGTTATAGTTAAGTAAATAAAAATCGGGATTATAAAAATCTGAACTATACCTTAATGCCATCTCTTTGAGTGTGTCTATAATGGAATGTATCCCAAACCTATCAAGAATTGAAAAGAAGCTTTCCTTTAAACCCATCCCCAGCCTTAGAGCCTTATCTAGATCTTCTTCATTGCAAACTTGGTTAGAAAGCAGCCATGCAGCGTTGTTTGCTGCAACTGCGAGTAACTTAATAGGATAATACTTTTCAGCTTTATCGTCTGTAATTTTAATTCGCTCATATGCCGTACCAGCATTATAATTGTAAAATCCTTCTCCAGTTTTTTGTCCAAATTTTTTTTCTTCAAATAGTCTTTTGATTTCGGGATGTGGATTAACGACTTTTTTATCCCGGGAATACATCTCAATGGTGGCCTTATGAATAACATCAATACCAGTATAGTCAGCGAGTTCAAATATACCCATAGGAAAGGCAAGATCAGATTTACAGGCCAAATCTATTTGTTCTTTGGAGGCGCCGTCTCTATCACGACAATGTAGAGCCTCGTGTATCAAGGGAATGAATATCCGATTGACTATAAATCCAGGAACATCCTTCTTGCACAAAACCGGTTCTTTACCTATCTTTTTTATAAAATTTATTGCCATATCTGTAAGATCGGGTCTTGTTAACTTGCCAGGAATTACTTCGACAAGTTGCATTAACTGAGGCGGATTGAAGAAGTGTAATCCTATAAAGCGATCCGGTCTGCTTGTTAGAATTGCCATTTCTGAAATAGGCAACGTGCTTGTATTGGATGCATAGACTGTTTTAGGCTCTGCATATCTATCGATATCGAAATAGAGTTTCCTTTTCAACCCAATTTCTTCGGGAATTGCTTCTATAACTAGTTCGGCATTTTTCAATGACTCCTGTAACTCAACAATAGGCACAATGCGATTCATTATCTGTTCTGCTTCACTTTGAGTCATCCTTTTTTTCTCAACAAGTTTGTTTAATGACCATTGGATTTTATCCAATGCCTTATCCAAGAAAGATCTGTCAATATCCCGAAGTGCAACATTATAACCTGCCATAGCCGAAACCTGTGCTATTCCATGACCCATTACCCCAGAGCCAAGAACTGTAATCTTATTGAACGATTTTGGTATTTCTAATGATGACGATGATGACGACATATGCAAAGAAGGGATAGGACTCTGTAGTTTTTAATTTTACTATTGAGGATATATATCTATATCTGGATTATTATACTAATTATATTAGTACGTTCTATATCCTTCCTTCTATTGGAATATATTTAAAAAACGAATTGTCTACATGTACACATTTGGATTTAGAGAAATTTTCTGCCGACGTGTCGGCTCTGACAGAGAAAATGTCGTTAGGTGAATCACCGGATGTAATTCAAAGGCTGAATTTTGTAAAATTTCGTCTGATAGACCTCTATATGAGAAACATTGTAAAAATTAATCATTCTACTATGGAACTCGTTTGCGCTAAACATCTCATACGCTATGGCTATTCAGTTGATGTCGAACGACAGCTAACTAACATCTTGGTTTGTGATGTTTATGCCAAGAAAGGAGATGGTGAAGCAATTGTTGAAATCGAAACGGGCTTCATACCACCTGAACATGCACTGGATCCGCTTTCATATTATGCCGCTAGGATCGCAAGCAAAATCGCTAGATACAGCAAATTCGGGAACCAATTTGTTTTAGCAACTCCTCCTGTTTGTATACTCCCAGTTCCAAAGATTTTCAGGAGGCCCGCACGTTTCAGGAGCGAGGCGGAATTGCAGCAAGTTAAGCTTCTATGTGACAAATATTATCTTAATCCACCAGTAAGCTTGAGTGAGATTCTAAACGGCAGACTTCATATGATTTACATAATAAATATCGATGAAGGAAAGGTTATAGAAATGGATATTGATTCGTACTTTGAATCGATTCGAAATATGATGTCAGTTGCAGAATCTATAATTGAAACGCGTTAGATTCTCAGTCACCTAAATTCAGAACAGCCTATAACCAATACTGGCCAATCTTAAAAATATGAAACAAGTGGCAAGCAAACAACAATAAAAAAAGTCAATATTTTTCGCTTCTATTCTTCAAGGACAAGTTCTCGTTGGACTTCTCTGTTTGAGTCTCCGCCTGATTTGTATATAGCGGATTTCGCTATTTTCAAGATTTTGCCCTCATTAGTGTCATTTACATAAATTATATAAATGAGAGCAATATTTTTTTTCGCTGTTTTTCTTATTACTCTACCTATTCGTTGGGAGATTTGATTTATGTTTGCGGTACTTGCAATTATTATGGCTATACGGACATCGGGTATATCATATCCTATTTCGAGCGTATGGACCGACAATAAAGGGAAGTATTCTTTACCCCAAGATTGAAGGATTTCCGTTCGCTTCTTAGCTTTTATTGAATTATGAATAGTACGCGAAGCTATGCCGTTATTCTCTAACATTTGTTTCAACTTATCGATAGAAGAGATCGTTTCACTGAAAATCATAATTCGCTCTTTATGATGTTCCTTTACAATCTTGATTGCCTCGTTTAGCTTACTATTAGTTGCAGTTAGCAATCTTTTCCTCTTTTGCACATTGGCAAACCAATCTCTTGCCAAGGCTGCTCTATATCCTACTCTTGCGCTCTTCAGTATTGCCGAAATTTTAATTGGATCAAAGGCTTTCAGCTTGTATGAGATCTCTTTGATTTTAAAAGATGTCTCGTCATAAATCTTTTGTTCGTCCATCGTAAAATTTACTTTTATCGGAATAATCTCTGGTTGGGCTACTCGCCCGTCAGTAACCGCATCCTTTATCATATATTTTTTGATAGGTGGTGCCACAATCATAATGGTATGGTATTTAGGGTCTTTTTCGTCTATAGTAGCAGTTAAGCCAAGGATTGCCCTTGATGGGTTTTCTATTATTACATCAAAAATCTTTTCAAATTGAATCGCGGTTTCGCTAATAAAATGAATCTCATCAAGTATGACCATGTCGGCCTCACGCAATAGCTCTAGTCTATTAATGATACTTTGATATGTGCTGATGGTGATCTCTCTAACGTCTTTGCGCTCACCATAATACACGCCGATTGCATTCTCACTTATTCGGTATTTCAAAAGTCGGCTGATATTTTGTGCAATCAATACTATCCTTGGTACCAGAAAAAGGATCTTGAATGTTCTCTCATGTTTCTTTACATCTTCATTACCTTCTTTTTTTGCAGCGGATGATAAATCAGCTGACGCTTGTGAAGATAATCGATTATTTGCGCCTTCGTACATTTGCTTATATTGTTGTTCCTGGGTTAATTGGTCCTGCTTATGCCGGTCCGCTTGTAAACGTCGTATAGCACACTGGCGAGCGCACTCAAAGGCTATCTCTGTTTTACCAGTGCCAGTACTAAAGACCACTGAGCCGTGACAATCATTCTGTAGCCAGGCGTCGATGGCCTCCTCCTGATCCTTTTTGAGTTCGAAAGGAAATTTGAGTGCGAGGATAGCGGCCAAATCAAAGGGATAGACTATACATAAACTAAAAAGCTTTTGGCAGTAAACAATTGGCGCAGCTAGCACATCTTGTATTTCCGATAGTAATGCAATCTTTATCTTTACAACCTATATTTTGCTCATTTAAAGCGTAAATATTAGAAAATACTACTTTAGCCAACTTAATTCAAATATATAATTAACGGAAAGTATTGCATACTGGTGCATTAATGAGAGTAATGGTATTTATGCTAAAGCAGGATGACCCTTTGAAATGTACCGCAAATAGAATGGCAAAGTTTAAGTTTGCGCTGCCAACTAAATATATTCCGAATAATACACTAATTCTCAATCCCTTTTCCAAGTTTCTTCTTTGTAGAAATGACGCTGAAATATACAAATCAATATGTGTAATAGACTGTTCATGGGAGAAGGTGAATAAGGAATTCAAAAAAAATCAAATACTGAATTACTCTCGAGTTGATAGACGCCTGCCTATGTTACTTGCTGGAAATCCGACAAATTATTCAAAGTTGGGTAAATTATCTAGTGCAGAAGCCGTAGCAGGAGCGCTCTACATTTTGGGTAGTAAAAGTATAGCACAAGATATTATGAATAAATTTAAATGGGGCCATACTTTTTTTGACTTGAATTCTGAAGCTCTAGAGGAGTATTCCAGAGCTTCATCGCCACAAGAAATAATTGATATAGAAGACAGTTATTTTATACAGTATTTCAAAAAAGGATGAGTACGCCAGTTTTGCTAATGTTGCAGCAGCCAAGAAGGTCGATACACAGTAAGGCTAGAACCAAACATGGATTGGGGGGATCAACTACAATTATTCGTCTAATGCTGTCATGGATGTTGTTTAGGAGATAATAAGGGGGACTGTTCAAGGCTCCATGCCAATACTTGGTCGGCACTAAGAATGTATATATATTTGCTTACTGGTACAGCCTAAGAAGTATAAGCTATACTTCTATGCTACAGCGTCCTCATGGAAATGTATGCATGTATATGTGCATGCGAGCTAGTGTGCGAGTTACTCGTAAGAGAGGAAACTCCTCCCTCATTGTAGGCACTCGAATTAGCGATAATGATCTGGAGACAGTTGGCAACGGAACAGAAATGATATCCTAAGCAGAAAGAGCAAATCTCTTTACGTCGTTTGACACGCCCGATGATGGTTAAAAGCCTGAGTATTCTGCTATTGGAATGAAACATCCGGCCCGGGTGGAGCAAGGCCAAACAGAGCTTATGACCTACACTTGCTCAGGTTGGCTGCTAAGCGGAATCTCGCTTAAAACAAAAGGAGGGTTATTGCTAGGACGCACACATACCTTTTTTTGTTAAGTTTAAAATGTTTATTAATCAAATCGAAATTCAAGACACAAAGAAAGATAATAATATCTATTAGCTGTTTGAAATTGAGATATCGCATTTGCGGACCCTTGTCTTTCCCGGCTCCGACAGATCTTGTGCTCTTGCAAAGAAGTTTGGCTATGACGAGTGGATGATAAGTAGATTTCAACAGTTTATTGGTGAGACTGATGAAGTGGAAAAGTTCCTCGAAACAATGGAAGACAGACCTCCAGTACAGTATCTGAGAGCCAATACGCTAAAAATAGAAAGTGAAATCTTATGGGAGAGACTTCGATCCAAGGGTTTTGAACTTGAACGCACTTTCTTGCCAGAAGTTTGTCTGGTCAGAAAAAAGACTTTGCCTGTTGGTGCAACTACAGAATATCTTCTTGGTTATTATTATATACAGGATTTAAGCTCCTGCATAGCGGTCCAAGAGCTGCAAGCTGACTACAATCACACAACATTAGATATGGCTGCAGCTCCAGGAGGGAAGACTACTTTTATTGCTCAAAAGATGAATAACCAAGGTTGCATAATAGCTCTAGAACCTGATAGGAACAGAATACCATCCTTAGTGTTTAATTTGGCTAGATGTGGGATAATGAACACTTGCGTTTACATGATGCCTGGGAATCAAATCTTCGATCTCAATCTGAAATTCGATCGCGTGTTATTGGATGCCCCATGCAGTGGTGAAGGAGTGATCGGTAAAGATCCTTCTAGAAAGACCGGTCGTAAACCAATGGATATAGAATCTTGTGTGGCGCGCCAAACCACTTTAATTGAATGTGCTCTTAGGGTTCTCAAACCTAATGGGGTTTTAATATATTCTACCTGTTCGTTTGCCCCTGAGGAAAATGAATTCGTAGTTGATTCAGTGATAAATAAATTTGGAGATTACATTGATCTTGAGCCTCTAAAATACGGTGGGAGCAGCGGCTTAAGCAGTTTCGGAAAATATGCGTTCCATTCCAGTATAAAGAATACTAAAAGATTTTATCCGCATATTGATAATACGCTTGGATTTTATATCGCTAAACTGCGTCTTAAAAGAGATATTCAAGATTGAGAGAATCACAGCGTTGCCAACAATAGACTGAACTAAGTGCATAAGAAGATGTACAGAAGCCTAAAAAGAGAGGAAATGACCATTCTCAGGAGGTTCTTCAACAAGTGGGGAGCATTTGATTTCATAAAGAGCAAAAGGCTTATGGTAAAAGAGGACCAAATAGAATCCTGTTACTATGTTCCGACTAGCACAAATAGATCTATCCGCAAGCCAATTAATAAAAAGATAAATGAAGTATTCCTAATATCTGATGTAGCGGGAAAAATTGTCCTAGATACAGAGCCTCTTTTGGCAGGTCTTATGATAGGAGAACTGAACAAAAAACGATTTACACCATCTCTCCAAGGAGCTGACATTATTGCAAGAGTTAGTCATAACTTTCCGTATGTTGCTGTTAACCCGATCGCAGAGAAAGTAGTCTTGTATGGAAAAAATATCCTGGGTCAATCTATAGTAGATGCAGCAGACACATTAAAGGAAAATGAACTGGTTATCCTGTTAAATATGAATAATGAAGCAATTGGCATAGGCAGGACAAAGTTCAAGAGAAGAGATTTACTACGAGTAGGAAAGGATACAGTTACCACGGTGATAGATCCAGGCTGCTACTTGCGCAACGAATCTAGAGGATCCTAAAAACAAGTAAATGTACCTTTAAATCGACACGGATATCGCGCCGCATCCGGTAGTATGTGCTGTTCTCATTTCCTAGCCTTCACGAGAACAAAGATCGCTACTGCCCCCATCATTCCGCCAAGGACAAGCAATACCTGAAGGGGAAAGCCGCCGGTAGCGGTAGCGGTGCCTTCGGGTGCCTGTTGAGAGACAAAGGCGAGCTCTCCTCCACTGGACTTTGCTATCCTTGAAAATCCTGCGATTTGTATCTGTCCGCTGGGCGGAGGAGTAGATGAATGAATATCGACTTTGGTCCCGTTTACAGTTGCGCTTGTATCTGCCACTTCTTCAGTCAAGGTTCCCTCCCTAAAGCTACTCTCTCCTAACGAATACACAGATACAGCCCTGGCCCCACCTCGCTCGCTATAGCCTGAACCAGCTGCACTGGCTTGGCTACCAGTAGGATCAAATAAAAAGTGCCAACTGTCCATAGGCCTTCCAATATCTGTAAAGTCAAATAATGGATCTTTCATCAGATTTGCCGCTGGCGAATTCAATATCTGCTTAGCTACCTGAGGATGGGTAGCCTGTATCAGAGCTATGGGATAGTTTAGTGGCAACTTACCAAATTTGGCACACTCTACAATTGATGGAGCATTTACTACTACACCTCTCCAGTCCAAATCAATAACTGTTCCCTGAGATGCACTTTTATCAAGCACTACGTTGGTAAGGTTTGCTTTTAATTCTAGCTTATATGAAAGCGAGACCTTATCAGGTTCACCTCTTAAATCAGCGGTATACTTTAACGTAGCATTACTTATACGAACAGGACTTTTCTTTTGAGTTGCTATTGCTTGGTTGAAAGCAGAAATTACTTGGTCCATTCCCCCTTGGCTTCCATTCAAGGTACAGCTTACCTTTTCACTTTTACCGTTAAAAACGCTCGCTACTTGGCTGCCAGGTTCATACTTCAAAGTAAGGAACCTTATGCCCGTAAGAACAGCCTCCGCGCTGTTATTACCAGGAAACATTAGAACCGTCATTTGGACTGCATAAGAATTGGAAACAAGTCCCATTATAAGCAACAACGAAAGGACACCTGAGAAAAGAACGAATCCTCTTCTTCCAGAATGCACATAAGATGTTGTTTATACCTTCTTATAATCTTTGTTGACTATCTTATATCTCAAATGACGCAGATATAGTGCGGATCATTTGCTGCAGCAAGAGTGGGCACCCAGACATATCTCTGACTCATTGTAGAAAAAAGTATACCAAAACGCGATGAATCAGGAGGTAGCAAGATAGACTAAAAAATATCTCTCATCTATTTTTATTAATTTTCACGACAGGAAATTATCAGTATAGATTTACTTTTCCTCTACTCTTAAAGACTTATAATTCTAAGGACAGAAAAACACTCATACTTTGATTACTGTCCTCGCCGGTGGAACGGGATCAGTGAAAATAATACGTGGCTTAGCGGCGTCCACAAACCAAGATCTTAATATTATCTCCAACGTGGGCGACAATATTTGGATTCATGGACTTTATGTTTGTCCAGATATTGATACTGTTTTGTATGGATTAGCAAATCAACTAGACGAACAGAGAGGCTGGGGGGTTAAAGATGATACATTCAATTTTGTCTATCAAATGAAGTTGCTCGGAGAAGATATATGGTTTAAACTGGGTGATAAAGATCTAAGTACACATCTGAAAAGAACTGAGATGCTAAATAACGGTCAAAAATTGAGTGAGATCACGGACTGGATGAGGCAAAAATATGCTGTCTCGGCTAAAATTATTCCCGCCTCTGATGATCACGTAGAAACAAGAATAATTACGAATTTAAGGGATATGCACATTCAGGAATTTTGGGTAAAGCATAAGGCAGAACCTCAGATTATAGACATAATATACAAGGATAATAAAACAGCACGGGCTAACCCCAGAGCAATTAAAGCAATTAGGCAATCGAAACTGATCATTATCGCACCAGCGAATCCCATTACAAGCATAGGGCCAATTGTCTCATTAACAGATTTGAGAAACGAATTAATCAGCAATAAGGAAAAGACCGTAGCGATCTCACCACTTGTATCGAATGCCGCCGTAAGCGGTCCTGCCGTAAAGTACATGCACGTAAAGAAGATAATAAATTCTCCCTTGGGAGTAGCTAAATATTATTCAGAATTTATAAGTAAATTCATTATCTCTCCAACGGATGAGGCCCTGAGAGACAGTATATTTGATATGGGTATCAAAGTCCATGAAACTGATATAATGATGGAAAATAGACAAGATGAGAGAAGATTGGGATTGTATTTGATAAATCAATTCATGTAATATGGATAGATAGCATATTGAAATTGTTTGCAATAATACCGGTGAAGAAATTTGAATACTCGAAATCGCGCATGGGTCAATTCTTCTCAGTAGAAGAGCGCGTGAGATTATCCCAGCTCCTTCTAGATCAGACAATAAAAACTCTAAAAAAAACAACTAAACTATCAGAAATTATAGTAGTATCAATCGATAAACGTGCGCAGATTGCTGCTGAAATGCACAACATCTCATTTTTAAAGGAAGATGTCGAAAACGGAGTAAACGCCGCTGTGAACATTGCTGACTGTTATTGCATAAGGTACGGGGCAGAGGCTACTATTGTAGTTCCCGAAGATCTACCTTTGCTCGTTCCGAATGATATAGATATGATGTATGATATCGCAATAAAATATGAGAAATGTTTGCTAATATGTCCCTCTATTGGATATGATGGCTCAAACCTCTTAGTCAGGAAACCACCCAATCTTTTGGCTAAAACTCACTATGATAATGGCAACAGCTATTATTCACATATCATATCAGCCATGGGAATAGGTGCCTACGTTAAAGTAATATTCTCAGAGGGCGTGATGAAAGATCTAGATACCCTTGAGGATGCAAAGGAATTGGTGAGCCAGGGAGATAATTTTGGTAATCACTATACTAAAATAAATAATAATAATGCACTCTTATTTTTGAAGTCTAAATTTGATTCCATGAAATCGTGACATATGAGAAGCAAACGGTAAAGAAAAACAACGATTCCTAGCCCGTTCTTTAACAATATATTTCGGCTACGGATTATATGTATACTAAAAAAATTGCAAATTGGTCCTAATATGCTAATAAGCAGACCCCGGACAATTCCTTTATACCCCATTACATTTATTTTTTTGGTGATCCTGACGCTTTTAGAATTCTCGTAAATTCCACGTATAATCTATGCATCCTCAGGCTCTGACATATCATTTAGCATAAACCGTCAGGTTGATAGGAATATTTGCTAGGGTTATCGTAGATGGATGGTAAATTGACTTGTCTGGTTAGACAGATCATTACGCCGCGCTAGCTACAAGTAAAAGCAGCAATATATTTAGCCAGTTTGGACTGTATGATGCTAAAGATATGTAACTATACAGAATGTTACCTGACAGATAATATTGACAATGTATGTCTATTCAAATATGTGTTGCCTACATCCTAAACTACTTTTTACCTAGTACTTTTATTTCAGCAACGCTGTAAGAATCTCCTTGTGTATTTCCAAGGAGTGTTATCTTTACATATCTTGCTTTAGATGCTTGATCGTTTAAACTTGCACCAAACCATTCTTTGCCAGACACTAAGCCAGTATTTTGATAAAATATTGGGGCGCTGAAATGTATACCATCAGTGGACGTTTGTATCATAAAGAAGTTAACAACCTTATCTGCATTATCAAAGGACATCTCGATATTACATACTGCCGATGCTATTGCCGCTTCTGACTTCTTTGTTGTAGATACATGTGATCCTAGGTCCAGCAGTATCCAGGTACCTTTACCCTTGGCCGACCATGCAGTATCCATCTTATTGTCGAGGACGTTAGCAGGTATGGAATTTACGCTTTCCCCGGTGTCATTGTTATTATTTAAAAAATGATCGTCATAGTTAGGATTATTGGTAGTGCCGCTATGGCTTGCCTTGATGCCTGAAACGTCAACAACTGCATTGCTGCCTGGGGTGTTACACGAAGAAGCTGGCGAAGAGGACAAGGAAAGTGATTTAGCATTACTACTCCCTTTGGCTTTAATGTCTACAAGTGTGGAATATGATGCATAAAGGCTGTCCGACTCGCCAGCAGAAGATCTAGAAGGCTTGATATTAGAGTTGGCAGCATACTGCCCTCCATCGCTAGTTTTATCTTTAGAAAATACAGCATGTACTTCCAAGTTCTTTATTCCAGATAGCCCAGAAACATCAAACGTATTCACGCCTATCTTTTTTAGCGGAGTCACTGAGTTAATGTCTGCGTCGTAATCAATTACAAATGCGTCTACTTCCTTTGGATTTTTATCAAATTGAAAACTTATCTTATTTCCTTCCTTCAGTGCTAATGCCGTTCCGGCTGTATCTGGCAGAATTGGTAATTTTATTTTATTTAAATTGCGGCCGTCGTAAAAAATGAATGGATACAAGTTGTCATATTTTTTACCATTGTAGATCATGCTAATGCGCGGTGGTAGCTTAGATATGGAGGTAGAAGAAGGATCTGCAGACGTAGTCGAGTAAGAGGAGATCGTCGTCGTCGCCGATGAAGATGGTGCAGTAAAAGGTATTGATTTAGGAGATAATGTTACTGCAAATGCGAGGGAGAAGAAGTGCCGGTCGTATGAGGATGCCGCCTGGTCATTTTGATTTCCGTACTGGGGAAGAAATTGTGATATTGATGATGAAAATATAGTAATTGCATCGAAATGCATAGAGAGAGCAATAAGAGTTGATATAGTTACTGCTACGGAAAGCAGGAATATTCGAGATATTTTTGTTTTTGTTTTTGTTTTCTCATTTGAAAAATCAGCCAATTCAGAAAATTTGTCTACATTATTCAAATCTTATTCGTGGCGTGTTTGCAATATAAGAATATTTACTGGATGCTAAAATAATGTTTACGTAGTAATGAAAAACAGGCTACACTAATATGTAACTAAATATTCTCAGTGCGCAATATCAAGCCAATTCAGTATTGGATATAAAGGGTTAAAAATTATTTAGATGAGTGATTATAGACGAATTTCCGAAGTTCATATGCCACCTAAATATCAAAGCGCTTGACTGAAGCGCGTATGATTTACACTTCAGCCAAGCATTTGTTCCCCATCGGTTTGGTCGATGTAACCTTTTTATCGATGAATTCCAATTTAAATGTGATCCTGCTACCACAATTTTGGATTAGCATCTTCAAATTGTATTAGCTGCGAAACGTTACAAAACATTACAATGATACGGTTATCATATTATCAAAGAATCGGCTATCTTTTTCTAAATATAGAGTGCGTAATAAAATATAAACAGAAGCTATTTTAAATTATTACTCTTATCAATATATATTATATGGGAGAAAAGCAGCATAATAGTGGTGATTGGTACCGGTGAATGGTGATAACAAGCAATTTGTCTCACAGCAATTGCTATGGATTGGCATATCTCTAGGAATAAGCCTTGCAATATCATTTTTTGTACCTTTTCCTTTCTCTTTGCCAATAATAATTGGAGTATTTATTTTACTAAGTTTTTACATGAGGAAAAGAGCGTTAAAGAGGATGGGTATGACAGGTGCTTCAATGTTCGGTAGTGGCGGTGCAGGCAGCGGTAGTTCATTGAATTATTATTGCATGAGCTGCGGAACAAAGCACAATCAGGCTTCATGTCCTAAGTGCGGTTCTAAGATGAAAAGGGTTGGATCCTAGAAAACTGCCACGTATTTACTCACTAAGGGTTTTCAGATCACAGCCATCGGGGAAACAAGCTCAGATATTTTATCATACCATGACTGTGCCTTTATTACCCCACTAGAAACCAAAATCCCTTCTGCTCCAAGATGTATGGCTGCGGCTACGTCGCTTTTATCTGTGATTCCAGCCCCACAAATAAGTTTTGTAGAGCGTGAATGGTCCTTAGCTGCTGATATTGAATTTGTAATTATTGTTGGGTTTTCCTTGGATACGGCCTTGCCAGAACCTATCAACTCGGGAGGCTCGATAGCGATAAAATCTGGAGAGAACTCCGCCATTTTGGCCACTTCTTCTACGGTTTGTGCGCAGACTATTGACGTCATATCTAATCGGTGCAAGATTTGGACAATGTCGGCTACTATTTCTGCCGGAAGCTTATGTTCGCTGTGATTAATAAGAGACCCGTGAGCGCCAAAGGACTTTGCCATTTCTGCGATAAAGAAACCAGTAGTCTGTCCAAATTCACCAACATCCAGATGCTGACAGATGACGGGCAAGCTGACGTTTTGTATCACAAGTGCAAGGCAAGGCTGAGGAGGAGCAAGGACGATTTCTACAGCATGATTTTTGGACACACTTTGGATTATCTTGGCTAATGCAAGAGTTTTTTCTCCTGAAATTTCAGCATAGTTTTTAAAATTTATAATGAAAGGGCGCTTCAAAGATTGCCTGCTCTTTTACTATTTGTATCATTATTTATCAATGCCATGCACATATTCTCTACCCGATCAAACCGTATCTTTAAATTTTTCATTCAGTTTTGACATTCTTGCCTCGTATCCTTTATTGTATTCTAACTCTTCTGGAACAAGTGTGGCGGGATGGATAAATCCCTGATTGCGCATTATCATAGCTCTTTCTGAGGCCCACATTCTTTGAAGATCCCAATCTACTGTACCAAATCCATCATGCGGTCCAGTAAACTTACCATTATGCATGCTGAATACTAAACAGGAAACTATTGGAATAGAATAATTCAGGCTTGCCGCAGAGTTTAATTTAACAGGCATTAGTGGCATATGATGACTTCCTCGTGTATTGCCTGCGACAAAGTGCGGATCGTTAAAGGCGCTGCCAGCCTCCTCAGTTGCTGGAAAGTTTTTTTGTGTTCTAACTATTGCTATTGGATCATCTTTACCAACATACGTACCCGCAATGTTGTGCAGTCTGTCTGTAGAAGCAGATACTATTTGTTCTCCCTCAGAGGATATTACCGAATGGACTACATACTTGCCTGGATACATTAGCGCTGCTTCTAATTCTGCTTTGTCTTCCCACATTTTCAAATCTGCAATTTTACCGCTCATAACATCTAGTACTCGCAAAGTAACGCCTGAAGCAAGCTTTTCATTAATAAGAAGTCCTGTGTTGCTTCTAGCATCTACAAACATACGCCACATCGGAAAATTAAACGCACCGGGTTCTGTCTTGTCGGCGGCAAATATGCAAAAAACTTCACTTGGACGTTCCTCCATATCGATCTCTGCCAGACCTGGACCCATACCTCTTACGTTTCCAGAAAAAGCATCTTTAAGTAAATCTTGACCGGCACCGTATAATCCCTGCTCTTTGGCCACTTTTGTTCCTTCAGTAAAAGCATCCCACGCTAACTTGTGAATTTTCTGATTATCGGCACCCAATGTGTGTGTCATTATAAGATGAATATCATCACCTGTGTATCCTATATAATAATCAGTTAGCAGATCCTTGGATCTCTGAGCAACGAAAGTTCGTACGCTTTCAAGTAATTCATCGCTAGGCCGAGTGTGCCCACCGATTCCTCCTATGTCCGCTTTAATTGCTGATAGTGTTATCCGCATACCACACTTTAAATTTCTTCGATTTAAAACCTTTCCCATTTTCAATTCAAACAAAATATGGATGGCGTTGAAGGTTTGAAATCTGGTGCTACTAAATTCAATTGTCAGGTATGTAAATTTGAACTCTTTGATAGGTTCCAGATACATCTATAAATGAAGATAATTTTTTGCTTTTGGTAAGAGAGTGAAGAGAAGCCGTCTTTGGAATGGTGATTTACCCTTACAACGTATATTTACCATTTATTCTCTGCTTTCTGATTAGGCTGGAGTTAGATTATTATTTGTATTCGACATAGTATCTGTACCTGCGTTCAACTTCCTTGTTATTACCTGATATGACTTTCTCAATTTCTTTATTAAGAAGCTTTCTTGCGTACCCTCTAAAATCTTCAGCCTCGGAGGTTTGAGGAAATGCAGATAATGAGTATTCAAAATGTTTCATAAATTCCACGACCTTAAGTCGAAATTCTTCTTTAGAAGGAAATTGATTTTTAGTTACCTTAAACCAGGTAGTTGCACAGGCTGTAGAATATATCTTCGCAAGGTCTTCAACCAATCTGTCGACCTCAAAGTAATCGCCCATAATCGCAAGCAAACTGGTATGCAAGTCCGAATCCTATAAATTATTCTAAAGTAATATTTTTGATATAAACGTGAAATACGATGTACTACAATTGTATCACTGAGACTATTCTAGCTATGGACAAAGTAAAATTAATAACTTAAGAAAGGCAGATTAAGTTATTGAATGGCGGAGGAACTAGGCTGATTATAATTCGTCGGTTGCTCAAGTACAGGTGCTATTGAGAACAGTGATGGCTGCAAAATATAAAATCCAAAAAATGGGGGATCTGAGATGGAGATAAGTGATTATTCTGGACCAGACAATATATGTCAAATGTGCGGAAAAAAAATTATAAAAGGACTACAAGATAGACTAGAGGTTAAAATCACTGACGGATCAGAGCAACTTTTTCATTCATATGATTGTGCGAATATTTTTAAAAAGTTTCAAAGTGTATATGGAAAGGATTTTCTGATTGAACTGTGATATAAATAATAATAGAATAAGAATAGTATCATTAAAAGAATTCTAATGATCCATAAAGAATAACAAATTAGAGAATGTGAATTTAAGACGTCTATATAATGAGCTGTTTGCAAGACTTTTACGTCCTTATTTTTCTTGGCATATTATCCTCCTAACACGTAGAGCACAACGAGATCTGTCGAACCATAAAATTGATGGACTGCATTTGCGGGTATGAATATGGCTGCTCCCTGTTTCACAAAGTATTCCCTATTGTCGACTCTGATGTATCCAGAGCCTCTGATAACATAATATAATTCGTCTACGGGATGGGGCTCTTGGGTATCTTGCATATGAGTTGAGATCCTAAGAATTCCTGCTTGAAGACCAGAACTATTGATGAAATCTAAAAAATATTTGTCCTGACTATTGAGCCTTTCTATCAATGTGTCTAATTGCTCTATTCGTTCCTTTGACATCGCATCGTTTTCCCAGTTGTTCTTAATAATTTATTTGGAATATCTGCTTTGATCAATTTCTAAGACTGTCTTTACAATTACCTGTTATGCAGCTGTTATTGCATTCTTGGAGAATAAGCTATTCGATCAAATAGCAAAGTACAAATGATGCTTATTTTAAATCATAGAAGGAGTGTAACGGATGCCCATTACAGACGCCACTAAAAAACAAATCGCACAACAACGCAGATTATTCTTTAAAATTTGCTTCAAATGCGGCGGTAAGAATCCAATTTCAGCGGAAAGCTGCCGAAAATGCAGAAGCGGTCATTTAAGGTTAAAGAATAGAAGTCTTGGAATGAAAAAATAAGTACCATCCATTATTAGGCTATTCTTCGGCTTGGACTAACTAACATGAAGTCATGTCCCAAAAGCGAGGAGAAACTAAAATGGTATGCGCTAAACAATGTGATGATTATTAGTGCCGTGGGACAACAACTACAATTTTAAAGTCTCCATGCTTATTATATTACTATATTTTATCATGTATCTGTACATACTGCAGTTGATGTAGATATATAGAAATGATTTATATGTATGCAAGGAGCCTTAAAATTGCTTGACACAAAAAAGTGCTAAAACGAAAAGAACTAATTTTAATGATTTAAAGCCTCGTATAAAGACATTGAAATCTTTGTCCTGGAGTATGCCAATTGTATTAGTCGCGATGGTAGCATTGTCTCCACTATCTTCTCAGTTAGTAAATGCACAAAATACTAGCACGGGTGGCGGGTCCAGCGGCGATAATAGCGGTAAAACCACAATAACGACACAGGGTAATCAAACAGTAATAACCACACCAGGAGCAGTACAGGGTGGAAATAATAATAGTTCACCTTCGACTTCATCATCTTCATCAGGGACACAACAACAACAAACAGCAACAACCTCGCAGGCATCATCTGGAGCTGTAGTGAAGAGCAATTTCAACAGAACAGGGTTTACTGGTGTGACTAATCTTATAATCAATGGAAAATCGTTTCCAGTTAAGTATAATATTACTAATGGCAAGATCCTAGGTCTCGTTGCTGATAATGACAAGGCAACGGTCGTAGGCGTTCTTGGTTCGCAAGCAGATAACGGAAAATTAATCATAGAGCTCCCCAGGAATGTAATAGATGCCAAAGGACAGGGGAATAATGATGCAAAGTTTATAATCAAGATAGACAAAAAGGGGGTAGACTACAAAGAAATCGCCAATAGTTTGAAGGCCAGGATATTGCAAATAAATTTTGGTAAAGATGACAGAATCATAGAGTTCACAGGTACGCAATCGGCCTCCTAAAGGAGATCAGACCAAGAATCTATATAAAATAGAAACTAAGAGGGCTATAAAGCCAATTTTCTTATCTTTTAACCTATCTCATTCATATCATCTTCTAAAATCAATTTGTTTACGGTAATGACAGGTTTCTTTGTCGGTTTCTTATCGTAGATAATATAAATTCATGCTTGCTACACACCTATTACCGATGCAAAAAATTATGTAGTCAGAAATAGGAAAAGTTAAAATCTATGATAGTAACTGCATACAATGTTTAAACATTTATGAAATATCCTAAAGTTGTCCTTAGTGCAGATCGTACTCTTATGTCACCTTATAGGGGCATCTCCCTTGCATCATTCTTTGGGTGCGCACCCGCTCTAGATATTAACAGAGATAGAAGCTCGTTTTGGTATCATATCTTTGGTAACCAAGTTACTCCTAGAATGCTGTTTGACTTTATTTGCAATCCAATAGATCATACGAATGGTATAGCTAATTATGCGCCATATGGCCTGAGAAAGGTTGAAGCATCACTTTTGAGAGATGGTTATAGTAGGGACGATGTGGTAGTTGCCCACCCAGATCATGTAGACAAGTTTATAGGTCCAGAAACCCAGGTTGTCGGAACCTATGAGATGGATCCTCTTGGTATGGGTCCTGTTACTATGACATTTACATACGGTAGGAAACAAATGTCATTTGACGAATTCTACTGCAGAGAGCTACATTATAAAATAAATGCTGCAAAAATAAAAAACGGAAGTAAGGCAAAGGTAATTGTTGGAGCATCAGGAACGTGGCAGTACAACTACGACCCAGCAAAGATTGAGGAGTATAATATATACGGAATCGTGGAAGGTGACTTGGGCGGAATAGGACCGGAGATCGACGGGGCAGGTGGAAGGTTTTTCGATGCTGCTGCAAATGGGGAACTGGAAACAGCAAATCCATTTAAAAAATCTGAATTCAAGGTAGAGATAAAGGAATTTCCGAGAAACGGAACCAGACATTACGGTAGATTCATTCATTATGGCTACGAACCATCGATAGATGAGATTCCAACAATTGTCAATCCGAGCATGCATGGTATGGTTGAGGTCATGCGAGGGTGCGGTAGAGGATGTAAATTCTGTGACGTTACATTAAGGCCATTACGATATTATCCTGTTGAAAAGGTGAAAAAGGAAATCGAGGTGAATATGAAATATGGAGGACACAAAAATGCTTGGATACAAAGCGATGATATCTTTGTGTATGGTCTGAATCCGAGAACTACTAAGAATATGCAACCAAACAGAGAGGCGCTCGAAGAATTATTCAAAGGAATTATGGAGACAGGTATACAACATACAAATCCAACCCATGGAACCCTTGCTGGGGCTATAGCGGATGAAAGATTAATTCCCAACATCTCTAAAATCATAAAAGCAAGTCCCAAGAATCACATTGGCATACAATGCGGCTTTGAAACTGGAAGCATAAGGCTTATTGGAAAATACGCAGACAGAAAGTTAGCCCCTTATTCACCATCAGAATGGCACTGGGTTGTAAAGACTGCTGTAAAAACACTAAATGAAAATTATTGGGTACCGGCATTCACCATTATTATGGGACTCAATAATGACGAGACCCCTGAAGATAGCTGGGAGACAATTAATTTAATCCATGAATTGGAAATGGAACAGCCAGATTCAAAATTCACAGTAACACCTCTTACATTCGTCCCCATAGGTTTGCTAGAAAAGTCTGACTTTTTCGACATAGGCAACACAATGGATGCTCCAAAGCTTGGAGTAATGTACAAGACATGGCAGCACAATTTCAAGTACGGAATTCAGAAGTTTATGCACAAGGTAGGAAGGGACAATCCTGTAAAGAATCTGTTCTTTGCCGGGTTGGCAAGGACACTGGGTAACGTTCCTCTATCAGCTATGGAAAGTTATGCAAGAAAGAAGGGCCCAGAGCACGAGAGAGCAATTGAAAAGATAAAGGCAAATTATTGGTAAGCTGTTGTTATGTCAATGCTTTGCCGGATTGTATGATATAGAAAATAGCAAACTGTTTTCTGGCTTCGAGAATAGATGACAAAGGATACTAGCATAATGTTATAGCGACAGAGGGGCTAGTGCAGTGCATCTTATTGTCACTTACCTGCATTTAAGATTATTACGCAGTGCAACTACTGAATAGGCCAAAAAAAAGTAATCGTGGGCGGATTATTCAATCTATAAGGCGAATGATTATTTTGTTTCTAGAACGAATTATTTAAAAAAAATCCTTATCCTATGTAGCCATACGAAAGATAACAAGGCGGAACTCATGCTATACTCAACTCCCTAGATGTGGGGATTAGAATTAATTACTTCGCAGCGCCGCAATATGCTGGGAAATCTCTAAGTGCGAATGTAATTAGCTTATTTCTCCATTCCTTATTGGTCCTAGCGGAAATAAAGCCGGAACAATCTCAACAATTGCAACAGTCAGCATAGATTGCGGCTACCGCTTCTCGCTCTGTTAGAGCTAATTTTTTTGCATTCCTCGAATTCCTGATTGCCATCATTAATCATTTTGCTTTTAGTACCAAAGTACTATTAAGAGGTAAAACTTTAAAAATAATATCCTTGAATTTTTAATAATGGGATTAAACGGAGTGGAAGTATATACCCCTAATGATAAACCCTTCGGTTTAACTTATGGTCAATGGACTGCGAAATGGTGGAAATGGGTTCTATCCGTTCCAAGCACAAACAATCCTCTCCTAGATGACTCAGGTTCACTTGCAGATGTAAATCAAAGCGGGCCAGTCTGGTTTCTAGCCGGAACGCTTGGTGAGCATAAATGTCCGGAGCGCTCATGTCAGTTACCTACAGGCAAATCAGTTCTGTTTCCTGTCATAAACTATGAAGCAAATCTCGTTGAGAACCCAGAACTTAGCTCAAACCAACAACTTATAAAACATGTAATGGAGGATATGAACGACATAGTAGTAAAGGAGGCAACGGTGGACGGTGAGAAGGTGTGTGTATATCGTATTCATTCAAACCCTTTTATTTTTGACATGCGGTTAGAACGAACTAATATTCTCAAATTGTCTCCACAAACGATAAACGTGGCAGCTGATGGGTACTGGGTATTCCTAAAGCCCTTGAAACAAGGAAAACACGAAATATACTTCCATGGCTCTTGTAGCGGAGGAACACGGAGTTCGGCGGCAATATATCACATTAATGTTTCGTGATAACAGAAAAAGTGCCCAATACAATCCTCGTTAGCCATAGAAAGTCGATGAATGAAATAATACAGATTTGTTTATAAGTTAGGTCTCTATAGGGAAGGCTAGAGACGGATTTGGCTACTGACACAACATGCGAAATATCAGATGATGATATTAAAGCTTGGTGGAACGCGTTTATTAATAGGAATGCAGACGCGGTTGATACGGGACTAGTTAAAGGTGATGCGCTTTTCATTTTTGGAGTGGACGAGCAAAAGGCTCCAAGTGGAATATTTCGAGGAAACGTAGACCTGTCTTCTGGGAACATAAATAGGGTAATTGGTCCAGCTATAAACACCTTAGCGGAAACTAAACAATTTGCAGAATTTGAAACAAACTCATCCGCCGGGACGTACGCTTTTATTAGGAAACATAAGGGCGGAATTATCGACTTGAATTTACAAGAGCGTTATACAGACCTTAGGTCTACTCCAATCCTCAATTACGAGCATTCCCACGGGCAGTGGTTCTGTATTCCCGCTAATGAACTTGAGTCAAAAGACACTATTGAATTTGGTGCAAAAGGAGTGAGGGATTTCGAAACTAAGGCTGTTTGGAACATCTCAAAATAAAACTGACTAACATTATCTCACCTTTACGACATTTATGTGATAGGTAACATCAACCAAAAAGGATTTCGTACCCGTCGTTGGATTATCACTAGTAATTCCGGTAAACCTTATATCATGTTTTCCTGGCGATAGAGGCTTCAGAAAGACCCAATATCCATCTGAAACTGCTGTCGTATTTACCGGAATAGATCCAAATATGTTGTTGGGAGGATAACTGATGTTGAACAACGATGATGTAACACGATATTTCTTTAGGTCTGCTATGGGATGACCGTCTATAGAAGACTGCAATGTAATCACGTAATTGTCATCTGCCTGTGCACATTCCCTGAGCTCCGACTCTGTACGTGAATCTTTGAAGTTGACTGGATCACATTGTGAATTTAATACAGGATACAGGATCGCCTTGCCCGCTGGGATATTACAGGATCGTACAGCCGTAGCAGAACCAGTACCTGTAAGGAACCAGACAGGCCCATTCTGTCCAACATCACAGTTCTTGCCTGTATTATCGTTTAAGGGATTATAATTTGATGGGATCCTGCTTAACCACTGCCACCATTTCGCAGTCCAATCTTTATATGCAATCCCGTAAGGTTTTTCATTTGTATTGAATATTCCTGGAGGGGTAGGTGAGGTAATCTGCGCATACGCTGGAAGGCAAAGTGCAATAAATGTGAGTGCGAAGCACAGCATTATCACCGTTTTCGTACTTAACATTAATACGAGTTGCAAGACATCATAGATCTATATAAAGATAAATATTCTTCCACTATTATATGTGCTACTAAAGAAACTTAATGTCCGGTACAACGAGCAGGAGAACATTTCTCATAACAGGGGCCATAATAGCTTCTTTCGTATTCGATGCGGTAATTGAAAAAGCCCTTCCGTTTATACCGTTGGATTCAAATCTCTCATACGAGATCAGGATTTCTTCCTTTATAATTATCCTAGTAGTATATGTAATCGGCGGATTTTCTATTCTGTATTCTATAAGGAACAGCGCAGCGTATGCAAACCTGAAGAGGGCCAATTTTCACTTCTCGAAAATTAACAAAATTATGATGGTTATTCATATCACGTTGGCTACTATTCTCGTCTCAGTGGGTACAGAAATGTGGTCAAGAAATTTTTACCATATGATTGCCTTGACACTTGCGACGACCATAAGCTATTCTGCAGCCGCGGGGATGATGGCCTTCCTAGGTTACAAATTCCTCTTATGGTATAAAATTAAAAAAAATACATCAATTCTATTATATAGCTTGTCTGCAATACTCATTACAGCAAATGCAGTAGTAACAGTGGCATTTCTCGACGTTGTCCTTTCAGCTTATCCTTCTGTAAATACAGAGCATCAGACACTTGGTTTCTCGCCAACTATTCGTAGCCAATCGTCACTTGAAAGGCTAAGTCTCGCGTATACATATACATCGATTCTATCGTTTGTGATTTGGTGCCTGTCCACCACCAGCCTATTAAGTTATTATCGAAAAAAATTAGGCAATATCAAATATTTCGTTATCATGAGTACACCGTTACTTTACTTTTTATTTCAATTCATTCCATTAGAACAATCTCAAATTATCAGCCTATTTCAGGGTTCCACTGTAACTTTTTTGGTATACACGATGGTATTCTCACTTAGCGAGACCGTTGGAGGGATTCTTTTTGGGATCTCTTTTTGGACAATCACCAGAAGGCTTGCTTATACCACCCCGATGAAAGACTTCATCGCGCTGGCGGCGTGTGGTCTGATCCTGTTCTTCGTCTCAAATCAAGCACTCCTACTGACAACTTTTTCATACCCTCCATTTGGTTTAGCAGCTGTTTCGTTTGTTGCTATTTC
>DASQQB010000121.1:0-17826 GCA_035643635.1 Nitrososphaeraceae archaeon | reverse complement strand
AGTAGTAGTAGTAGTAGTCAAAATGCACAGTCTATGCATAATCGTCTGTATAGATATGAGTTAGTAGACAATAAATTGATAAATCCTAAACTCCTGCTAGACATGCCTGCTACTTCTCCAGATCCTGAAGGAGAAAACAATCATGATGGAGGTAAGGTATTGATTGGTCCTGGTGCTGATAAGAACATCTATACTGGTATAGGTGATGTCGGAGGTCATGAAGGTCAAGCGCAGAATGTAAAGGATGGAGATCCATTGGATGGTACAAGCGGTATATTAAGAGTAGACCAGAATGGTCAACCCCCATCAGATAACCCCTTTATAGGAGTACAGAAAGGAAAAGAAAACGGATTAGATGGACAACAACAACAACATCACTCACCAATGAGTGATTACTACTATGCTTATGGTGTTAGAAACAGCTTTGGTATGGACTTTGATCCTGTAACTGGGAAATTATGGGATACAGAAAATGGCCCAACGTATGGCGACGAAATTAATCTTGTAGAACCAGGATTTAATAGCGGATGGATTAAGGTAATGGGACTATCAAAAAATGGTGGTGATAGTGGCGATAGTAATAGCAATCATGATAGCACTGTTGGCAATAATAATAATAATAATAATGCACTTCCACATGGTCTGGTAACATTCAATGGAAAGGGTATATACCGAGATCCTGAATTTGTATGGAAACAACCAGTTGGTCCTACTGTACTGAAATTCCTTAATTCTGACAAATTAGGAAAACAATATCAAAACACCATATTTGTAGGAGATGTTGACACAGGTAGCCTTTACAACTTTAAGTTAAATCCACAAAGAACAGCATTATTGCTTAATGGTGAACTTGCAGATAAAGTTGCAGATAATCCAGATGAATCCAATAGCGTAATATTTGGAAAAGGATTTGGTGTAATTACTGATATACAAATCAGTCCTGACGACGGATATATGTATATTCTTAATTATGATGGAACTATATATAGAATTGTTCCTTCTTCTTCTTAATTATTGTGATATCAGATGTCTGTCTAGCCAGTCACCATTTCTGTCCCTGTTATTGTTTTCTGATTGTTATAGTACCGAGTAAACACACATAATAAAATAATTAATCGCTTGTACGTATTTTTCATATAGGGTCAACTTACAATTGAATACGAAAAGTCACAGAATAAAGAGAAAATAATTTTTAGTGATCTACAAGACACTATATAGAATTCTTGTCAGCAACTTTAAACATCTGCTGTTCTATTTGTATTTGCGTCTTGTTAATAATTTGTCTAATTATTGTATTTTGCATTGTGTTAATACAATAAAGCTCGCAACAGGGCGAGGACACATGGCAACCTCTTATTTATTGTACAGTATACATTTACCTCTCAACAGCCTATTGCGTAACCTGATGTCCTATCCTTGCGGCGTTTGATACATAGTACCATAAATTGGAGTCTTTCCAAAGTAATTATTTACATTCCTAGGATCGATCCACACGCTGAATGCATTGTTTCTTACGATTTTTAGACTGACAGGGACCTGTTCGAACCGCCCTAATTTTTTGCTAAGGATGGTAGCTGTGCCGTTGAGAATTATTTGCGAACTATCGTTTTTTATAGAGCTGTTAGTCTGCTTAAAATCGGATATTGAATCTTTATCCTTTAGAGAACCATTTAAGCTGATCATTGTAAAGCTGGCGTTAAATGTTTTTGCAGTATTATTTCCATTTACTATATATTGCAATGGCTTAGTAAGGCTCATCTCCCAATGGCCTTGCACTATCCACAGAGGAGTATCCTTTTGATGATCTTGCAAGCTGCCAATCCCACCCCTTAATTTTACACTGGCATTATTAGCTCCTATCGCAGAAGATGACAAGGAAGTAGAATTTTGTGCGGCTGTTTGTGAGTATGCTATCATGGCTCCGTTAATTGTTGACATTGTGATGATTACTGCTCCGACTAAGAGAATCATGATGACATATTTGTTTTTACTTGTGAACACGACGATACATCTCTGCCATCATTTTTTAAAATTCAAGAGGATTATTATAGAACTATGATATTCTAAATTCTTTTTCCCTGAATCATTACACAAAAAGCTTCTTCGCTTCTCGCGGCAGACTCTTTGATTTGATCATTTGATCATAGTCTATAGAACAAAATACAGCTATTCTAGCCGACCCATCCTTTAGTTTTCTATAAAGGGAACTATGGGTATATGGATATGGCAATATTTATTGAGATCCAAGTCAAATTACTAAAAGTGACAAATAGACAGGGACTCTTTACTAAAATATTAGTTGCAATAGATGGCTCAGAAGCCTCGATGGATGCGGCAAAATATGCTATAGTAATGGCCAGAAAGGATGGCGCTATTTTGATTGGATTGACTGTACTAGATTTGTCTAAACCAAGATATCTGACAGCGTCTTTTATCGCCGCGCCGACATATGGTTTAAGAGAGTTACAAGGCTTAAAGGAACGTGCTCAGAAATGGCTCGATAGCGTTGCTACTTTGGCTCATAAAAGTAACATTCAATTCAAATCAGAAATTATCGAAGACTCCTTATCAGTTGAAAGCAGCATATTAGATTATGCCGAAAATGAAAATATAGATTTGATTGTGATTGGCACAAGGGGGATGTCAGGATTTAAAAAAATGTTGTTAGGTAGCGTTGCCTCAAAAATAGTTAGTTATTCATCACGTCCTGTACTGGTAGTTAAATGAAAGGGAGAGGAGAACATAATTTACATTAGTAGGATAAATAAATCGTAATCATTCTCTAGGACAAGGTATGATGATAAGGGTATAGTAACTTTATTAGAGTTAGTAGCATGCATATTCTCCTGTTATGCAGCAATATTATTTTACTCTGTTGTCCTAGAAGCGTCGCCATCTGATTGCCCCAAAGTTTTTAAGCAATTTTCACCAAGTAGGAATGAAACAATCTGTGGATTATGAAAGATTTTCTAAAATATTAGTTGCAATAGATGGCTCAGAACCCTCTATGGACGCTGCAAAATATGCTATAGAAATGGCCAGAAAGGATAACGCTAGTTTGATTGTTTTACATGTCGTTACTTCGGAAATGGGATATGCAGATATCTCAGGTGATATTTCCTCTAGCTCTATAAGGGAAATATCGGGTATGGTCAAACAAGAATCTCAGCAATGGTTCGATAAAATAAAACTGAAAACTGATCAATTAAAAATTGATTTAAAAACCGATGTTGTCTTGAGTAAGACCAATGCCACGCATACCATTGTAGATTATGCTGACTCTGAACAAGTGGACTTGATTGTAATAGGAACGCGCGGTAAATCTGGTTTTAAAAAGCTGTTGGTCGGAAGTATAGCTTCTGGAGTAGTAACATATGCTTCATGTCCTGTTATGGTGGTAAAGTGAGATACAAGTCAAAGATAGACAATAGAAACCGTCAGCCTTAGAATTTGCTCTCTGTCCTCTGACTTGTCCATCTAACAGAAATTCATTAGTTAAAAAATTGATTTCATCTTTATTTTATTTATTATTTGCACGTCTGTAGCCATGAGAAAATCCCGGATCGTAAACTTTTGAAAATTCATAGGCGGCCGGAGCAATTACATCGCCTACGATGACTAATGCAGTTTTCACTATCTTCGATTCTTTAGTCTTAACTGCGATATCTCCAAGAGTCCCTTTGATAATCTTTTCATCCTGCCAAGTTGCTCTGTAAATGACTGCTGCTGGAGTATCCATCGAATATACTCCCCCTTTCAAAAGTTCTTCTACGATATCTGATATTAAATGGACACTTAGATAAAAAACCATCGTAGCACCATGTTGAGCAAGCTTTGAGATCTTCTCTCTTGCTGGCACGCTTGTCCTAAGTTCAGCTCTTGTTATTATTAGCGTTTGAGTATTGCCTGGTAGAGTGAGCTCCAAATTCATTGCAGCTGCAGCGCCAAATACGGAGCTTACTCCAGGAACTACTTCACATTGCAGTCCGTCCTTTTCCAGCTTGTCAATTTGTTCTCTAATAGTGCTAAAAAGTGCCGGATCCCCATCGTGAAATCGAATAGCCATTTTTCCTTGCCTTGCCGAATCTCTTAAAATTTGATAAATTCTTTCTCTGTCGATAACTGCTGCATCGTGCAACTGAGCACTTTCTTTTGTATATTCTAGAATCTTAGGATTGAGAAGTGATCCCGAATAAATTACTACGTCGGCTTGTTCTACCAATTTCTTGGCCTTTAGGGTAATAAGATCGGGGTCACCGGGACCGGAGCCAACAAAATAAATTGTATTACGTTGAGTCATTTTTCTTCTTTGCCACCATTATTGAAAAGTATTTATCAGTTGGACCTTTTGTTCCACGCAGATCCCTTAAACGGCTGGTTCTTAATATTTCCTGCTCTGCTGACACATCCTGTGCGATAGCAATAGTTGAGTTGTCTTCAAAACCGGCTTCAGAGAGCATATCGATAACTTTATCAAAATATCTTCCGTCTTTAAGAAAGATGACTGTATCGCAAGAGTTAGCCGTCTTTTTTACTCTATCCATATCGTAACACGCAGGGACTATTCCAAGAGTCTCGTCACCTTCAGCAAGGCTCATTTTTGTCTCGGCAGCAAATGCGAACATAGAGGCAATTCCGGGCACAATTTCAACTTCAATATGTTTATAATTTTTTTTTAGTTGCCTATGGATATATATCCAAGTACTGTACAGCCCAGGGTCACCAACTGTTAAATAAACTACCCTCTTGCCGGATTTAACGGAATCGGCTATTAGCTCTGTATTCCTTTTCCAGTGCGTCTCTAATGATTCCTTATTTTTAATCATCGGGAAAATTAAATTCACAGTCTTTGTTGAATTTTTGAGGTACTTTTTTACTATAGAGAGGGCAATACTGGGTCTACCATCTCTGGCTGTGGGAGCAAAGAGTACTTGTGCACCTTGGATCAGTTTTATAGCTTTAACTGTTAGTAATTCAGGATCACCAGGACCACAGCCAACACAGTAAAGTTTCATAAATAAATCCTCAAATCAGGACTTATTTAAGTTAAATACGTTTAATATAGATAGACTTGTTGTGGCATTAGCCTCATGACTCTAAAGTAGAGAAGACCAGGACATAGCAAAGCAACAAGAGGGATTCTGTTTAGTAATATAGTTTGACTAACAAGAAAAAACAACACTAGGCTTTCGGTTCATATTTATCATAGAGAGTTAATTAGGGTTTTGTAGCGGAGATCAACAAAACGGGATTCCTGGCTAGCAACATGGTTCCGCTGGTCACTTTTTTTGCCTTTGCGACAGTCACTTGCGTAACATCAACTTCATCTAGTCGTGCATTGTCAATCAAATTAAGAGCCTTGTATGTAGTTTCAATTAAAATGGTATCTATTACTAGCCTTCCTCCTTTTTTTAACTTACCTATGCAAAGCTCTATGACCTTATCTACGTTACCACCTGTGCCGCCAATTATTATCGAATCGACCTCAGGAAGCGAAGGTAAAACGTCTTGTGCTTTGGCTAAAACTAGCTCTGCGTTTACCCCGAATTTTTTTAAATTTATTTTTGTTAATTCTATTGCTTTTTCATTAAAATCGATGCCATAAATTTTACCAGACCTAGCTTGTAAACATAGTTCAACTGTAATGCTTCCACTACCGCATCCAACATCTATAGCCGAAGAATTATTTTTTAATCTTAATTTGCTGATAACAATTGATCTTACGTCTTCCTTTGTAATTGGAACCTCCTCATTTCTTTCAAATAACTCGTCTGGAATACCGGGTGTATTATAATTCCAAAGCAAGATAGTCAATATTTTGTTTATTAGTGGTATTTTAACCTGCAACTCTTCAGATTGGTCATTTATTTATTCCGGTGCTTACCAGGCCTTGATGCAAACCAGTATACACTACTATCATGAACATCAAAAGCAGGAAAATGAAGGGGACTATCCCATTTGTAGCCAATTTTTTCCTATCAGTCTTTGGTATACTGGGTGCAATCCGTTTTGCAATTTGGTATGATATTATATAAAATACGGCACCTATCATAATGGCTATTCCTATGGCATTGCTCTGAGGAGTGCCAGGTGCTATTACAAATCCCGCCATTGCTCCTGCAATTAGTCCCAAAATAGCTCTCATGTAAAAAACCCTGTCTAGCGTATTCAACTATGTTACTTTTGTCATTAAATGGCACTCGGTTTAATTCCTTGCGGTCTGCAGTATGTTCGTTTATTGGTTTTTGATTAATATTTGCCGTTATTACTAGATATAGTATGGAGCTGTCTGCCATAGAACTACGATATCTGGTAAATAATATTAACTCCGTTGCAGCCTCTGGCTATTACGTTAGTAATATCAGCGGTATTACAAAAGATTCTCTCCTCTTTAGATTACACCATACGACGAAACCGGAAATCCTGTTAATGATTTCAGTAAAAGGTGTATGGATTACGAAACTAAAATTCAAAACAATGGAAGAAAATGCACTCACCTCTGTATTTAGAACTGAGCTCGAAAGATCAAGGATAGAATCCATTGAGCAATTAGATGGAGAGCGGATTCTTCTGTTCAAATTTAGACATACAAATGGAGACTATAGGGCAGTCATTGTTGAGCTCTTTGGAGATGGTAATATAATAGTATGTAACCAGGATTTAAAAATTATATCCATTCTATATAATATTGAAGTAAGACATCGTATCTTAAAAGCTGGATTAAGATATGTACCTCCACCGTCTAGGGGAACAGACATATTCGATCTCTCTATTGATAAACTAAGAGATTTAAGAAAATCTGCTGAAGGGAATAACATTGATATTTGGAGATGGATTGGACGAAATCTCTCTATTTCAAAAAAATTTGTAGAAGAGATAGTAATAAGATCTAATATATCAAACAAAAAGCCACACAGCCTCTCCGATGAGGATATAAATAGACTTCATGCCGTTATCACGGAGCTGGTTACAGATATCAGTACTGGAAGAAATGTTGAACCTGTTGTAGTCATTGATGACAGCGAAAAGCCGATAGATGTAATTCCCCTTAAAACTCGTGCCGCTATGAAATTGAAAATTAGAAACGTCCAAGACTATATGGAGGCCTTAGATGAAGTTTTTAGCAATGCATTAATGGATCAAGGACGGAGCACGAGAAGCGGTGAAATTGGCAAACGTATTGCTATTTTAGAGCACGATCTTGCGGAACAAAACAAGGCAAAGGATGCTGTTGTTTTCAAGGCCAATCGAATCAGAAAGCTTGCCAGTGAATTGATGCAACTGTTTCAAAGCGGTCTCGATGGTGACTTTGACTCCGCTTCATTCAAAGTGCTCCTCACCGAAAATTCGGCATCAATTGTCAATGAAAAAGGATCAGACTATTTAGAAGTACTGAGCGAGCGTGTTCTTTTAGAATCCAATATACCTAAGGTAGCATCATCACTTTTCATAAGGGCCAAGGAGATGGAACGAGGTAGTGAATCCATAGATGAAGCCAGTGCAAACCTGTTATCTCACATCGGAAAATTGCGTAAACAAACCTCTTCTATTGCAGAAGGTATTACTGCCAAAAAAGATACCTTCAAAGAATGGTATGAGCGCTATAGATGGTTTGTCACAACAGATAGTCTATTAGCAATAGGTGGTAGGGATTCTTCTTCAAACTCTGCTATCATACGTAAACATTTGACTGAAAAAGATATTGTATTTCACGCAGAAGTCTATGGTTCACCCTTTTTTATTATAAAGAACGGCAATATCAACGAGGGAACTGAATCTATTGCTTCTAGCCTACACGAGTCAGCTCAGGCAACTGTTTCATTTAGCAGAGCATGGAAAGACGGATTATCCAGTGCAGATGCATACTGGGTTATGCCATCACAAATAAAAAAAGGTGCTCCGACTGGACAGTTTCTTCCAAAGGGTTCTTTCGTTATTGAGGGCAAACGTAATTACATAAAGGGATTGGAAATAAGACTGGCGATAGGGATAATTCGGCTGGGCAATAGATATGCTCTTGTTTGCGGACCAGTGGATGCTGTAAAAAAAAGAAGCATTGTTTATGCTATTTTGCTTCCTGGGGGCATAGATCCGATGAATTTGGCTAAAAAGGCTAAAGGTGAGTTGATAAAAATTGCACAGACAATAGAAGTATCTAGATATCAGGATGAAAATTCAACCGAACATAGTACCTCAAACAGTAGTGATTTAGCAGATTTTATCAAAACAATTTCCATAGATGACTTCATCAGGTCTCTTCCATCGGGAAAATCCAAAATTTCTTTCAGTGGGTTGGGAGAAGAAAAATTGCAAAGGCTCAGTGACGGTGCTGACAAGACAGATATTTCCGTAGTTAATTTGATACCGTCGTCGTCGTCATCAGCATCATTTGACGAGCAAAGTAATTAAGCCTTTGATTTTGTCCTATTAGTGTGGTAAAAGAGTCAAGGGGACAACAACACAGAGATGCTAATATGCCGACCAGAGTGCTGGTTAGAGATATAATGAATAGCCCGGTCATCTCGGCATCTCCTCACGATAATATTAGAGATATTGCCATAAAGATGAAAGAACAAAAGATTGGAAGCATTATAATTATGGAAGATGAAAATCCAGCAGGGATAGTTACGGATTGGGACATTGTTTCAAATGCTGTAACGCAAGATGTTAGGCCTAGCATGATAAAGGCCTCGGATGTAATGCAGAAATTATATACAATAGAAGGAGAGGAGGCAGTTACTGATGCTGCGCGCAAATTAAGAGAATACAATATAAAGAGAATTGGTGTAGTCTATAAAAAAAAGTTAGTAGGCATTATTTCTACATCTGATGTTATTTCAGTTACCCCAGAACTTGTTGATGTGGTATCAGAAAAGGCGGCGATTGTTAGAGGAGAGATTGGCCGCCCTGCTGGTAATATCTCGGGATACTGCGATGAGTGCGGGGAATGGTCTGACCTTTTGCAATACGATGAGAGCACCTTCACTTGTGAGGAGTGTAGAGGTGAGACAGCCACATAACAATAGACCATCATTTTTAGCCGATGCGATGTTAGGAAGTGTTGCTCGGAAATTACGCATTTTTGGCTTTGATACATCGTATACCGCATCCATCCAAGACGACGCTGTACTGAAAATCGCAGCGGAGCAAAATCGAATTATTTTAACTTGTGACAGGGAGTTGTTTAAAAGGATTCTGAAGAAAGGCTTAACAGGAGTCTTATTGCAGAGTAACTGTGACATAGAAAATATTGCACATCTACTGGCCAAAAATGGGATCTGCTCTTTAAGGTTTGCTCAAGAATATTCTAGATGTGCCAAGTGCAACGGATCGCTAATAAAGAAAACACGCGACGATGTCAAAGCCCATCTTGTCCATTTAAGAAGTCTTTTGTCACAAGAACAATTTTACCAGTGTTCAATTTGCAACAAGATTTACTGGAAAGGAAGTCACCTAGAGCATATTATTTGTTTTGCAAAGAATATTGACGCTAGAATCAATCAATATCCAAAATGCAAGTGATCCGAAACTTAGTTTCACTTATAGAACTAGCTACTGCCTGCATTCCGACTCACGATATATTGTTGAAAGTAACTAAAAAAATCTTCCTTTTAGCAAGTATTAAACTAGAGCACAACCCAGTGATCAAATTTTATTCTACGAAATATCCTTATTATTTGTGTTGTTATAGCTTCATAATAACAAAAGGTTAAAATCACGATCATCGACGATAATTTTTAATGAGTTCAAATTCTGCTCTAGAAAGAACAGTTAATAAAGTTTTGACTCAAACAGAGCAAGATTTAATTACAAAAATAGATTCTGCTTACCAAGAGTCTCTAACTAATTTAGAAAAATCTAAGACAAACCTGCGATTGGAATATGACAAAATAGTACAAGGAGCAAGAAAACAAGCAGAGAATCTCAAAAGACAAATTGTAGGCTCAAGTAGGCTTGCCTCTAGAAACAAACAACTTGTTATAGTTGAGACTGCTGTCAATGACGCGTTTGAAATGGCAAAAAAGGAACTGGAATCCTCAGTTAAACAAAAGTCGTATTCAATCTTGATAAATAAGATGTTGAAAGAAAGCATTTCTGCAATTGGTTCGAACGAAGTTATAGTAGAGTGCAATAAAACAGATACTGATCTGGTAAAAAAGTCGATAAGCGGCCTTTCCAAAGATAACATAAAGGCTAAAGTAGTATTGTCAGAAAAAAGCATAGATGTCATTGGGGGAATCCGTATGAGATCATCAGACGGATCTATGACATATGATAATACCTTGGACTCACGGATAGAAAGACTCAAACCTTTAATAAGGAAAAATATTGTCCAAATGCTTAGAGGAGAGCAGTAAGCTAAATGGTGTCTAGAGGAAAAATAGTCTGGGTAAGCGGTCCTGCAGTAAAAGCAGATGGGATGTCTTCTACAAAAATGTATGAGACTGTTGAAGTAGGAGATTCAAGATTGATTGGAGAAGTCATCAGATTAACTGGCGACGTAGCATTTATTCAGGTCTATGAATCTACCTCTGGCTTAAAGCCTGGGGAGCCTGTGGTAGGAACAGGACGGCCGTTGTCAGTACTTCTGGGTCCAGGAGTTATAGGAAGAATTTATGATGGAATTCAAAGGCCTCTTGATCAAATTGCCCAAAAGTCCGGAGATTTTATCGGAAGAGGTATAGCAACAACTCCAGTAGATATCACTAAAAAATACAAATTCACACCTCTTGTGAAGAATGGAGATGATATTACTGCCGGATCAGTTCTGGGGTCAGTAGAAGAGACTCCTCTGTTAACTCACAGTATTCTAGTTCCTCCGGATTACAAAGGGGGCCGGCTTGTTGATGTTGCCAAGGACGGAGATTATGATTTGGAGTATGTAATAGCGACTGCCGAAAAAGATGGTATTAAGACTGAATTGAAGATGTATCATAAGTGGCCTGTTAGAAAACCGAGACCGTATACTGAGCGGTATGATCCTTCAGTTCCACTGATTACAGGACAACGGATAATAGACACCTATTTTCCCATAGCCAAAGGCGGCACAGGTGCTATTCCTGGAGGTTTTGGAACAGGAAAGACAGTTACGTTACACCAAATCGCAAAGTGGGCTGATTCTAAAGTAGTAGTTTACATAGGATGTGGAGAACGTGGTAACGAGATGACTGAGGTATTAGTTGAGTTTCCACATCTAATAGATCCAAGATCGGGTAGACCACTTATGGAGAGAACTGTTCTTGTAGCAAATACCAGTAATATGCCTGTAGCGGCGCGGGAAGCATCCATCTATACCGGAGTTACAATAGCAGAGTACTATCGGGATATGGGATTTGATGTTGTCCTCGTTGCAGATTCAACAAGTAGATGGGCAGAAGCGTTAAGGGAAATGTCTGGCCGTCTTGAAGAGATGCCTGCAGAAGAAGGTTATCCATCATACTTGGCGTCAAGATTAGCTGAATTTTACGAAAGAGCAGGACGAGTGAGAGCCTTGGGTTCACCAGAAAGAGCAGGCTCCGTTACAATAGTAGGTGCTGTTTCTCCATCTGGTGCAGATTTCACAGAACCGGTAACTACACACACTATTAGATTTATCAAAACTTTTTGGGCTCTTGATACCAGATTGGCTTATTCAAGACACTATCCATCGATTAACTGGATGCAGTCATACTCAGGATACCTTGAAGACGTTTCAAAATGGTGGAAACAAAATGTAAGTGGTGATTGGTATGACTTGAGAGCCGAATCCTATCATATTCTTCAAAGAGAAGACACTTTGAAAGAAATAGTTCGGCTTCTAGGTCCAGAGGCATTACCCGATGAGGAAAAATTAGTGCTTGAAGTGGCCAGAATGATCAAAATAGGGATTCTACAACAGAATTCGTTTGACAAAGTTGACACATACTGTAGTCCAGAAAAACAGTTGAAAATGGTTAGGCTAATGGTGGATTTCTTTAAGGAATCACAAAAAGTACTAAAAGAGGGAACATCATTGATAGACATCAGGGCAATGCCCATTATAACTTCGCTACTCAAGTCAAAGTTCGAGATTCCTGATGAACAGGTATCAAAATTCGACGGCTTATCAAAGGATATGATCGAGCAATTCCGTAAATTAGTTGGTACAGACAAAGATGTGGACAAAGAGAGTGAGGAGATAAAAGTAGTTGTCTGAGACATCCGCGGGTCTAGAATATACAAAAGTGGCCGAGATAAAAGGGCCTCTGATGATTATTGACGGGATCACAAAAGCATCCTTTGATGAGCTTGTAGAGGTCGAAACTATAGATGGTGAGAGGCGATTAGGTCGAGTCTTAGAAGTAGGCTATGGTAAGGCTGTAGTCCAGGTTTTTGAAGGCACGACAGGTCTTGCAATTACGGGCACAAAGGCAAAGTTCGTAGGGAGGACCATGACAATGCCAGTTTCACAGGAACTACTAGGGAGGGTGTTTGATGGTTTAGGAAGACCAAATGATGGATTACCAGATCCTATTGCAGACAGATTTATAGACGTTAATGGAGAGCCCATGAATCCAGAACGCCGTGAATACCCTACTTCATTTATCCAGACAGGAGTTTCCGTAATTGATGGAATGTTGACTTTGGTCAGGGGTCAAAAACTGCCTATTTTTTCTGGATCTGGTATGCCACATAACATTTTAGCTGCCCAAATCGCACGTCAGGCCTCTGTAGTAGGAACTAAAGAAGACTTCGCAGTAGTCTTTGCGGCAATTGGAGTGCAATATTCTGAAGCACAGTACTTTAAACGTAGCCTTGAGGAATCTGGTGCGTTAAGAAGAAGTGTTTTATTCCTTAATTTGGCAGATGACCCGGCTATCGAGAGAATTATAACTCCTAGAGTTGCATTAACTGTGGCCGAGTACTTGGCATTTGACCTTGGGATGCATGTGCTTGCAGTTTTAACGGATATGACAAACTACGCTGAGGCACTGAGGGAAATTAGCGCAGCAAGAGAAGAAGTCCCCGGAAGAAAAGGATATCCAGGATATTTGTACACCGATCTTGCAAATAATTATGAACGAGCAGGTAGAATCAAAGGCAAGAATGGCAGTGTAACTCAGGTCCCGATCTTATCTATGCCAGCTGATGATATTACTCATCCAATACCTGATCTTACTGGATATATTACCGAAGGCCAAATTGTCCTCGGTAGAGATTTATTCAGAAAGGGTGTCTATCCCCCTGTCAATGTTTTAATGTCTCTTTCAAGACTAATGAAAGACGGTGTAGGGGAAGGAAAGACTCGAGGCGATCACATGGAAGTCGGAAATCAGTTGTATGACGCATATTCAAGAGCACAGGAGGTAAGGGCACTTGCCGAAATTGTTGGTCGGGCTGGTTTAACAGGTGTGGATTTAAAGTATTTAGATGCCGGAGATTTATTTGAGAAGCATTTTCTCAAGCAAAATGCTGACGAAAATAGGAACTTGGAAGAGTCCTTAAACAGAGCATGGGAGGTATTGTCTACACTGCCTGAGGGAGAGCTCACAAAGATAAAAGAAAAGAATGTCAGGCAGTACTATAAAACAGGTACGTAATTTAGTAATATAGTAGATACACATGTCCTTTGGAACTAAAGTATCAGCAACGAAAATTGAGCTGATAAAGATTCGGCGCTCAATGCAGGTAGGAAAGATGGTGCATAAGATCCTTGATGATAAGCGCGAGGTGTTATTAAAAAAAATCGACGAGATGATAGAGGAGGCAAACAAAGCAAGAGGTGACATATGGTCACCTTTAGGAGAGATCTATACAGCAGTCTATGATGCATACATGTCACTTGGTACTACTACTCTAGAATCAGTCTCTGACTCTACTCCTAGCATAATGGAAGTGGATGTTAATGTAAAAAGAATTGTTGATGTAAAAATTCCTACACTTCAGGTAAAAAACAGGGAGGGAGCTCAGGAATTATCGTATGGATTTACTGAAACAAATTCTTCCGTAGATAAAGCTGCGAAGCTTATTAAAAATATGCTACCAAAAGTATGTAAGGCAGCAGAGTATGAAAATGCCATTTTTAGTCTCGCCAAAGAACTCGAACGAACGCAAAAATTGATAAATGCACTTGAATATGTTATCATTCCTCAATATGAAAGTGCTATATCATTTATACGTGCAACATTAGAAGAGCGTGAGAGGGAAGAATTCGTACGTCTAAAGAAGGTTAAAGTGGTATTGGAAAGGAAAAAGATAATAGAACAACAAGCATATGATAACCAAGAGAAGAATTACACACATGAGTGAAGATATATTTTCAAAATACTTTGAGAACTCGCGCTCAGTTTTACGTACCGAACATGATTCTATGCTCAAGAAGGTAAAAGATGAAATTGATAAGATGAAGAATAAAGCATTATCTAAGGTACGCAAGTAGTATATAGTATGTTTAGTAGTTCCTTGCTAAATAACTCGTGCTTTTCTTTTAAATCCATTCCTTTACTCAACGATAACTAATTTTTATTAGTTATAATTAAATATGGCATCTAATTTCGAACATTTATGAGGATTGGAATAAACAAATCATCATCATCTCTTCTTATCTTTTTGCCTGTTCTTATGATAGTAGTAGCTTCTGCAACCTTGACAATGTCATCGTTAGGCTCTCCATCACCAGTATATGCACAAACAACATCAGGGGCTTCAGATGGAGGTTCGGCTAAACTTATAGGTGCAGGATTGGCCTTCGGTCTTGCTGGCGCAGGAGCAGGTATAGGACTTGGTTTCGTAGGAGCGGCAGGACTGGCTGCAATTAGCGATAATCCGAAAATGCAATCAAGGGTTTTCATTTTTGTTGGTATGGTAGAATCCATTGCTATTTACGGTATAGTTATGATGTTCATTATACTAGGACAGTAACAGATATTGGTTGGATGGATAATAGAGTTTAAACTTGTGGGGTCTTTCTGTCAATCCCAATTTTTATAGCATTGCTGCAATTTCAGACATACTAAAAAAGACAAAAAAATAAAGAATAAGATTACCACCGCAGACTGACTAGTGTAGAAAAATTTTCATTAAAGTCAAAAAAACTTAAGATAAAGTAGTAGTGTTATCGATAAGGTAATGTATAACCCTGACACAGTAAAGAGGTGGCAAACATCAAAATTTCCCTGATTAATGAGAGCACTGTAGTAGAAGACAGCGAGGTGAACTCTGCCCTTGACTCCCTTCAAGCTCAGGTTACCGAACATTTTGCTCCAGAATGGGGTATTGATGCGGACCTAGTATTTGTACCAAAAGGATCAACTCCAACGCGTGGATCTTGGTGGCTTACCGTATTCGACAACTCTGACCAGCCAGGAGCATTAGGATACCATGATATAACTAGTGAGGGTTTACCGTTGGGAAAGATATTTGCTGGAACTGACAAACAATATGGACTTTCATGGACAGTTACTGCAAGTCATGAGCTATTAGAGATGCTCGGTGATCCAGATGTAAACTTGACTGCTTTTGTAGAAAATGACGATAATCATTCTGGCAGGCTATATGCATACGAAGTTTGCGATGCATGCGAGGCGGATAAATTTGGATACAAAATTGGTGGCGTACTTGTATCAGATTTTGTTACTCCGCCATGGTTCGAGAGCTTTAGAAAATCTTATAAAACAAAATTTGACTACCGGAAGTTGATAAAGCGGCCTTTTCAGTTGCTCAAAGGGGGTTATATTGGGATATATGATATAAATAAAGGAACAGGCTGGACGCAGATAGAAGCACAAAAGGCCGGCGCTCCTGATTTAGAGACTTTGGCTGTAGGGGAGGAAAAAAACAGTACGAGAAGGATCGTTGTTTCTGCAAAATCACCCACATTCTATCAATACTCATCTAGAGCAAGACTCGGTAGTAGAAGAGAAAAGAGGAGAACTCCCCGACATCTCTGGTTAAAGAGCAACGTTCACAATAAGTAAGGAAAAAACTCAATTCCGGGAAGGAAGAATTCTGTCAGGCTTTGTTAGTTAAAGTCTGTAGCTTGAATCTGTGTAGATGACGGCGGATAATACTTGTGCACCACGTTGTCTCTATGGTTGGAATTGGCAATATCATTGTTAAATGCCTTAGGTTTAGACGACAACGACGACGACACCATCTTATATAGCCATTCCTTTGTTCTTTTAGATCTTTCCAGCCGTCCTTTTTCGCAATATCTAGCAAGATATGTGGCTACTTTGTCAAGTCCAATATATTCATTATATTCTCTTTTATATAGTAATACTATATCTGATGATGTAAAACTAGTTTTAGACAATCTAGTCTCAATTAGGCTCCAAATCTTTGATGTAAGAGACGACGAGTTTTCTGTAGAAGATGGTAAAGTTGAAATGCTGACATCAGACTCGTCAAATTCATTGCTTCTGCTATCCGTGTTTTTATAATGATTATAAATGCTGCTATTAGTGCTATTAGGATCATTATTCTTATTATCTTTGTTTGAATTTCCGTTTATAAGTCCCATAAAGTCGATGGCTTTCATTAATTTCGTTTTTGATATATTACCCTCTAAGGAAAGGTTATATTTTCCACCGTCATCGTCTTCAATTTCTATCTTTATCTTCTTTTTTCCAGAGCTCAAGCCTATTGACTTTTTTCATCTTCTGAAGCGTTTCGAAGATTTTATTGTTGTTACTCAGAATCTTGCTAACCAAAATATCAATTTTATTTAATCTACCACCTTTGTTGTAGTATTTCAGAGCTTCTTTGTTGACACCGATGTGTTAACACATAAAATGATTGCTAATACTACCGCTGTTCTTAATCAGGGCTCAAGATATGCAATCGCACTGATAGATAGATAGATAGGATACGGATGCCGCAAAAACTCATAAGACAACGGATTATAATAACCTAATTTTTTTAGTCGAGTGTTGAGTAACCACTAGTTAAAAGAAGGAGAGGAAATACAGTCATCATCCTCTCTATGACCAACGTTCTAGATGGATTTATGAGGTATTTTGGTTTTGAAAGTTATTCTGATTTAATAGATTAATTGCGCACAATTGCTTTGGAGACTAAATTCTCAGAATTTGTTTAGAGTAAAAAACGAAAATTATTGCTATTCGATATTGTCCTAGAGACAGAGAAAGAAAAAAGCAACGAAGCATTAACCAAATAGTCATAAATCAAAATCGTAGCATAGTATCGCCAAAAAGACCATTTTTTATTAATCGGACCATTAATATAAAATCAACAAACATAATGGCAGCAGGATGATACATGCCGCTATTTCTCATCAATAGATGATACCGGGATGGATATATGTTTAATAATAGACCCTGTGGCCGTCGTCCTAGACATATATCCTAGTTAAAAGCATTTTTGTCAGTGCTGTCTCAGCTGTTTTTGCTCAGTCTAGAGGTGCTATGAGATCGGTTAAAATAAAATCAAATCAGATTCGAACTCATGACCTCAGATAATCATTAGTTAGTGCATATTAGACGTTTGTTACCTATCAAATGATAAGAGATATTTATGCGTAGGCTTCTGGCTAGACTACAGAGAATTACGTCATAGTGTAGCATTGTCAGAGCACGGGATGTTCTGGACGCAATCTGCTAATTGTAGGGACTTGAATAGCATGCTAAAGACAATGTACTTCTGAACTGCTTCTCTGCTTTGTTATTGTTAGGAACCATTAAAGATTAATATCTTGTCCTGGAAAATTAAGTGATATAAACCAAGACACAGGTATTGTAACTTATACTCCAGATCAAGGCTTTACTGGAAATGATAAATTTGAATTTAAAGCAAATGATGGTAAACTTGAAAGTAAGAATGCTGGCATCATCTCTATAACTGTAAAGG
>DASQQB010000120.1:0-4139 GCA_035643635.1 Nitrososphaeraceae archaeon | reverse complement strand
ACCAACGCCAATTCTTTTCTCATCTCGATGAATTTACCAGACCTTAACCAAATTTGATAAATGTTCTAAATTTATCATAAAGCTATTTTTTTCTTCTTCTTGATCTATGCTAAACCAAAACGTGTTTCCATAATATTTTTCCGCTAAATACATTGGGATATAGATCTCCCATTATAGCGCAATGTTCCTTTTTGTATCAAAACATGATTTTGATCCACCTCCTGTACTTCCACTTGATCTTCATAGTTGACATCTTTTGGTTCGTTCTTTGGTAAATTAACGTTCATGCAGACAGTGCTACCTTTTGAATATGTATGTACTTTAAGTTTATAACATAATCCTATATGAAACATCAACACAAAAAAAATTCAATATGGATCATTTATTAACTTGTTGATTCATGTCATTTCGTGTAGCTACATATGATGCCGGTCCTCTAAACTTGTTCTAAATCTGAATATTTTTTGCTAGTATCTTCTACCTCCTTCCTACGTAGACGAGCTATGAGGTTTATAGAACTATCAAAAATGAATTGAAATTATCTTCTTCCAATACGCTATAATGAAAGAAGACAAACAAGATCCTATGCAAAATGATGCTGTTTCTAAATCACAATAGAATTAGGAGAAACAGGAGATATAAACCAAAATAAATCAACAAAATTGCCTAGTACATGAAGGTATGTATGTCCCCATAGCGTCATCTTTTGATTTGGAGGAGGAGGAGGCGACACTGATTAGTCTGCTATTGGGGTTGCAATCAAGCTTCAGAATTAGACTTCATCCTCGCTGCTGTTATTCCACTTAAAATAAGATAATAAATTTGCCGTCAATAGAATATGCTGAGTATATAGTATCAATATGAGATCAGATTGTCTATATGATCACATTTGGCTATCAAAATATACAAGACACGATTACGATAATGAATAATATAATGAATACAGATGCAAACAAGAAGTTGAGGACCTTAGTGTTGTCTACAAATACAAAAAATTCCCCCCTTTATAGCGAAAAATGCTTCTTACTCTGTGAATCATGTTTTTGGTGTGCGTCATGTTTTATAATTGAAAAAGATTATGATAGTGGCAGTTGTGGTAATGCAAATGGTGACATGGATAATAATATATCTATTTTCTATAAATGTCCTCAGTGTAATAAAGAAAAAGTAGAAGCAATGCCCATTGCTAGTGGTGAATTATACAGATTTGATTATAATGTAAAGCGTGGAATCACACTTGAATTCTTTTAGCTTTTAATTAGAATAAGAAATAAGATAATTAAAAAAGCAGGAAAGTAAGAAAGTATGTGAATGAATATTGCTGCTGCTATATGAGGAATTTGAGTATTTTTATTTTAAGCTATAAAACTTTTACCATTTTGAAGCCAGAACATGGGTAATGCAACCTCAGAGAACCATTAATGCATAGGTATATACATTGTCAATACTGTCATGAAAGAAGCCAATTTACATGTATAAGAATGCTAGACCACCTATGGGTCTTTGATCGTTGTTGTTGTTGTTGCTTCGTTTCGTTCCCACTCCTTTTTAAGGCTCCTTACGAAATCCTCTAACCTTTTCAATGTTTCTGGATGTAAATGATGTTCAATTCCCTCAGCATCCATGTTGGCAATATATTCGTCTGTCCCTATCATCACTAGAAACTCTGTGAGCAACCCATGTCTATTATGAATACTTTTTGCAACGTATATTCCTTGATGAGTTAGGCTTATCCCGCGATATTTCTCATAGTTTAAATGTCCGCTTTCGTCTAGACGTTGAAGCATTTTGGTAACACTTGGAGAGCTTACATTCAAATACTTAGAGATGTCTATTGCAGTGGCATATCCTTTCTGCCGGATCAATTCATAAATAACTTCAAGATAATCTTCCATTCTATCTGTACGCTCTTCTTTCCTTACATTGTGAGCATTACGAATCGACTCTAGCCGATTTCCTTTTACGTTCGAGTCGGCCTTCAAATATTGATTGATCTAATTAACTTGTATATTTTATTTACTGATAATTAAAGTAATATTACTATTTTTTTTCTTACAATAAATTTATAGTCATATTCAATTCCTAATAAAATGTGTATACATCCTCCAAATAACAAGCTTAGTATCTTACCTCCAATTTACTTTTGTGGATTATACAAAAAATGAGTTGATGAGTTAATAGTAAATATCCATAACTAATATGATAGCTCTGCACGTATTAATGCAAATATTTTTGTATTGCCTTATTTATGTTCTCAGTTCCTATGATGTTCTTATTTGATATAAAATAGACCAGCGGAATTACTATAAAGGTTGTTGCATACTGGATACTTAATAATACGCTTGGCAAATTACCAATTACCAATATTACCAATGTCTAAAGTATTGATCCCTGATGAACTCTATAATAGCCCAACAGCTATTTATAATAATTATTCATTAATTTAGAATGTCTTTTAATTTTCTTTCTAAATTATAGAAAACAGAATACGACTTTTTATACACAGCGGAGCTAACTTTTTTTTGGGTATTGTTAGAATATTGAGCCACCATGAATTAAAAACATTATTTTATTTAGAACATTGTAATATATGTATTATCTATTGATCCTGACCTGGGATTGGTAAACAGGTCAGGATCTGTTTGGAACAGGGCTTTCGGTTTGTTGTGACTCAGTATATTTTATTTCAGAATAAAAAATAAACGTTGATTAACAAGGTTAACTTTACCTTTAATTATTGATTCCAGTATAGAACATAGTTAGGTACTTTTTAGACTTGTTTAACTACCGATCAAAACCTTACATCCGTCTCTAAAATCATAAAAATGATAACTATGATTAGGATTCCATATAAGGATTATCAGTTTATGCGTTTGAATCAGCAGTGGATGTGCTAAAGATCATCAGGCACCATTTGACGCGGATCTTTCAAGAGCATGATGTTATACATACATGTACAGAACCTCATCCATTAAACGATCAAAATAAACGTATCAAGGTAAGGTATGATTACCAGTCAAACAGGGAGCCAAAAAATCCCTACCTTCTTCAATGGTTGAATCACTTTAGTACTTTTGAAACTTGGGTCCTAGGTCTATTCTGAAATATTTGTGAGAAAAGTTAGAAGATTGTTATCTAAAGCCAAGATGAATCTATGCAGACTCAACCAAGAAAAAAGTACAAATAGTACGGCAAATTTAATGTTTTATGCATTCTTGTAGGCTGAGGGAAGGTATCATATTGTCGGTTGTAGCTATAGTAGTGACATTTACAATCCTCAGTTTTTCATTAGTGCCTGACCGATACGCATACTCTCAATCTTCCAAAACCAATTCGACGACGAAAGCAGCTAATTCGGGAGTCGACCTGATAAATACTCATCCCTCTCCTTCAAATGTAAAGGCTGGCAGCAAATTTCAAGTCATTTCCACAGTAGTTAATAATTCACCAACCATGATAATGTTTCCTGCTGGTCCTTGCGATTCACCTTTATTCGCACACTTCGCAAGAAACGTTTTCACAAGACATATCCAAGGTTGTAATACTACTTCAGCCCCATTCAAATTGAATTCTGGAAAAGAGGTTACAATAGCTGGCCCAGGTTCTGGGACAATATACCAAGCAACAAAAGCTGGACAAACCAGGTCAACTGCGACTCTCTACTACCAAACAGAGAACGGGCAGGTTGCTAACGTCACAAAATCATTTATATTCACTATAAGTTAGCTATAATAAAACCTAAAAGTAAGTTATACGGAAAAAGCATTCATTTGTACATCCATTGAAAGGCAATTCCTAGTTGACAAGTTCAGAATGCTTTTAACAGCCACGTTCCAAAGATACGGTTCCAAAGATACGGGATTATTTATTGACAGAAGATGGAGAATGGACAGATGTAATTGGATATACAATGATTGGAAGAAAGGAAATTGAAAATCAGCATGCTTATCCTTTTACCACAGTATTGAAAGAAGCAAGGCTTGATGTTAAATCCTATAGAAGTAAATGGATTACTGATGGAATAGTATCTGTAGATATCAAATGGGAATCCAGTGGACATAGGACACCAGAAGGAAAGCCTATTCCAACTATTAGATATGGCTTAATCTTATTGCAAAGAAGATAAATGATGAAGAAGA
>DASQQB010000119.1:0-7094 GCA_035643635.1 Nitrososphaeraceae archaeon | reverse complement strand
GTCGAGGCCAACAACAAAATTAATGCCTTAACTCTCTCATCGCAAACTTCTAGCATTTTTGCGATTTCTTCTGTCGTATAGCCTCTGTTTTCAATTGGCTTTTCTTCTTCACCAAGATACCTGTAGATCTTTTTCTTGTTTAAGATGACCTCATTTAGATCATAATATGTCATAATTGCCGCTAAATACTGGCTTCTAGTGGCATATCTTAATGATATAGGTGGATTCTTCAAAGATATCAAATAATCAATTATTTGGTTTTGGATAACCTTCGGTCTATCTTGATACTGCAGTAAATCATCAGGATTATCAATTTTAACATATTTCATGTATTTTTGAAGGGCAAAAGTATATGCGGCCTTTGTTACAACAGATTTTAGACCTTCAATAAATATACGGTAAGAAAAACCTGTTAATGTAGGTTCAAACACCTTACTTCTGAACATTTGTCATTCCTCCTATGCGACATAATGGTACTAGTAATAGGACACTTAGCTTTAGCTTTTTCTATTTTAGAACATTGAAACAACTTTAAAGTGGGCCCAAGGGGGTTTGAACCCCTGCCCGACCGGTTATGAGCCGGTCGCTCTACCAGGCTGAGCTATGGGCCCCCCAAAAGCGGTAACTGCTCAGGTATATATTTGATTTTAGTGTAGGATATATCATCCCCTTAGGACATTATTATATCCATCATCGCATGCAGTCTATGCCACGTATTTCTCTTGAACTGAATCCAACAATTTGTTTTGAGCTTCTAATGATCCATATGCGGATTCGACGACACTTTTTGTTTTGCTTTCATCAACAACATTTTGCAGCATCTGTCTCCAATTTGCAGCATGTCTAATATCTACTTGCTCGTGTATTTCGAAATATCTTGTTATGTTTCCATTGTCATAACTATTATCAAGTCCATAGAATTTTTTCAGACCTTCTAATTTTGCTCTACTTATCTTTGGTATTTCCATTTCGTATGCGTACATAGCGCTTGCAGCCTCTTCTAGTGAAGAAGATGTTAATTTTTTCAATTGAGAGACAGCTTCATTTGTTTTCCTACTACCTGCATAATCCAAGAGTTCTTCTCTTGGAATTCCCAATCCAACAGCAAACTTTACCCAAAGCTCAATATGTTCCGATTCCTCCTTTAGAGTTTCTGTCAGAACGGGCTTTACAGAAGGATCGTCGTCTGTAAGCAAAGAAATGTTTTCGACAAAATGTGGAACTGACTTTACTAGTTGAAAATACTCCTTTGAATAACCTTTGAGATGATCCTTTGTTAGCTCACCCTCGGACCACATTTTATAAAATTTATGCTTTAAAAGACTATGTTTTTCAATTTGCAAATTGATTTGCTCTATCGCATCATTCATGAAGAAGATTACTTAATCAAATAGAAAAACATTTTGTAAAGCCTTGGTTAGAAAATGAATACTTATTTGGCCATTATAGTACTGAATTTACCGGGTTCAGTAGGGATAGACTTTCTAATTTATAGCATGTACTAATATTTGTTATGTATTCAGTCCACTTTAAGAAAAGATTTTATGTGAAATGAATTCCTTTTCTTGTGCACAGCTTATGTGCCTAGGCGCTCCGGTGGTGTAGTAGCTGATTTTTCCCTGTACGCGGAGGGATTACAGCTGCACAGTCCGGTCAAGCATTGTGGCCTTTCGAGTCGCAGATCCCGGGTTCAAATCCCGGCCGGAGCAAAATTAATCTCCCGTTAAGTTCTTTGTGCGCGATTAAAAAAATGAGAATATTTATGAAGAAAAATACAAATAAAATTACAGTAAGAAATAATTTTATTTACGTGATAAAAGCATTAATATGCTCATAATCTCAAGATAACTGCAGGCTAGAGCGCATCTTTGAATCGAAGAAACTTGGATGTTAATCCTTTGATTGAACAATTCAGTGACTATCTATCGAAAATCGATGCTGCATTGAAGCATGAGCTGGATCTTTATTCGTGGTCTGAGTTTTATGCGCCTCTAAGGTATGCATGTGAGGGAGGAAAACGTATTAGACCTCTTCTTCTGGTTTTATCCGCGGAAAGTGTAAAGAACGAAAATTCGTCAAAATTAGTCGATGATACATTTATGGCTGCATGTGCAATAGAATTATTGCATACTGAATCAGTGATCCATGATGACATTATCGACGATGAAAAGCTCAGACGAGGTAAACCTTCTTTTCATATAAAATATGGATATAACAGTAGTATTCTGACTGCGGATTTTGTATTAGGAGTTATTCTAAACATAGGCTCTAAGATGAATAATCCGAGGGTATCAAGCGAGCTTTCTAGTGCTGCAATTAAAATGAGTGAAGGAGAAATGATGGAGATCAGACTGGAAAAGGATCCTGAAATCACAGAAGACGACTATATCAAGGTAATAGAGCACAAAACTGCTTCATTGTTTGAAGCATCAGCAAAAATAGGTGCTATACTAGGAGATGGTGATGATGATGATATACATGCGATGTCGACTTTTGGCAACCTGCTTGGTATCGCCTATCAAATACACGATGATTTAATTGATTGGAACAATGAAGATAGACTTTTTAATATCTTGCTAAAGAAAAACAATCAGTCAGCGGAATTTCTAAACAGAATGCAAAAACTCTATCTGTCATATTCCATTAAGGCAAAAAATGAAATGCATAGAGTAATAAACAGCCAGTCAAAAATCCAGCTGGAGCATCTAACTGATTTAGCGTCATTACAATTGTAGTTCCATTACTGAATGTGGTTTTAATAAATGCCTGACGTCATTTTGTTAGAATAATAATAATAATAATAATAATAATAATAATATTGTGATAGTCTTTGTATACAGTATACCACAGTAACTAACTTGATTATCTAATTATCCTAAATTAACAGTTCCAGGCGATAGCCAATCCTATTGATTGATTGTTATCCTTACAGTGTTATTCTCTTATTGCTCATAACACTTTTTTTGCTTACTCATATAGTAGCTTAATCCAAAATGCGTTTAAGGTCTCACTAACACAATCAAATTAAATGGTCTGCTGTAGGCGTTATGAGTTCCATTCCTCATGCAACGAAGAAGGGAAGAAGAAAGACAACCTATCGAAGAAGACCAGAATGAATGCCAAGAGATGTTGGAACAAGGGTACCGAAATGAGGTACAGCTTTTGACGCAAAATCTAACAGTGGGGCGTGCCAAATGCCGAAACCGACCATAAATACAATCGCAAATACGAGTACGGCAACCATAGCTCTTGGTTCTTTTATTTTACTCATGTCGGGACCTTCTTCCATGTACATTTTTCTTATAATCCAAGCATAGTATCCAAGTGACAGAGCACTATTAAGCACCGCCGCAATCGCTAGGTAAGGACCCCATGCTACCGATGGACCGCTGTTGATCGCTGCTCCGAATAGAACTAGCTTACTCCAAAACCCATTAAGTGGAGGTACTCCTGCTAGCGCTAGTAGTGAAATTGAAAGTGCGATCGCAGTGATAGGCATTCGTCTACCTAGTCCTCTATATCTTTCTAGACTATAACTTGCTAGACAGGTTGCTACTGCGGCTGCAGCTATGAAGCCGGCGGATTTCATTACCGCATGATTTAATATATGAAACAGAGATCCAGTAAGCGCTTGATCTGAGTAGGGTGCAATAGCAAAACCAATCAGAATATAACCTGCTTGGGCAATACTTGAATACGCAAGGATTCTCGGAACACTTTTCTGAACTAGTGCACCTAAATTTCCCAGCGTCATTGTAAATACTGCAATTATAGCAAGAGTCAATGTCCAGTCAAGATTTAATGCAAACATTCCGAGTATAATTACGCGAAGAGCAGCAGCAAAACCGGCTTTTTTGGTACCGGCTGCCAATAAAGCTCCAATAGTGGTGGGTGATCCCTCGTAAGCATCGGGAAGCCACATGTGGAATGGTACTAGACCCATTTTGAAACCAAATCCTGCAATGAATAATGCAATTGAGAGAAGACCTATTGGAACAAGGTCTTTGCTTAAATTTGCCATCGCATGAACTGCCGAGGCTATATTAGTCGTTCCCGTAATGCCATAGACAAGCCCAATAGCTAGAACCAAAATTGCAGAAGACAATGCTCCGAACATAAAGTACTTGACTGCTGCCTCAGTTGATATAGGGTCCCTCTTAGAAAAAGCCGCCAAGGCATATGTCGGAAGCGACATCAACTCCCAAGCAACTAGTAGCATTACTAGGTCTGTCGAATAAGCGATAAGTACCATGCCTATAGTTGACAGCAGGATGAGTGAATAATAGGCAGCAGGGTTAGCCCTGCGGCTCATATAATTCCAAGAAGAAGCAGTCACCATAATGGAGACTATCAGGAACGCTATTGCAAAGAAAGATCCAAAGAGATCATTGGATAGAACCCCTGACGCGTTGAACTGTACTGCAGGCACAACTTGTCCAGTAATAATTCGAAATATTACAAAAGATATTGAGATTATCAATGCACCGAAGGCAATTGCGCTATAGAGGTGATTACTAGATCCCCTCTCCTTCCTAACTGCATCAATTACAGGAATACCAAGTCCTACGCTGCCAAGGATTATCGTAACAATTTGGGGAGTAGTTAAAAGTAAGGAATCTGTAGACATTATAATCTCTGTTGCACTTCCCTCTATGTCTTTCCTGTGAGCAATAAGAGCATTACTACTATGATAATTCCAACCCCAAAGACAAAGAGATATGTCTGAGTTATACCAGTTTGTGCAGATTTAACGATCCTAGAAAATGAAGTCATAGCATACTGAAATCCAGGATTAATTCCTTCAATAACGACGCTTTCAAAGTACCGCCACACCATACGATAGACTAGCATGGGTATAATGACTGCTCCCCAATAAAGAGCACTATTAAGATACCACCTGTTATAAAGAAATGTCCACACTGCCCGTGTAGCCATATTTCGAGAAATGATTTCAGGGTTTATTACGCGGCCTATATAGAAGATATATCCAAGAGCCGCTCCCACTGCAAATGCTGTGATAGATGAAATTGCTGCGACTGGATTTAATCCAAGTATACTGTTATCACTGTTCGTCTTTTGCTTCTCTTGTATCAATAGAAATTCACGACTCGCTGCTCGTGGATGTTGTAGATGTTGTAGCGAGGCAGTGGTAGTTGTAGCAGTAGTAGTAGTAGCTGCTGCAGCAGTAGCAGTAGTGGTTTTAGTTAGTCCAACTGGGGCAATAGAAGAAGATCGTCCTTGAACGGTGCCTTCTTTTATGTTGAATGAGTTGAACAAGTACGCACCGAACACGGTATGGAGCTGGGATTCAAACGCAAATCCAACAACACCTATGGCTATCGTTGCAACTGCCAAAACGGCGAATGGAACCCACATCCGTGCTGTGACTTCGTGTAGACGGTGACCCTGTTGCAGCATTTCTTGAATATGCGGGCTAGGTTTGCCAAAGAAAGCCATACCGATCATTCTGAATGTATAAAATGCAGTCATTGCCGCGACTACCACTGCCACAATAAACAACGGTGATGCATGAACGTAGCCAGATTCTAGTATAGCAGCGAATATGGCATCCTTACTCCAAAATCCCATAGTAACTAGCGGTGCAGCAGCAAGGGACAGACCTGCGAGCAACATGAAAATAAAAGTCTTTTTCATATGCCTGCGCATTCCACCCATATCATTCATAAATCGTGAACCTACCGTATGTAGTAGAGCTCCTGCCCCCATGAATAATGATGCCTTGAACATCGCATGACTCATTAGTTGGAAAAATCCAGCAGTATAACCATCTACAAATTGTGTTGACAGTCCTGCTATGCCTAAAGCCATCATCATATAACCAATTTGCGAACCTGTAGAATATGCAAGGACTTTTTTTATCTCAGGATTTACTATGGCCTGAGTTGCGAGAAGAATAGCTGTAATGGCTCCGACCCATGCTACCACTTCGAAAAATTGTGTCATGCCAAAGGCAGCGAGTGCAAAAAACAATGGCCCGATACGTGCTACCAAAAATACGCCAGCTTTAACCATAGTGGCAGCATGTATAAGTGCAGAAACAGAAGTTGGACCAGTCATTGCTTCCAGAAGCCATTCATTTAGTGGAAACTGAGCGGATTTCCCAACTGCTCCACCGAATAACAATACTGCTGCAGGAACAAGAAGGTTTTGATGGGCCATCTGTGTGGCCCAAGTCTGATTTTGAAGCAGTTCTTTAAATCCAAAAGTTCCCGAATAAGCAAAGATCAAAAACATGCCTGCGAGCATCATCGTGTCCCCTGCCCTTGTCATCAAGAATGCCTTCATTCCAGCATGTGACGGTGAGGACCACATAGCGATACCTCCTGCCCTATGGCCGGTCTGTCCAACAAAATCTTTCTTCCTATCATGATACCAAAAGCCAATTAGCGCATAAGAGGCTAATCCAACACCCTCCCAACCAAAAAAGACCATAAGCAAGTTGTCCGATAATACAATCAGCTGCATAGATCCAATAAAGAAAAGCATAAAAAACCAAAATCGTGTTAGGTCTCTATCTCCATGCATGTAGCCAGTTGAATATAGAAAGATCAGGAATGACACCCAGGCTACCAAATTAGTCATTATAATAGCTAGCGGATCGGCTAGTACACCTGCCTTGATCCCAAGTGTGGAAATCCATGTTATTTGGCTATGAATTTCATTATCCGGAAATGAGGATGACAATAACGGAAGCAAAGTCGTAGCCGAGACAGCACTTGCAAGTGCAAGCCCAACTGCTGTGTAATCTCTTATCTTTATTCCTGCCCTTGCAACTCCTGCGATGATCGCAGCTCCAACAAAAGGCAAGATCCATACTAACCAGACATTAATCGCTATTCCTTCAAATCCGAGAACTGTTTGAACCATATTATTTCACTTTTTGTTATGTACTCTGGACGCAGACCAGTTGCTGATAATAAATATTATGATAGATTGGCTCGGTATTTACTGACTTCTTCCAACTAGATGGATCGATATGATTCGTATGATTGATTTGTATGCTGTTTGCCTCTCCATTAATCCCGACGTTGTTTAAGAGGCTCGATGAAGTACCAGTAGCAATAGGATAAAGG
>DASQQB010000118.1:0-18491 GCA_035643635.1 Nitrososphaeraceae archaeon | reverse complement strand
GACCATTTTTTTCTACAGATGGTGCAACTTATCTGTCTATCATTAGACAAAAACTCAAGTTCATAATGGCTACACCTTATTTGGTATTCGTGTTTTAAATCATCCATCTGCCTGAGCGTGTCGATATGACGGACAGGATTTTCTACCAATATATAACAATATTCTTACTGCCTCTTTATTTTTCTTTATGCTCCTACTCTTGTATATATTTGTCAGCCTACTAGCAAAATCTGAGAACATTATAACAAAGCTACTTATCTTTTCTCGATATAGATATAGCCGATTTTAAATTGACCTTCTTGTATTCATGATTTTTATCTTAATTATAATGATTTAGAATTCATAATCCGCTTGCTATGACCATTCTCAAATTCCAGAAATTAAGTAATTCCAGCATTGGTTTTTTTTCTGTTTAATTTTTTGTTATTGTTTAATTTATTTATTGAAATTAACGGTACTATTTTAAGTGTGTGAATACATGTAGATATAGCCTGTAAAATGATGACCCGGGTTTTGGTTCCGTTCACCGAAGGTCATTATTATGGCGAGGAGGAAAGGCCAAACACGGAACTGGCTGATAATAGCCTCCTCGTCTACAGGCTATCTTTACGAATACATTATATTTTAACGAGTACGGTTGCAGATTATGGAAAGTATTTTGTTGCAGAAAGCACACAGCATATAACGAAGGAATTAGGTATATAGGAATAGCACCAACTAACTACATTGAAAAAAAATGCCGACATAGCGAAGCTCCTACGCGAAATTGGTTTTCTTCTAGAAATTAAAGATGATACCACTAATCAAAAGTTCAAGAGCGGAGCATATCAGCGAGCCTCCGCTGCAATAGCCAGCATCCCGTTTAATGTAGAAGAAATATATAGAAAGGAGGGTATCGAGGGTCTGCTTAAGTTACCAACGATCGGCAAAGCAATTGCATCAAAGATTCAGGAGTATGTTACAACTGGAAGAATAGTCTATCATGAAGAATTACTATCCCAATACCCAATTAAGGTTGAAGATTTTTATGGGATTGAAGGTCTGAGTCCCAAGACAATTAAAGCTCTGTATAACAAATTCAGGATCAAAAATATTTCTGATTTAGAAAAAGTGCTCTCCGAAGGGAAAGTTCGTAGCGTTGCGGGATTCAACAAGAAGAGAGAAGAGTCTATTAAAAAGAAATTAATACTATTCAAAAATCGTAGAGGAAGGTTATTGCTAGGAGATGTTTTTCCGCTCGTGAAACAGATAGAATCAAACCTTTCAAAACTTGAAGACGTCATGCGGGCAGTAGCGGCGGGATCTTTTAGACGGATGAAAGAAACCGTAGGTGACGTTGACTATGTTGTGGTTTCTAACAAGCCAAAAAGCGTGATTGATTCCTTTGTAAGTATGTCTGAAGTTGATGAAGTAATCAGTAGGGGATCACACAAAGCATTAGTACATTTGAATAACGGAATGGATGCCGATCTACTAGTTGTTCCACCAGAAAGCTATGGAGCGGCACTTCAATATTTTACTGGTAGTATGGAACATGGCGTTGCGATACGGAGAATTGCATCATCGAAAGGTCTCCATATAAATGAGCACGGGGTATTTAATAATGATAGAAAAAGAATAGCCGGTAAAACGGAAGAGGAAGTTTATCGAGCCATAGGTATGGATTGGATTCCACCTGAAATGCGCGAGGATACAGGAGAAGTCGAACTTGCAGTGGAAAAAATCAAAAAACTTCCAAAATTAGTAGGATACGATGAATTAAGAGGGGACTTACAGGTCCATAGTAACAGTACTGATGGTACAATGTCAATAGAGGACATGGCTATAGCTGCAAAGGAAAATTTCGGCCTTCAATATATTGCCATTACCGACCATACCAAAAGTCTCAGGTTGACCAATGGACTAGACGAAAGTAAGTTACTTGATCAAGCAAACAAAATCTCGATAATAAATGACCAATTTAAACTAAATGAAATTAACGGGCGAATGCGAATTGAGAAGAAAAAGAGTTATACCGCTGATGAATTCAGTAAAAATCTTTCTAGCAAATTCAGGGTTCTATCTGGAGCAGAAGTCAATATATTCAAAGACGGATCGCTTGACATTAAGGACAACGTACTAGATAAACTCGATATTGTAGGGGCTGCAATACACTCGCATTTTTCTGAACCAGTGGAAATTCAGACAAAACGCCTAATGGAAGCTGCCAAAAATCCTAATATTGACGTACTATTTCACCCTACTGGTAGGAAGATAAATAAAAGAGAAGGATATCCAGTTGATATAGAAAGAATAATTGAAGTAGCACTAGATACAGGTACTATTCTAGAAGTTGACGCTCACTATGATAGGCTAGATCTAAAAGACGAATTTATAAAAATAGCAGTACAAAAAAACGCCAAACTCATTATCGATTCAGATGCACACCACCCTATGCATTTTGCTTTTTTGATCTTTGGGATAGGCCAAGCACGACGTGGGTGGGCACAAAAATCAAATATACTTAATACTATGCCCGTAGAAACCCTGTTGAAAAAATTGAAATAATCAGGCATCGAGTGGTGAATAAAGTAGGAAACAGATGATATCTCTACATGCTTCAGTTTTCTAAATTATTGGCTGTCAATTTTCGAGCCAACATTTTAACTGAACAGTATTCTACAGGTGAGTGCAAAAGAATATGCCTAATTGGAGAGATCTCGTAGTTGCAATGTTAAACATTAAGTTCTATATTTGTGAGCAAGAATAAGTGGATTTTCGTAGGGAATCTTAGCGAATGATGTACTTGGCAAGTAATCCAGAGGAACAGAACCTAAAAACATCTAATGAGCAATTTGTATACTGTAGAAGACAAACATTTTTTGAGAAGGAATGATCATGAGTAGGCCGATCAATTTATGAATATGATATGATCATCGTTAGACATGGTATACAAGTACATCGACATAGTAGGAACATCAGAAGTAGGTACAGATGATGCAATAAAAAATGCAATTTTGGAGGCTTCAAAAACGGTTAAGAACCTGAAATGGGCAGAACTTGGTCGCATAACAGTTAGAATTGAAAAAGGAAAAATGGAGTATCAAGCAGAGGTAAGATTGGGCTTTAAAATCGAAAGAGAGAGTTAATCAATAGTAATGATGATGGGCTTAGCTAAATTATATGTTGACAGAATGAATTAACATTTAGTTCATGCTAATGAGGCCCCTAAGCGATATTATTGTATATTTATTTTTATCAAAGACAATGAAATTATAACAAAGAAGCGGTCACAAAATCACAAGCATTCAAATTGTTAACGAATAATATCATTTGTAGAGATCTTTCAACTTAATTCCGAATATCTATCATTGGTATGGCAACACTCGTATCTGGGGTTTTAATGTAGAATCATGATGACATTTTTTTCTACAAATAGGACAGTTTTTCCTATCACTTATTGAACATAAGCAGATATGGTTTTTTATAAACGCATCAGCAAAATTATTGCTGATACCTGTTTCATTGCAAAATAAACAAGGCCTGTTGTCAAATGTCCTTTTGGTACCGTCACAAATTTGACATTTGCTATTTAGAGCATAATTATCTTTTACATCCACATTTCCTTCTGAAGACATAAACACGCTAGATTTAAAGGCGAATATAAATCATAATCTTTTCAACTCCCTGCATTAGCATTTCGAGAGAGAGATCGAGAAGAAGGAATCATATTCAAATTGCTGCAGCATGAGATAAATTCAGAATTTTTCTCCAATGGAGAATTGTAAAAGTAGCCATCATTTGACAACGTTGTTGGGCAGTACATGCACAAATCCTAGATCCAAGACCAAAATGGAATTTTTCTTATGCTGCATTGTTTTCTAATAATATTCCTGGCTTTATCTGCAGCCTCCACTTCACTGGATGAACTCTTTAGATAGTGCAATAAAAGCTGTTCATATAATATCTTCGCACGAACCTCCGTGAATTCCCTATACTTTTTTGGTTTTCTATTTGACTCTTTTTTCATGTGTATCTTGTTTTTGCTTTTTTCTTTATTGCTGTAGTTATTAGATGGAGTCTCGTTACTGTGAATGGTTTTTAATTCCAGATACTCCTGCTTACATGAATCGCAATTATCTTCGAAAAAATCAGCATGAGTTTTACAATTTGCCATATCGTATGCTAATATTATGAAAAAGTTTATGTAAAAACATTTATGTCCATAGAATTGGTTAAGGCAACAAAACATTTCCTGCTCGATAGGCTTCGCAGCTATTGCGCCGGCAGCAGCGCTGTCAACAACTATTACAGCTGCTGGTGAGATTGCATTGAATTTTAGCCCACTAAACTTTGCTAGTAATACTATGTTCAATAGCTCATATGTTTTGGGGATTCAAGGTATATGTACAATGGATGAAGTTAAAATTAGAGGTATCAACCTTTTCCTAGACAATCAGTATCCGTGAATTTAAGGGAATATCATAGCAGAGTCCATACCAACAACAGACGTGCCAAGACCAGTTACAGATATGGCACTAAGAGTACCGATGTATCTTGAGGAGCTTGCCTTACTAGCGAGATCAGCCAGTGGTAGTGTGCTGGATAACGCCAGCAATAATAACATTCCAATTTCAAACTCCATGCAACTTCTCGATAATATATTCAAACACTATAGTTTTATCCTTTCTTTAACTTTGATTTGCTAATGTCTTTCTCTTTTTTCGTCGAATTCTCAGGAATAATAAATCCTCTGGCAAATCTGCTGATTTTTGTTGCCACAACATCATTTGACTCTGCTTGGTTTATTGATTCATGTGCTGTATGATTCTCACGTGGAGCGCGTCGATTTGTTAAGTTTTTTGTATTCACCTTTGTAGGCTCGTTACTATCCTCATTTTTGGCTTTATTTTTCATTTCTCAGTAATTCTATACTGAATGACTGAGAGATATTATCTTTTTAGAATGCCTATAGTTGTTTATAATTGCCCTTTTTTCTATTAATCGATTAATGAGACTAATACTAAATCTGATCTATAAGTAGATGACTTCATTCCTCTAATAACTGCCAATCTTCTTGACATCGACATTCGTTCTTAAGAAAGGGAGACAAAATTGAATTAATATGATACATTTTCTATAACTATAAAAGCTATATTAGTATAATAGGAAACATGTTAAATGATGATAAATCAAACAACGATTTCGCACCGACTGTGAGAGAGGATGAAAAGTCGAGTCTGAGAGATTACCAAGATAACCAGTCTAAGAAAGATAATAGAAATAACAGATGCGGCGAGTGCGGTAAAGCATTTTCAAGTGCCGAGGAGGTGACATCCCACTATAGGAAAGAACACCCGGAAGCTTTGTAATTCTCAGGCTTAAATTTATGATTAAATATTGTATAGTTCAAAGATAATCTAGTATAATGATCTTTTACGCGCTAATATACCAAAATCTATTTGGACTCTTAGACGCTTGAACAGGTGTTATAGGTTAGATAAGCTTAGGGTTATGGCTACACAAAGAGCTGTACCATTGTGATCTTGCTTTCCTTATTTCAAGATATATAAATCGGTAAATAGGTTTGTCTGCGAGAATTACTAGCAACCCCTTGAATGTATTCTTCTTGATTTCTAATTATGAATCTTGTTGATATTTTCGATCTACCGCTTCTAACCCTCAATATGATATTAATAATATTGTAGTTCCTGTTGTGACATCCGATCTAAGACCATTGGATTCATTACCTTGCTTAAAAACTACCACAATCTCCGCTATTTTTAAATTTTATATTATTATTTAATGACACAATTTCTTGGCCTGATAAAGTACATCCTAATCCATTAAATTCGATATCTCTTTGGTTGACAGAAATTGGATAGGCCAATAAGTAATGATACAAAATTGATTAGCTATGAACATTTGAACTACATCGATAATAATACATATGAACTAGCATCCAAGTATTATTATTTCAATTGATTGTACTGATTTTCCAATTGAAATACTTACATGATTTCAATAATCCTCTAGCTATCGACAAAGAGTACTCTAGGATGGGGAAAATAAGGTTTCGCTTGATAATCGTATTCTTGTATCTTACGGAAATGGCAGAATAAACGGTTCCGTATGTTTTTTATCGAATTCTGCGTTGTCTGGCGATATATTAGTATCGTTTGAAGAGCTAGCAGATATTATAGAGATCTTTGGCTGCAATTCTTTACATACTAAATTATGTTCACTATCATTACATACTTTCTGGTCGACCGAATTTAAGCCGTCATTATCGGAGTTTGTTCCCTCAGCGTTGACGTACCCAATCGAATGTTCTAGAATACTGATCGTTATTAACATGAAGATGCCAAATGATAATCGAAGCAGCGAATTTTTGGGATACGTGTTTGACTCACAGATAGTGTAACTCGCAAGTGTATATTTGCATTAATAAAATTATTTCCAGTATGATAATAGTGATAAATCATTTATAACTATGCTGAAGCTGAATCTTACTCAGATAGCCTTAGTTATCAAAAATACTCAAGATAGGCAGAGTTTCCTTTGTGTATCATTACCTGACAGTACAATATTTCCTCGTAATGATTATCGACAAAATGAATATTACTCTGCAGCTATCCAGTGAGGACATCTTTAATGCTCTAGATAGAATGTACTTCTAGACGAAGATACTATCTAATCTCCCTAGTCTATACTAACAGTAGGGATCGTTTAACCACTATTCAAGTTGGTTCTGCTATATTGATTACTGATCAGAGTTTGCGGCAAATAGTTTGAAACTATTGGACAGAAGAATGGTTGATGAGAGAGAAGACTAGTTAAACGTTGTATCTTCTGCTATTTTATATTCAACTGTATACATAATCGGTGGACAGTCCTTCGTCTTCATCTGGGCACATTTATCAACCTATGTAAATTTTGTTTGCTCAACTTCTAAAAATGTATAGTACCGAAAAATCTTCTAACATAGTATATAATCAATATCACGGATGATGTTCGATTTTACAGAGACATATTATAGATAAATGAGTAAACAGGACAGTATTGTACAATATGTTATTTCGAGATAGAGCAGATGCGGCTGAACGACTTGCCGAGAAACTAAGGGAGTGGTTAAGTCGTGATTCACAAATTGCAGCAAGTGATAGACAAATAAGACTTGAAAGTAAATCTAGCCTACATTCTGATAAGCTCATTTTGTCTATTCCACGTGGAGGAGTAATTATTGGAGATATTTTATCGACAAAACTTGGTATCAAACTTGATATCATAGTATCTAGAAAGGTAGGCGCACCCTATAACAAAGAACTCGCTATAGGTGCTGTAATGCCTGATGGAAGTTTTTTCCCCAACAAAGATATCATCAATAGGTTGAACATTAATGAATCGTATATTTCTGAGCAAACGATAGAGCAAACAGAGGAAATAACACGTAGATTAATGATATTCAAGGGCACGACAGATTATGAAAAAAATATAGAAGACAAACTCGTTATCTTAGTTGACGATGGAGTAGCCACTGGTGCAACGATAACCTCTGCAGCACAGTGGTTAAAGGTAAAATTAAATTGCAAAAATATTGTCATAGCTGTACCAGTAGCACCTCAGGGCGATAGTATAGACAAGCTCAACCAAATCGCAAAGAAGCTGATAATCCTCTCCACTCCAGAACCGTTTTACTCTGTTGGGCAATTTTACGAAAACTTTAATCAAGTTGATGATAATGAAGTAAAAGAGATAATGATAAAACACGGATATGGACGGAATTAATCGTACTCTCTCATCAAGACCAGCACGCTCGCACAATAAACTTACCAATTAAAAGCCACCGACTTGTTACGTAATTAATATTATTTAGGTAAGACGTATGATAAGACAGAAGGTGACCTTCAAATCGGGGTTTACGCTACTGATCGACTAAACGACCAATGTCTCAAAACAATAGTGTGAAAATGCATACTTGTATCTCCGTTCTTAATTTATGCTAATTGTTATGCACCAGTCTTCTAACCCGAATAGGCGTCGGACGGAGTCAACGTTGCTGAACCTGTAATGTATTCGATTTCAGGATCCTCAAGTAACAGACGTTCCAATTCTTGAGCAGACATCCGTATTGCTTTAAATCTCAATGTCCTTTCTTCCTCGATAGACGGAACCCTCTGGTATTTGCTATATATCCATTCTTTTTTGCTGTTTATGTCTACTTTGTTTTTGGGATAGACCAACTTTAATAACACGCTGCCCTCCCAGTCTTTATAAGTATCTTGAAAATAGAAAATGTCTATCAGTAGTCGTTGGTCAACCCTTGGGAAATTCCTTTGCATATCCTTAAGAAAGTTGTTGTAATCTGTCAGTAACTTTTCTGACGCCAAGGACTGCGTCCTATCTGATTGCGAACCAGTATCTTTACTCTGATCTGACATGTCAACACTAAATGTCAAATATACGATTTAACAGTTCTACCATTTCATTCAAATTGATAGTTCTTTTCCACGAATTCCTCCCTCTCAACTAAGTACACTATGCCGTCCTTGAATTCTTTTATAGATGATTTTGGTATCAGGTACTTGTTTGGGGTAATTGGACCATAAGTAACTACAATTTTTTCGGCCTGGACTGACGACACAATTCCTACCTGCTTTCCGTCTAAGGTATAAACAGGCTTATTCACTACACCTTGCCAATCGCTTATCTCCTTGATTTCCATCTTAGTAGATATCAAAGTGAAATATTTAATTTAACACTTACTATAACTACCGAAATGGTATTAATCATAGTGATTAATGCGACTGTAGTCATTCTTTGTTTTATCTCTACTCTTATCATGCTCTGGCCTCCCCCAACTTTGCCTGCTTATAACTAACCCTTATTTCTCTAATTCTGTTTCGCAGATGACAGTTTTTCTCCACCTGGAGATGTTACTAATTTTACATTAAGTAATTCTTGACAATGGGTAAGCCGAGCTTATACATATGGAGTAATTATTGATAATTCAGGCTATATCCACAAATTGAAAGATAGAGACGAGCAATTCACTATTCTTAAAAAAGAAAAAGCAACAGCTAGAAGAAGAGGACTCTAAATTAAAACAAGATCTTGAAAAAATATGCACTCCATTACTAGTAAACGTCAAAACAATATTTGTCGACTATTATTATATTACAAAAGATGGAGAGAATGATACAGAATCAATTATTGTAAAAGGTGTGGACGGTGTATTATACTATATGGCCAAAACAGATAGCTACAATATCTATAGTAAAATGTCATTATCAAACTACGCGTACACAAACATGATTCAAACGATAATATGACAGAAGTAACAATAATAAACTATAATAAGATGTTATATTAAAATAGAGTATATCATGATGCAAACAACAAGATCTATAATTGCAGTATCTCTGATAGTTGTTTCGTTCGGAATTATTTTTGCAGTAATTGGATCAGCATACGCACAGACATACTCAACCAATACCACTTCTACTACTACTAACAGCAGTGGTAACACGACAAAAGCGAGCAATCAAACTAATAACACCGCAGGAGGAAGCATGGCTAGTAAAATCCCTGTGATAGGACCTGCACTTAACAAAGTTCCAGGACTTAACAAGATCCCAGGATTGGGTGGAAAATAAGAGAATATCTACCGAACCGATAGTCAAACATGAGTGTTTGACTCAAGTACAATTATTAATTAGCAGATCTACCGATAAATTCTCTTTACAGTTGTATAGGATGCTATATCATCCGCGTTTATGAAAGTCTCATTGGTTCGTAGACACTAGAAGTGTATAATGATGCAATTCATCCACTATCATAGGAATATAACCTTCAAATCAGATCTTCGTATTAATAAATACTATAATAAGCATGGTAAAAACTGGTGATCTCTACCGATGGATATAACAGCCATATAACAGGTTTACGATTTTGATAGTTGTTGTACTACTAAACAATTTCTTAGTAGATTATTTGATTCTTAATCTAATGTAAACTGGATGATGTAATCTATAGATTTAGACATTCTCATAACAAGCAAGCCTATTGGTAAAGATCTAATAATATTCGTATCATGGGATATTTGTATCATTTGATGGGTTATTGTTATTATTACCATCAGATGCAGTTAAATTCCTGCTTAAATCACTAAAGGTATTATTTCCATCGTCTACTAACTCGATTTTAGCGTCATCCAAGCTGATTCTATGTTGCAACTGATTAGCATAATCTGTTGTATGCAAATTAAAAGAAAAAGCCAAGGAGTTAAAACCGACGAGGCTTCCTGCGAACAAGATAATTATTATTATTGATAATGAAACAATCGATAACCTATTGTCTCTGAACAAATTGCCTACCAGAATTGAAGCACCTAGGCAATTTATATTTTGCCTATGAGAATTTGACTTGCAATACTCAGATTAGTTTAGAATAATCACCACAAAAATGATACCTGCACATAAACAAATATTGTTATCCTTGACATGAAAGATCAAGATATGGCATAACGATCTCTTTTTAAACTATCATATTTTTGTTATTTTTGTTTAGATGCATTGTCCGTATTCAATAAAGAGACGCCCATAAGAAGCATCCTTTCATTATTGCTAATAGTTGTATTGGCTGTATCGTCATTAGCAATAATTATAATCGCCACATCATACTGGCAGCTTTTTCGAGAATCAGTATTCAAGAGCTTTTATTTGATTGTGCATTATTCAAAAGTTATTTTTAATTATCTAGTGATAATAAAGTCATGGACTTTTGCTGATGGCCGACCACAGCAACTGATTACGATAAATTATGCTAACGCCATTGATAATTCATCGTCATTTGTAGAAACAGATCACTCAAATCAGCCAGGACTGACAGTAGACAGCTATCCTATCGGAGTAGCTGTAAACCCAGTCACAAGGAAGGTCTATGTTACAAATGAATTTTCTAACACAGTTTCTGTCATAAACGGAGTTACGGTCTCTAAAGAGGATACTATAACTGTGGGTAACTTTCCGTACGCAGTTGCTACCAATCCCTTTACAAATAGAGTCTATGTTACTAACAGAGGTTCGGACACAGTTTCTATCATAGATGGTTCTACAAATTCAAAGTTGCACAATGTGACGGTCGGAAATTCGCCAGTTGGTATAGCAGTCAATCCGACTGCTAACTGGATATATGTAACTAACATAAATTCAGGTACGGTATCTGTCATAGATGGAATAACTAACAAGGTAACCAATACCATAGCCGTAAACAAGGCACCATATAGTATAGCAGTTAACCCGCTTACTAACAAGATATATGTAACAAACATAGGTTCCAACACGGTTTCAGTAATAGATGGAAAAGATAACAAGATAGTATCTAATGTCACAGCTGGAGAAAATCCAGTAGGCGTAGCCGTTAATACGCTTACTAATATAATATATGTAACAAACTATGCTTCAGACACAGTTTCAGTAATAGATGGAAAAGATAACAAGATAATTAAAAATATAACTGTAAATCCAAGTCTGCGGGGTTCTTACAAGATTGGGGATCCTGTTTTTAGTATGCCTATCTTGGTAAAGTTTCCTCTCATTGCCAGTTTGGTAGCAATCAATACTGTAGATAATACCGTTTATGTTACGAATACAGGTTCAGACACGGTTTCAGTAATAGATGGAAACAAAGATAACGTAGTAGTAAAAATAATATTTAATGTCAATCCCCCTAATTCAGGTACTATAGATTGTAACAATCATCAGATACCAACAAACAACTATACGATGCTTAGTAATGGAACGAAGCTAACTTGCTACGCCAATCCTGAACATGGCTTCAAATTCAGCTCCTGGTCTTGGTCTAATTTTATATATAGTGATAGCAATCCTATAATCCTCAACCTAACCCAATATGGATCTCTGACTGCCAATTTCAAAGAAGCTCTTTCATTTGAGCAATACTTGGCAATAATCTTGGGACCTATATCGGTATTGACTATAATGGTAGGATGGTTGTTTAGAAGAAGACAACGAAAATACTTCAGCAGATACATGAACAAAATAGATAATACATTCGATAGATTGCACATAATGGATAAGCAGCTGTGCTTAACTCATCTTGATGGTACCAGACGAGAGATCACACAACTGTTCAAAAGAGGTACAATAAGTGATACGTACTACAATATATTGGATAGAAGGATTGCAGACTATATCGACAAAGTAAACAAATGAAAGAATTTACTTATTTAAACAAATTACGCTGTGGAATCATTATTTCTAGTCAATCGCAGGTCTTTAGAAGTACAGTTATATATTCAAGTGCAAGGACTTCATGAATAATTCTCTGACATAATTCAGATGATGATCTATAAGTATAAGAGCTATCTAGCCAAATAGCTTCTAATGTTAGTATAATCTCGTCTTTTATGTCTGGATACTAAGGTTAGCGGGTTTAAAATAGGTCTATTTAATCTTGTATGATAAATACTTGCTTACATTAGATCACCAATATAAACTATAAATAACTAAAAAAAATCAGAGTGGTTTAGCCACCTCCTCCAGCACCCATTCCTCCTCCTGTGGATTCTACCTCTAAGGATTCCAGTTCCTCGTCTTCCTGCTTTTCATTGTTCTTCTTCTTCACACTTTCATCCTTTTTAGTTTTGTTTTGATTTTCTTGGTCTCTCTCTGATGGCATTTCAATATAATCAGTGAACGTGTTCTTTAAGTTCTTGACGAGAACTAAAGGTTTTGCCGCATTTTTCACATGTATATGATGCGCCGACGTTGCTAGTAGATTCATCTGATTTTTCTCCCGTGTCTTTATCGTTACTCATTATTGATTTCATATAATGCTACAAGCTATTTAACGGCATGGACAGGACTTGTTTTCCAACGTGGTGATGATCAATAGCGAAATGATTTTTGTCTACACGATTCATATTGTATTATTTTATCTGTAATATATAGAACAAAAATATAGTAGGTTAACTTTTTGTCTTTCATTCTTCTAGCGGATTTAGATAATCGGCTAACAAAGGAACCGTAGCATATAAATTGTAACTTGCAAAGGAGAAGACAATCAATTAATTAGGGATGCAACTTGATAAACTTGATAAGCGATCATCATCCGATATAATTACAAATCAATGACGCCAGCATCATAGTGCAATCGACCAAGGATCTTTCCCATTCATGTTAGTATCGGGTAAAGTTAGCGAGATACCATTGCATTTATTCTCCGTATGAGTTCATCATTTTCAACTGGCTTACGGATAAAACAGCTCGGATCGCAATTCATATCTTTGGACGCGTCTGAATATATTTCCCCAGCCGTCAGAAAGCAGGCTTTCACGTTGGCATCTATTTTTTTAATTTCTTCGTACAGTTGAAAACCATTTAGTTTAGGCATTTTTAGATCCAAAATCAGTAAGTCATAAATGTTTGATTTGAAATGTTTTAATGCCATCACTGGATCAGAATAATTGTCTACTTCGAATCCGTTTAGACTCAAAAGTATTTTCAGCGTAGTATTGATATCCTGTTCATCGTCAACAATCAAAATCCTTGGTTTTCTTTCCTTATTTGAGATCAATCTATCCATCCATTCTCTTCAAACCTAATTGTGTTAGTTCGCTCTGCTCACTTTTAGTTATTATCGGCATCGTAAATGTAAACGTAGCTCCTCCTTCTTCGCCGGTATATTCATCCTTATTATTGACAGCCCATATCTTACCACCATGAGCCTCGACGATTGATCTCGAAATATATAGTCCTAGCCCAGTGCCAGAAAAAGATTTGGAAGCAAACTTTGTAAATAGTTTAGGCAATATTTCTGAATCTATTCCGCAACCTGTATCTTTAACACTTATGGTAACATAACCGTTACCTCCTTTATTTTGTTGCTCTGGTCCTTCTTGTTTCTTGCTTACAGAAACTGCTATATATCCTTCCTTAGTGAATTTAGCAGCGTTACTTAATAGATTCCAGATTACTTGTGCTATTCGAGTTCTATCCGCTTCAACATAGATGTCTTGTTTAGGAAAATATAATACTTTTAACCCTCCTGGATTATTTTGCTGGATTTCATTTGTGATATCTTGTATCGATGTGGTTATTATCTCGTTTAAATTAAACTCTTTCTTTTTGAGCACCATCGCCTGACTTTCTATCTTTGTGACATCCAAAATATCCTCAGTAAGCCTTTGTAATCTTTTAGCATTTCTTAGAATAACTTCGACAAGTTCACGTTGTTCTTTGTCCATTATTTTAGAATATAGAATCTGAGATAGTCCTAGGATGGGTTGTATAGGTGTTCTCAATTCATGAGCTGCAATATTGATAAATTCATCTTTCATTTTGTCTGACTTTTTCAGGGCGTCAAAACGGGTGTATTCATTCCAAAGTAATTCGAAAAATGATCTTGAAGAATAGACATTCACTTTACTATTTGAATATGATACAAAACTAATTGCCTCACTAAAGTTTTCTGCTTCTGGTTCTCTAAGTTCAAATCTGAGCAATTTTTTGTTGTCCACTATAAATAAACCCGAATGAGAACTTCCGCCATTCAGGATCTTGATGTCAGGGGCCTTCTCGGTGATATCCTTTACTACGTGACTATTGATCTCCGAGATTGGGAAAATTATTTTTATTTGGGCTCCTTTCTTCACAGAGGCTTCCATCAAATGATTTAGCACTCCCAATTTGTCTGCTCTTAGTATAGCTTTGTTGTTAGCGAAAAGTACTAGGGCTTCATTTTGGATTGATTTAGAAAGCTCAATGTAGACGTCTGTTGCTTTTTTGCTATCTGTAATAACTTCAAGAAACTGGGCTTCTAGACCCTGTTCTAACTCACGTATTTTTTCCTGTGCTGGAATTGTCTTTTTCCAAACAGCCTCAAATATGGATTGTTGTTGTTCGACGACTTCCTTTATATTACTATAGATTGCCTGTTGAGGATCATTCAATGTGATAGAGCCCAAATACTCAGAGTCATTTATTGCAAAATTAGCCTCAATCTCATCTATATGTCGAAGTTCGACTATTTTTATTAATTGTTTGCAATAAGTTAGATTTTCAGTTGTGATTTCGAAAACAAATCTTAGTCTAATATCGCGTTTCTGAGATACGAATCTTATCATTTCCTCTACCGTTTTATACGAAAGGAACTTGTGCGGGAATTTGGAGTTACCGCAAACGTTTATTGTACTCACCGCGTTAGAAAAGATATCGAGTAATCCATTTATCGTCTCAATACCATGTAGTATTCTGGTCTTTTCATTCGTCGTAGATATTCCAAGATGTTTAGTATCTATGTTCTAAATAAACATATCATAAACGCTATAGATTAGATATGAGATTGGAGGTACAAAGGCCTTTTTTAGTTTTTTAAATCAATATCTCAGAGATAATTGTGAGATTGTGGGTTATTTCCATTTAATGGATGTAGGAGCGCCGATAGTGCGATCGGCGGAATTTAACTTGTGAATATTGCGGTTCAGTGGAAGACTAAAATGAAATGTAGAACCCCTGCCATTAGCGTTGTTATTACCCCATATCTTACCACCATGGGCTTCAATGATACTTTTGGATATGAATAATCCCAGTCCAGTGCCAGAAAAAGATTTGGAAGCAAACTTTGTAAATAGTTTAGGCAATATTTCTGGTTGTATTCCTTGGCCAGTATCCTTCACACTAATCATAACCTCCGTATCATTTAAAGTAAATAGCACCGTTATGCTTCCTTCTGTGGTGAATTTCAGAGCATTTGATAAAAGATTGGAAACAACCTGAGAGATCCTAGCTCTGTCTGCGGGAACAAAAATATTCTTAGGCTCATATAGGATTTTCAACCTTTCGTTATTATGATAGTTATTATTTACTGTTAGGTCATTGATGCAATTTAGGACTAAATCGTTTAGGTTAAGTAATTCTTTATTTAAAAGTAACTTGTGACTCTCTATTTTCGTAACATCTAATATATTATCCGTAAGCCATTGTAGCCTCTTGGCATTTCTTACGATGACATCTACGTATTCGAGCTGCTGACCTTTTAGATCGGGTCGCATGATTTCAGATAAACCTAGTATAGGTTGAATAGGGGTTCTCAATTCGTGAGCCGCGACGTTAATAAACTCCTCCTTCATTCTATCTGTTTCTTTTAGCTTCTCATATTGAGAATGTATTATTTCTTCTCTTTGAAGTAGATCATTATTGGCTTGCTTTAATTTTGCATTATATTGAATACTGGAAAGTGCTAGGCCAATAATATTCACAAAATATCCAGTATCCTTTAAAACGTGAGCTACATTATGCGCGGTGTCAAAAGAAGTAGTAGAATAGGACATTATAATTTGCCCAAAAATATCTATAACGAGGGAACCCAATATTCCTTTATAAAATACATCGCTTTTTTTATATAATTGATTCTTGTAGAAGTAAAATAAAGCTAATAAGAATAACACAAGCCCTGGGATCTCATACGGTCTGACTATTGGAAAGTTATCCATTACCGAACCAGGGAAAACAATGTAGAGTGAGCTAACAGCGGCAGCGGCGGCGATAATACTTAGGAGTATTAAAGATGCTATGAGAACGTCCGGTATTTTCTTCTGGTTAAAAGAGTCCTTTGCATCCTCTGAAAAAGAGGAAGGATAGCTTGAAGCTGTATTTGATATCTGTTCGTCTTTTTGTGTGTTTGAAACAGCTAAAGCAGCTTTTCCTGGTTTCCTTGATAGTGACGGGTACCCTGCGATTGCTATTACAAACATAATACTCAGAAACATTCTCCCTACAAACCATGTTTGAGGTATAAAGTATTTCAGAAAAAGGAAATCATTCATAAAAATATAGGAGACGATGACATGTAACAGATCAATTAACGCATTTGCTAAGAAACCTATTCCGATAAACAAGCTGAATGTATCATTCAAGGTACGGGCTCGTGCTATGTAATAGAATGATAATATTGCAGCTAATATAACTGCGAATAACTCTACATAGAAATGATGAATTTCAGAAGATACCCAGAGTGTCGGATTTAAGGATAAAATTGCAATTACCGAGAGTGGAATAGATGGCACAATAGTATATTTGAGAAGAGTATCGTATTTGCCAAAATAAGGCCTAATGGAAGGCTTCTGCGAGGACGATTTTTGCTTTTTCGTTATTACCATTGATTGTCACTGCAGCCATTTGTAGATGGGTATCCATATAGATCAGATATGTACTATTAAAACTTGTTAATCTATTTATTTTGTTATGTTCTAACAAGCAGATTTTTTGATTCTATAACGAAACAGCCAAAGGCACCGTTAAAAATAGCGATTAGCGACTGAAGGAAATGATCCAGCGATTGAACTAAATGAACTTTAAGTTAGAGAATGCTATGCAAAATAATCCGTCGGTAATAGGCAAATATCCAAACAATTATCCCAGTCATTGTAAAATTTAATTTGTTTCTTGTTTACAAATTTTTTGACATAATCTATCTGTGAGCGACAAGAGGAAATATGATAAGGAAAATTGATTAAAGTGCTATATTAAAATTGGACTTCTAGAGTATCAAAATCAGTCCAGATATTAGTTCCAGTAAATACAAATACCTGAAAATGCAAATGAGGGATGAAGCTGTAACCAGTGACGCCTACGTTAGCTATCTGTTCGCCTTTACATACTTGCTGTCCTATCGATACTTTAGAACTACGGTGTGATAAATGGTCGTATCTGGTATATTCGTCATGCGCGTGCTTGATCACAATGAAATTGGTATAACCTATGTAAGCGGGAAAGGGGCCTCCTATCTTGGAATCATCTCTTACAAAGGTCACTCTGCCATCTGCTGCAGAAAGTACCGGAGTGTTGATGGGAACTATCAGATCGATTGCATTTCTGAGGTTAGCCACATGTGTAGGAGAAGAGTTTCTATCTATACTACGAAGGGCTTCTCTTGGTACAGGTAATATATAATGATTGGATGCATGCATCCTAACTGCTCGCCTTAATCATATAGCTGATCTGGTTCAACATCAAATATATGGAGTAAACATAGATCTCATGGACACTCATGGACAGGAAATAATCAGCATACGCTAGCTTTTGGCACTATTCAATAGTACGGTTTGAAGGATCAGCTCTATAATATGCCGTCTAATAAACAGATTGTAGTCTTATCGTAATCACGTGACAGTTTTTTGTTGAAAGGCTAGAATAGCATCTTACTAATATATATCATCGAGGTAAAAATGTGATTAAGTCGGCATTACCATTGGGCATTAGTAATGCATAGAATCCGCATCTTGATATAATGCAGATTAACGAGTCCTCATTAACATGGAATGTTCTAGAATAAATATCTAGAGAATTTCGCTCTGTAGTTCCGTCTTAATTCCCTTGTTTGTTTATACGAGCAAATAGTTATATATTCTTCTGTCTTTAGTAGGTAGCAATGACCACAAAAGAACGATACGGTAAGAAAAACCGTACTTTACTATCAGGAACTGCTAT
>DASQQB010000117.1:0-6293 GCA_035643635.1 Nitrososphaeraceae archaeon | reverse complement strand
GGTCAAGCCTATTGATGTGAGGCAAGCCAAAAGTAAAGGTGGATAAACATGTCTATCCATGATAACGGATTGAATGAAAATGGAAAATAAGGGTAGCACTCCACAACTAAGGACTGAGAAGATCCTTATGGCAATAGACAGGTCTCCATCCAAGTATAAGGTCGCAGTTTATGGAGCAACTTTGGCAAAAGCGTTGCAAGCCAGACTTATAGCGATTCATGTAATCGAAACGTCTCCTCCTAGCGGACTCGAAGATTTCGTTTTGAGGAATTATGAAACTTCTCAAAGAAAAGAAGCTGAAAACTTACTCAATGAAACCAAGGGATCAGCCAAGTCGATTGGTATAGAGATAGATACCGAAATAGTAGTTAAGTCGCATTCTATAGCCGACACGATAATTGACTACGCTAAAAATAAGAATGTGGACCTCATTTTGGTCGGTACAATAGGTATGACTGGACTTCAAAAATATCTTTTGGGAAGTGTGGCCGATAAAATTGTTACACATGCACAGTGTTCCGTCTTGGCGGTTAGATAGTACATATTTAACTAGCGAGTTTTTCTCTATGAAGAGTGCTTTTTAAAAAAATAATTAAACACACCACTTATAATGAAAATTTGCGCCCTATTGGGCATACGCGATAATTGAGTTAAAACCTCAATTTATATAAATTACAAAAGATACATAGAAGCACGATCCAAGAATGTAATATTCTACAGATCCTGACCTTGATCCTGACCTTGCTGGGAAGATATGCTTAGTCACAGTAGATTTAAAATATGTATTCTTATATTTTTGGTTATCATTTAAACATTTGACTCCAGAAGATAAGCTTATTTCTATTTTACGCAAATCTCCTGCTGATCAATATACTATCTACAGAAAATTAAATGATGTTAGAATGTCAGAAATTCTAGGCGCAATTGCCAAGCTTGAAAAGGAAAAGAAAATCTATGTTATAGACCATCGCAGAAGTGAAAGGACGGGTCTTAGTGTTCCAATTTATTCAATATATACTGATTCCCAACTAACGAATAGATTAAATATTGACAGTCTGCTTGCTGGCGTTTGCACTGAAAGACTCATAGAATATCCATTCCTTGAAAGAAATTTGATTTCGACAAATCTCCGAGCTACAATTCTTGATATCGGCTCAGCCCAATCCACTCTCGTAAAAGCAGTTGCAAAATTTGGTGATGCTATGTGGCGTGTAATAGGTATTGATATTAATCGATTACACGATATCGAAGGCATATCCTTTTTCACATTCTATAGGATGGATTCTAGAAAACTAGGATTTTGTGATGAGGTTTTTGACCAAGTAATATGCATAAGTACTGTTGAACACATTGGAGTTCTATCTGAGGCTTATGATATACATGATGAAGATGACCAGGGAGATGTAAAAATGATCTCAGAGATTTATCGCGTACTAAAAAAAGGCGGCACTCTTATTCTAACTTTGCCATACGGCACGACTATGCAAAAGAGAGAATACCGTATTTACAATCAGACGTCACTTGCAAGTTTAATATCTGAATTTTCCATAATTAAAAAAGAGTTTTATCAATACGATAATGGTATTTGGAAAAAATGTGTCTCTGAATCTGAGGCTAACAAGATGGCAAATAAAGATGTAATTCCATCATACTTACATAGTAATATCTGTCTGTGTCTCTTGTTGAAGAAAAACAGTAGACTTGATAACTAAACTTGATTATACCTTTACATCATAAAAGAATAATTTAAGGTAGAGTAACGCATTGTTATAATACGAGAAAGATTCTGGACATCTTATAGCAGAATTTCCATTTATTACTAGAGAGATGTCACAACTAGAAGATATATCATCACAAAATTCTTGTTTAATAAATCTGTACGCATTTCTATAACGAATCATACATGTCAATATCATTTCAACTGGATACTCTAAATAATTTAATGTCTTTATACTCATAATTCAATCAACTTTTCGGCTTGTTATCAGAATGGCATGTCAAACATCAGACGACTAACACATAAAATGTTAATTTGAAGAGCATGATGTAGACACAAGCATGAAGGCAATGGAGAAAGAAACATACCCCGCATCATGTACCTCTTTTGAGTGGTGGGGCTGATATGAAAATTGTACAACCCTTACGAAACCGATAATATCATTGAAGGCTGTGATTGCCAAATTTTTAGGCATTATTTTTCAATCTATATTTCTTCTTCAAAATCTTCAAAACTTCTAGCTTTAGAATTTTCATGGATACGCATCATTACATTATTATCAAATTGTTTCTTAGTTATAATTCCCTTCTCAGACAACAAATCTATCAACGTATCAAGCTTCATACCTAATTCTTCTAACTGACCAAACTCTTTTCCTCTGACTAGTTTACTTTTTTTGGGATCTTGTTTTGAAGAAATATTGGGTTTATCTTTTTTTACACTATTGTTTCTCAAGTAGGATTAAGCAATACGATATATCCAATTAAATGTATATAGACATTATAACCATCTACGAAAATTTTGTATTCGGGATAGCCAACATATCTGAATAAAAAAAGATGGATGCATTAGGAACCAAGTTCGGCTAGTGTGAGGGTGTTTTTTTTAAACTTGATCAGTCAAGTGCAGAGTCAATAGCTTAATGTATTCATAGAATCAGCTCACATATTAATTCGAACTATTATAGAGAATGATTTAATTTTGTTAACGACTTAACCTAACTTAGAATGTTATGACTTAAACTTCTCTATATATTAAAGATCGGTAGCTCTTTGCTTAACAAGTTTGTCGCTAATTAAAAGATAACTGCAAGTTTTTTTAACCCATTAGTCAGAATCAATACAAAGAAGCCATTGTTCTTGTACGATTAAAGAGACCATTCAGAGCAGCACCAAAGAATGTGAAATATGTCAGACAAGAAAGTAAGTTTAGCAACCAATTCTAATGCTAATCATTCTACATTAGTTATAGCGTGGAGAATACTTCACTACCTGTCAGGTGAATCCACCGTAAGTATATAGAGGAGGCCTGCAGGATACATACAAAATGAGCAAGAATAGTTCCATTGGTGGGGATGGAAATGAGGATGAGAACATACTGGTGAAACTAAGAAGGGGATTTCAGCATAATAAAGAAATCATACAACAACGACAAACAGAATTTAGATCCATTGCTAGTTCAGAACCAGATCAGCTCAAAAGGTCAATAGCTGATAATTTTGCACTTTATGCTGAATTGTTAGAGGACTTGTATACCAATGTGGATACTCTGTGGGTGGCTGCTGCTGCAGTAAAAAGCCAGTTAGACGTCATAAAAGACATTGTGATTCAACTTCCAGGTGTGGCAGATAATCCTAAGAAGATACATGACATCAAAGCTATTTTCGAGGAGCCTTCTGACTCTGCGTGATTAGACTAAGGTGCTATGCGATTCACTAAATATGGTGGGGGTGGTTTACCATGAACTTTCCATCCATGGGTTCACTAATATTGTAAGAATCCCATGCCGTTAGCTGCGTAGGAATTTGAGTAATTGCAGCATTATTTGCAACCCTGGTGATAGATGTGACAACTCGTATTGTGGAGACAAATGAGGTCGAGGATGATAATAATTTTGTTGCTTTATCTAGATTGTCATTTATTTTACCAACTAACTGCTGAATATTTTTTAACGGTAATCTATCTTTTATAGATTGTCTTAACTGCTCCCTGAGTAATTTCTCTGTATTCTCCTTCAATATTTTATCGTGTTTTTCTAATGGTGCTTCAATAAGCTCGAAAATTATCTATATAGGCTTTGGTGGCCAAGTCTTGAGCTCCAGTAAAGTTCTCTTTTTTGTATTCTTCTATAGTTTGATTTAATAACATATGAACATAGAAAATTATTTTTGTTGGTTCTAGATCACTATTGACTGACATTTCCTGATTAGGATGTTCAATAAATTGATTCTCTTGTATAGCTGATGAAGATGTCGTTATATTAGCGTCCGATATACCCATAACATAATGATACGATATGACAAAGGCTACAATAAGCAATAATACTCTATCTATAGCAATGAATATCCTGATAGATTTGCGAGATATTATTGATGTTGGAAATACATCATTCCTTTTTTCTTTCATACTTAGGTTATCCTAATATAAGTCTATATTTATAATCGTTATCGGTGACTATAAATCGGATAATATTGAATAAATTTACCTCGCCCCTAAAATTCGAAAAGAAGAAGATTATTCTTTATCAGGGGCTCGATTTACAAAGAATGCTTACTACAATAGTTTATTAGTCAGCTATCTGTTGCTTTATTTTTTTTACTTAACTATCAGAGTGTTCTACTCCAAAAGAAAGTTTGACTGACGTACGATACTCTATAATCCTCCCATCATTAGGATCTACCTTTGCCGTCATATCTTTTACTTCTATTCCGTGTATCCCATGTATTGTCTTTTTAGCCTCATTTACTGCGACTTGTACAGCATCTTCCCAACCCTTACTCGAGCTACCAACTATTTCGACTATTTTAGCAACACTGGTCATAGCGATTATGTGTGTAACGATATCGTATATATAAGATTATTGAAGTTATGGAATGGTAGGGAAGACCCTTCTTCCTGAATATCATGCATTATTTAGGATGAGTCATAGCAATCATCTCTTGCCTTCTTTTCATCAATACTTTTAATCGTAATGGCTCATAATCGATCGATTCTGTCCTTGATAAGTTGATATCCATGCTACTTTATAACACTGTCAGACGTCCCTACGAACATTAATTTATTCCTCTTTATGTAGCAGGTTTTTCAGATCCGGGATTTGTAGCTTTATCAACAAAAAATAAATAGATATCCCGTAATAAATCAAAAATATCTCCAAGAATCGATTTTTTAAACCATGAAGATAAATAAAATGGAAACTAATGATACATACATTGACTGAAAATAATAAAACATTTTCGAAGATACTCATAGCTATAGATGAATCAAGGACATCTACCTCTTCTGCTAGAGCGATAGATTATGCGATAAAAGTTGCTAGAGATTACGATGCCCAATTAATTATCCTTCATGTCATCAGATCGTCGAATACTAATTTGCAGAGTACTAGCCTTCCAAGTTACCTCATCGAAATGAAAAAGCGGACACAATCCTCCCTTGTTAAAATAACAGAAAAGATACATGAAGAAAGCGATAAGCAAAATATTTTAAGGATGAAAACAGAGATTGTCGCTTCTAGCAGAATTGCTGATGCTATTGTGAATTATGCTAAAGATAAACATATGGATTTAATTGTAGTTGGAAGTAGGGGTAGGTCTAAACTCAAAGGTATGTTGCTTGGCAGCGTTGCATCGGACGTTGTTAGATATGCTCATTGTCCTGTCTTAACCGTAAAGTAAAAAATGCGGCTTTGTATTAGTTGTACCATAATACCTTTGTATTAGTTGTACCATAATACAAATCTGATATTACAGGCGTAGTTTGAGTGTAATGAAAGATAAGTGCAGTTGATAGATATAGTTAATTGTTTTATCGACTGAGAATCACAATTTGACTTGTTTTACCTAAATAGCATACTGTACAGGTGGCTGCTATGGTATCTACTGATGTAAATCGGGACAATGCTAGAGTAGAAGAATCCGTGATAGCCAAGTCAACAGGAGGACAAGAAGAAAAAGACAGAGTGTCAAAAGATGTTGCACTATATCATGTACTTGGCTCTCACAAAAAAATGACAAAGGAACAGGCACGATACACAGAACAAGAGGAAAAAGATATCACAAATGAAAATGAAAGGTCAGATCAAGATAAACAAAATACGTGTGTTAAATGCAAGTTTAACCTACCTGATGAGAACAAGTGTCACATTGTAGAAGGATTTATTAGTAATGATAAAGGAATTTCAAAATTCTTTTCTCCTAGGGGTGATGGAATGTTGCCCGGCGATATCGTGTGGGATTATATAAAAAAAACAGGAAGAAAATTGGAATATGAGGAGGGTGATCCTATTGCCAATGGTGCTGAAGGATATCAATGCAAGGATTGTAAGTATTATATGTATTCAGATAGATGCCTTTTACTAAAAGGAAGCTTTATGCCAGAAATGAGTTGCGCTTTTGTTGTGAAAATTGGTAACGGAGTAGAAATTTAATTTCTACGCAGATAAAACAACAACAATAAATACATAATGAAATGCAGAGCAAGAATGAAAAGCCAAGATTTGTATTGTGTTTCTCCCTCACGGATTGCTAGCAGCTGAATGTCAGTGAAATAAAGGCCACAATTTGTGATTGCTATCT
>DASQQB010000116.1:0-16228 GCA_035643635.1 Nitrososphaeraceae archaeon | reverse complement strand
GATGATTCAAAGATTATACAAAATAGGATTTTATTTACGAATCTCTTGGCAAAGAACCTTGAAAACCATATTCAAAAAGCAGGAGCCATTTTAGAAATAACAAGCAAATTACCTCAAGTAAGAAATGTACCTTATGCTCATCTACTCAATCAAACATTAAACACGTTGCATGGAATACCTCAATATGCAGATATGGAAAAAAGACAGGTGGCTAAGAACATACTAGCTAGTAATAGTGATTTATACAAAATATATTTTATTATGCCGAATGGAGATATGTTTTTTCTTGAGCCTTATTCTACGCAACAGACTCTTACCAAAAACAATTATGCATTTAGAGATTATTTCCAAGAGGCGATTAAAACAAATGACACTTATTTAGGAAACGTTATAATTGCTACAGCTGCTTCTCACCCCAGAGAAGCTGTGATTGCTGTACCAGTATATTCTCTAAAGGTTAATTCTACTCTTGCTGGAGTATGGGCTGGTAGTATTGATTTTGATACTCTTGCTAAAGAACTTCAATCGTTAAAGCTACCATTAGGTGAAAGAGTAGTTTACGCAGGCTACCATGGACAAAAAATAGCAGATTCTGATATTAATAAAAGCAAAACTGCAGAATCTTTCGCTACTATGAATAGTTTTAAGAATGCTATATATGGAAAATCAGGTTCAATGATAGATACAGTAGACAATAATACAAAGATGTTAGTAACATATCAGCCAGTCAAGGCATTCCACAATACTTGGGTAGTTCTTTTGATGCAGCAAATACCACCACAATAATCATCAACCATCACACGCCTAAGGCGCTTGGCAGGTAGCGATTTGATATAATAAAACCTGAAGGATTTGAAGCATATACTTCTCCCAACAAGGATTAGTAACGATATCTGTGTTAAAAGTAGGTTCCTGCTAATGATAGAACATGCCCACGCTTTAATGTTTTCAAAATCTCCATTTATGAGCATCGATCCGCTAATTGAATGTCCTACTCATTGGAGTTCATTACCATGAGTTCAAGGGTGTGCGAATCATATTTGACATAAATTTGAGGCCCAATATAGCATAGAAAAAATCATTCATGGAAAAAATTATAGAAAAGTAGTGGTCTGGATTAGGTGTGATTGGTTGGTAAGCTAAGATTTGGTTTTTATGCCTTACAATTTGCTATAATCCTGCAGATCCGAACAATTTGTTATCACATCTGATATAATGAATACATTACCTGCCGTATATACTCGAACGCCCTCTAATCACATACCATAAAAAACTATTATAATATTATAGTAGGATGTCTTGTAACTTAGAATACTTTTTTCCACAAATTCGGCTTGTAACCTCAATGGTTTTGAGAATTTCTAATGCAGCTTACGCTTTGGTTCTTCAATTTCCCTGATGAATTCTTCTAACATATATGATGCCTGTCGAAATCGATCCATATCAACAAGTCGGTAAAGTAAGTCACACGAGCTTTCCAAAAAACGCACTATCTCCTCCATTCGCTCAACATAAGCTGAGTCAAAACGCTTAAGATAATATTGGAATAGTTCACGAAGGTTGTATTTTTCGGATAAATAGTTTTTATAAATATCACCTATTCTGCCGCAGTGGGCTCGTGAAGCCTTAAGATGGTCTGCTAGATATCCTTCCTTTGTTTTAAAAAGGAATTGCTTCGATGCAATTATCTTCTCGTTATTGTCAAATGATAATGTTGTAAAATTCTTAAGGACTTCATCTATGCTCAGACTTCAACTGCTCTTATTGAGAGCGGTTCTCGGCTACCGTTCTACATAGCTTCTTGCACTCCTGGTTGAGCTTTCAAGGTCTTAAAATACCGTTAGATTCTTTTCCTATAATGAAAGGACGTCGCATGACTAAATTACGGATATGATTTGTAATACACTATGTTAATTTGTAATATCTAAAATATTATCAAGTTTATCTACATGAGAATATACAATTAATTTAAGTTGCCTATTTCGACCAAGTTCGTTCAAGCGGCTATAAACAATCCTGAATTCATAAAACCAAACAATCCAGAGAGATCCCTGGCTAAGAAAAACCGAAATCTTGACCTATTTAACAATATTTATTCTGCAGTCATTGACAAAAGCAGCAGATCAACTTCGGAAAAACTGCAACTGTCAGGAAAATCGCAAGGAACGGTTCGAAAATTTTACGATGATGACGTTGTCAGAGCCATTGGTGAAGAATTTAATGATAGATTAAGGGCCATGATATTGGTAGGTGATATGATTAGGTTTCTTAGGTTGTCGTTTACTCGGAAAGAATTATCTCCAGAAGAGTTTGTTGAAAAGGGACTTAATATGATAACTTCAAAAAGCCGCATATTTAGACAAGACATTGCGGAGCTTACATCCATTGATTTTAACCACCTGAACAATACTCTACCTTTCATGAACGGTGGGCCAGCGGGGGAAAATTGGAACAAATCAGCCAATGGTTTTTACGACTGGATAGACAGTAAATCCTGTGAAAGCATTCTTGGAATAGAGCTTGGTTTTAAAGCAGATAGCTATGGTTTAGAGGTTAGCAATAGACTTGTAGAGAAAAAGAAAAAAAATCCCGGTATGTGCATAAACCTGTTAATTGATGGATTTGTTTCGGTTCTTATGCAAAAACCTCCTTCCAGTCTAACAGACTTTGAACATAACACGATTAGTATGATTTATCAGATGAGAAAGGCCGGCATTGATGTATATGTTAATGATAGTTGGAATCCGTTGTCTACTGACTTCCTTGCAGCAAACCACATAAAGTTATGGATATTCGATGGGGAAATAGCTTTCTACGGAGGCATTGGGATTGAATCTCAATTTCGAAACACGTTATATGATGAGATGGACCTTGTCCAAGGACCATTTGTTGCAACCCTTACAACCATGGCACTGTTACTCATAACAAATCAGAAAAAACACGACGATATTGACGACGAGCAAAAAAGGAATGAAGAACAACAACTACCTATTTACAATATGGATAGAGAGCTATTAAAAAGACTATTTATCAAAGAATCCTCGCGAGCCGGCAATGTCAGTATGAGAATATCCATGGATGTCCCGGGTTATATCCAAGACGCGCAACATGATTATGTTAGTTTGCTCACAAGGCGAGATGTTGATGAAATATATATAATGGCACCATATTTCTCTGATCATAAAGTTGCAAAAGCTCTTGTTGTTGCAGCAGATCGATTGTTTATGCGATACTATCGAGATATTGAAGATACGAAGCTAAATCGAATTAAATCAAAGGCCTTTGATTTATTGAAAGTAGTTAACAAGCCTTCTCACTACGCAATTCAAAGAAAAAGACCAATTGGAAAAGAAGTGACTGCTTCTGATGACATTTATAATAGCCGTGACAACAAAAAAAGAATTCATGTTATTTTTCCGAAAAAACAAGAGAACCACATAATAGAAGAAGTATCAAGATACTATGCTTATTATCTAAGAAATAATCCTATAGTTGAAACGAGACAGTTCTATGCTGAAGTCGGCTCGGAAAAATATGAAATGCTGCATGCGAAGCAGATGATTGTGGTTCTTAGAAATCCAAACACGAATTGGACCAAATACGTAAAATTTGGTGGAAGTTATAATCCTGCTGGCAGAGCACAGAACATGTGGGAAATAAATGCTATTTCATTTAATGGTGCTTGGCATCAAAGTGATGAGAGTGCCTTTACAACAAAGGAAAAAAACCCGATCAAAGAATACTTGGAGAATGTAATGAAGATTATTGTTGAAAAATATTCGCAACCCTTTCCGTGGGGGCAGTCCGATTTTAAGCTTTCATTCCAGGACAAAATATCAATGGCAATAGCTCGTTCGTTATGGTTTTGAATAATTTGGATACAGAACTTAAAGTAATAACTTACTGCGCTATAGTGTCGACCATGTTGCAATAAATGACAAGTAACAGCATCTGACATCAAATCAGTTCCTCTAGGAGAAGAAGCACTAGGATATAGCTTTTTCTCATTATCTTTAATGGGCAAGAATTGGCCGACTACATCGTCGAAGCAAAAAGATGTTTGGCCACCAATGTATTTGATAATTGCAAAGCGTTAAAAACTAGCAATGGCACAGCTTATATAAAGTGTACTCGACCAAAAAAGTAATCAGAAGATAACTATATTGAAATAGCTATTAGAAGCTAGCTACAGAAGTAATCAATTTAGTGACGAAGTGATAAACCATTTTACTACCTGAACGAAAATAGCAAGGGTGTGTAAATCAAATTTGACTAACTGTTGGGCCCGAAGATTAGGTAAAACAGATTATTGATTTTATACCAGGATAGATATATAAAATGCAACACTAAAGGGCTCTATCACTGCTCTGGATCCATCGATACTAGCTCCTGGACAGACTGTGCCGTTTAGAACTACTCTATGTTATGTTATACCGATAGATATGATAAGATACATAAAATATCACTGGATGTTTGAAAGCACATAGAACAGACCTCTCACTTTGTAATGCTTGTCCTATTATAACAAAGCATTATTTTGTTTGATTCTATTCCAGACGAGGTTTAGCAGAATCAATGCTACAAATAGTAGTATTCGAATAACTCAATTCTTATGCTCAAAACGCAATACAGTATTAGAAGAAATATCCTCAGGACTAGTACGAGTTATGAATTTGGCAGTTATAGATTTAAAATCCTAATGGAGCTTGTTATTCTTTCAATTGCAGGGAGGATAGTATCAAATTTATCGGTTTAGTTGTATACCAAATTTTCAATGGTGTGCTATCTCTTAACGAAAGGATCTCCATGTCTGCATCCGTTAGTGAATTTGCCATATTTATTTGCTAAAGTGGATATCCCTGATAAGATTTAAACATCATCGGGTATAGCTTTGAACTAAAAATGTCTGCCACACTAATCGGCTATAGATGGCAATTTAGCTCATCTAAGATTAACAACTATTTTTTAGTATATAGATGAAATGATATAGAAGGATTGCAGAATGAGCACATCTAAGAAGAGAATAGTTATACTTGGAGCAGGCTACGCGGGAATATTTTTAGCCACCAACATTGCTCGATATGTAACAGAGAAATCAGGCGAAGTAATACTCATTGATAGAAATCCTTATCATCAGTTGCTTCAAGAGATTCATTTAGTAGCGGCAGGCTTCAGAACAGCAGATGAAGTAAAAATTCCAATTCTAACATTAGTAGATCGGATGAATATAAAATTCACTCGATCTATCATAAAACAAATAATGCCAGATAAAAATCTGGTTGCTTTAGAATCGACTGAAATTAACTATGATCTTCTTATTGTATGTTTAGGCGCTTCTACAAAGTATTTTGATATTAAAGGAGCTAGAGAAAATACTTTACCGTTACGCTCTATTTCCGACGCGTCATTGATCTATGAGAAGGTGAGAGCTCTTATAAAATCAGATAAGAAGCATAATATTGTAATTGTGGGAGGTGGAGCCACAGGTGTGAGCCTTGGCGGAGCACTATCGGATTTTGTAAATGAGAGCAAAAAATCAGATAGTCTTTCTATAACAATTACAGAAGCACTGCCAACTATCCTTTCAGGATGGGATGAACGATTAGTTAAGAAAGTAAATGAAGTATTACAGGAAAAAGAAATAAGAATAATGACAAGCTCTGGAGTTACTAGAGTTGAAAATGATGGGGATGGTAGTAGTATTTATCTTGGTGATAGCGGATCAAAAATTCATTCATCTCTTATTATTTGGACTGCAGGAATTAAAGGCTATGATATACCAATAAGTCCAGAAGTTGAAAAAACTAAAGATGGCAAAATAATTCTAAATGAATTCTGTCAGATTGGTCGCTATCCAAACATATTTTCAATCGGCGATATAGCCGCGGTGAAAGATGAGAATGGTAAATTATACCCGCCTTTAGCTCAGATTGCAGTTAGAGAAGCAAATTATCTTTCAAAACTTATACCAAAATACGTTATTACTAATCATGCTGATCTAAGCTCTTTACCACTGGATGAAAAATTCCAATATAATATCAAGGTACAATTAATCTCCTTAGGAAATGATGACTATGTAGGATTGTTTAACACCCATGTGATAAGCGGCAACCTTGCAAAGTTGGTGGAGGAATTTTCAATGAGTGCGTATATCAATACACTCGAAAGTGGTGGAAGAGATATTATGAATACAAGTTTATATGGAGACGACATATTTTCTCACCTAGTATCCGGAATAACCTTTGCACGTTTCACCTTCATGAAATGGTTAGAAAAAGAGACATCATAGGCTGACAAAAATTGGCAATATCTACCTGCTACTCCAAAAAGCCAACTGTAACCCTATTATACAGACCAGAATAGGGGCGTTATAGAGGATAAGAATTGCCTCTACATATATTGTGATTGCTGTCATCACCATGCAATCTAAATAGAAATGAAGAACTCTTCTTGTCAATATTCGTAGATATACTAGGATAGATCTTTCATCCTTCCAAGTTTGATATTACAGTTGCTATATTTAGGAGATTCGGGATACACATTATAGTAATTGTTAGTATTTACAGATATGACATCGAATACCAAAAGCTCATCGGGGATTTTTATCTTGTTTTTAACTTTCTAAATCATTTTATTTCATATGCTAGATGTGACAACACTAAGAAATAGTACAAATAACTGGGGCCACATTTTCTAACTACAAGTGTCTCCTATAATCACAATTTATTAGAATGGGACTAGAGGTTTTTAGTTTTAAATTATACAATACAAGGTAATCCCACTCTTATAGTTATGAATGATTAGCTACTAGCTGTATATGTTTAGTACCGTTTTTTTTAGTAATAATGATTGATTCTAAACCAGTTATTGATAGTATCCAAAATTATTATTTTATGCCATCCTCTCCTTTACTCTAACCACTATTATAAAAGTCACTATAACTATAAGACCGATTATTCCTACGATTAGTACGGGAATAATTAATGGCATTATATTATCTACGTTTATAGTACCAATTGGCTGAAACGGAACGACTACATTGAATGATGCTAACGCAATTGCATTATGATTGGAATCTATTTTAATAATAGCTTGATACCTTCCTTCTTCCAAAAATCTCACTTTTATAGAGAAGTCACCGTCTGACACCGTTACATTATTGAATTTAAAGATTCTTTGTCCGTTTGTTACAGTAATTTTGGCAAGTATATCTTTCAAATGTTGGCCTGTCTGTAGTTTCTGTACGCTAAACTTTAGATTGGTATAGGCATAAACGATAGGTTTTTCAGGTTCATATGTAAACTGTATCTTTACATTATTTTGTGGATCTATAAATTGCTGGGTCGTCGTCATTTTGTTGTTAATAATATGTGCTTGAACATTAGTATGGTTGGGTATCATAACATATAACATAATTATAAATAAAATCAATATTAACGGTATAATCAAGGCTCTGAATCTAGTGTTTTCAGGCTCTGATTCTACGGTGTAGTTTTTATAATCAATAAACACGCATCTAATGAAAATCTCTAAAGCCGATTTGATTGCTATACAATTATGATTTAATAGTTGTAATCGTTTTATTATAGACTGGAACAAATTTTCTAATTAATAAAGAATTACCAAATACAGCAGAATCACTTATAACCTATCCAAGCGCTGCTAAGGCTGGCATAAGTACAAGAGAGTTTGTAATACTATATAACAATCCGGCAGCAATTGATATTGTGACAGCGTTATATACAAATGACATTGCCAGGTTCTGTTTTATTTTCTTGAATGAATATTCACCTATTTTTAATGCAGAAAGAACGTAGCGCAAATCGTCTTTCATAAGTATTATATGTCCGGATGAGACTGCAACATCAGTCCGTGAACCCATAGCAGTTCCTATATCTGATTGTGTCAATGCTGGTGCATCATTTACTCCATCACCTATCATAGCAACTATCTTACCTTGTTTTTGGAGCTTTTTGATTTGCTCCGCTCTTGTTTCTTGTAAGACCTGAGCTAAAAAGTTTCTTATTCCTAATTTCTGGGCAATTGTATTGGCAGTTCATTGATTATTACCAGTCATAAGTATAATCTCCATATTGTATTTTTAATTTCATCAATCACATATTTTGCATTCTGTCTTAGTGTATCTGCCACTGCTATCAAACCAACAAACATATTTTCAAAATAGACAGTAACTACTGTTTTACATTCTGATTCCAAATCATAGATTTGAGATTGTAATCTCTCAGATAACATTTCTGTGACGCCATTAGAGTAGTTATTGCCAAGTCTCGTGGTTCTCGCACTAATGACAGTTCTAAAAATGAACTCAATAATATTAAGAGATAAGTTGACTTTATACTTTTCTCCATATGGCAACAACATTCCCCACAGCTCTGAAATCTTTGGTTCTGACATTTTTGTGGATTATTTTCTCCCATTCTGTTGCACGGTCTGTCATTGCTTTTGCATCCTCATTTTCTAATTTATTATCATTATAATATTAATAATTACATGATATTCACGGAAAGGGTTTCGAAAAGCCGTTAAGAGAAGGATCTAAAATATAAAAGTATACAATGCAGTTGATTGCAGTATCATAGAAATGATGAATCAATCCTTCAATGGTGCCTTACATAAACGGGCTGACATGTATGAAAAATGAACTCTAAAAGTGATTTAGCTGCAGGATTCAACAGTGATGATTTGATAAGCTTGCAATAAAGGGGTTATAAAGATTTAATTGTAAAGAAGAGAGCATTATGAACAATATCCATATTGTCTACAAATAAAAGCGAATTTTCAAAAATATTGATACTAGTTGATGGTTCTCAGCCATCTATTAATGCAACAGATAGTGCAATAGCCCTAGCTAAAAAAGAAACAGATCGTAGGAAGACTCAACTATTGATTGCCTTGCACGTAGTGTTTTCGAGATTAGGGTATGCGTATTCTTCTTCAGGAGCATTCGGTAGTAGTGGACTTGCCACTCCTGATCTAGTAAAGGAACTTTTGGAAGATTCTAAAAAAGAAGCACAACAATGGTTTGACAAGATTAAGCAGAAAATAAATGGTGATAATGATAATAGCAATAGAAGCAATATCCAGCTTCATACTGAGGTCGTTGTAACAGGGACATCACTAGTATCTGCAATAGTAGAATATGCTAAGAACAAAAATGCTGATTTAATTATAACAGGAACCAGAGGAAGATCGGATTTTAAAAAACTATTACTTGGCAGTGTTGCGTCGGGCGTTATACTACATGCTGCATGCCCTGTGATGGTAGTAAAGTGATGGTATTTATCTAGAGCTTCGTAACATATAGCGATTAAGGATAGATTTTTTACCTATAATCAGCAACCCAAATTATTAGACGTTCCTTATCACACGAAATGCCAAAAAGCCACAAATATGTAAAAAGATTCGATGGGTTTTACCTTTAACTTTTTGTAGCAGCCTTGGATCTCTTTGTATTCGCTCAGACTAAGGTCGTGTGTATAGCCAGAATCTAGGGACTTGAATCGCTTGGTTACATTTGGCATAAATAAAAGGACGGAAAATATGGCAACCAGTTACTTTTTTCTCATTTCCATTCCCAGCCTACGGTCTTGCCATTTCCTGCTTTGTCATTCTGGTCTTTGAATACTATTACCAAATCCTTAACAATGCTAAGTTTACCGCTTGAGTTTGTGTGGAAAAATGCAGCGCCATTATCTTTTGTTGATCCAGTGGCATTATCCATATGTCCCAGAGAGTAAAAACTGTAAGTTCCCTTTTCTCCATCAGTTGTAGCTATATTTGCATGTCCTATTAGATCTGCAGATCCATCAATCCTAGGCACAATAAAGACAGTTCCATTAACTGAAAAATTTACACCTTTTACTGTTCCGCTACCTGAATAAGATGTTTGTAACCCGTGAGTAACACCATTAATAATTACTGGCTTTGGAGGTGTGGCTTTATCTTGTTCTGTGAAGTCTGGATTTCCTAAAGTTATACTTGAATTGGTTTGATTTGTTGCTGTTGTTGATGTTGGCAAGGAAGCAATAGCAGTAGGAATGTCATTTTGTGCCATTGCTGTTTGTATTTGAAGAGGATGTATAGACCCTACTGTCCCCGTCAGACATGACGATCCCAAAATAAAAGAGACAGCTGTGCCTACAGTCAACAGTAGAAGAAACGGTTTGTTGTTATTCATTACCAAGCTAGAATGTTTAAACAATATATAATATGCTACTGGATTAAATTCCCTTGTCCTTCATACATCGGTGTTTCAATTCTTATTAAAAGAAGGTCTTTCAATAGATAATATTCATGAGAATAGCAGTTTATGTTATTATGTCTTATTTCATGTTACCGCCGCCTCTAACACTTCATACTGTGATTCTGGTAAATATGTGTGAAAATCCTTTTATTTCCATTCCCATGTTTTCTCGGAAAAATTCCATCAGCATCGATCTCTGCTTCAAAGACTCCAACCATATTATTGAGAAATGCTAGTTTACCTCCTCAGGAAGTTCTAGAGAAGACAGAACCACGCCACTTTACATCTCCTGAAGAGCTAGTTCTTCCTACTCCTTCACTGTATATGTTAACCAGTTTTCTTACCCCTCCGCTAAGAGTTTACTGTTCTGTCATCCGTTTTTTCTCGTCTCCCTAATTACCAAGTCTAAATATTGTCTAACTTCGTTGACATCTAACATTGAAGATTCTACTCCTGTTTCTTTTTCCATAGCATCTGCTTGTTTATGGATTAGTTTTACAACCTTTCCTATAGTCTCTGCGTTCTCTTGTGCATCACCTAAAGTATCTAGCGGAGCATACTCCTTTGCATATTTTCTGGCTAAATGACGCAATTCTGCATCTTGGGCCACTGACATGGCGACAGAGTATATTCCTATGCTAAAGAGAAAAGAAGCAAGCACAACAAAGGCACGTTGGATTGCTCCAAAAGGTGGATAAGAATTGTTGGTTATCCAGTTATTGGTCGTTGGAGAAATTAAAATGGTTGCTAATGCTGCTATAATCAAATAGTTAATGATCTTATTACTAGAAGAGGTAATTTGCCTTCCAAGAGTTTTTGCTACTAAAATATATGCAAAAGCTATTACAAAATCAGCTGCAATCCATCCTGCGGTACCTATTATCCTAAAGATAAGGAACCTGGACTCCATATATACCATTTCACTTCCAGTTGACTTTAAAAATTGAGGACCAAATACCCCAGTTAAAAAAAGTACGGGCGGTAAAATTATAAGTGTCCAAAATGTTGCTCTTCCTATCTTATCCTTAAAATAACGAAGGAAAAATGCAATAGCAACTGTTTCTGCGATAGCGATAGCAGTAACTTGAGGGACAAGAAACCCATAGAGATGAATGATAAGCTCTATACTAGTTAAGTGTCTGCTTGCAATAGAATTGCTAGCGGGGAAATTCGGATCTATGGAGGGTGGTCTTGAAACGACTAATTCCTTTATATCAAGTGCAGTAGTAATTGTCACGCTGATGGCAAAGAGCATGGATGATACAGCAAATGCCAATATCATCATATTGTGTCGTTTGTTGACACTCGACTTGAACCATGACAAGAATTTGTAAGTGCGAAAACCAAAGAACAAGATGGCTACACCACTTACTAAGACAATTAAAATCACCAGGTAAGTGCTATATTGTGAAAATAACACCATTTCAACAATGATAGCTCCAAAGATGACTAAAAGTGCATAAAGAAAAATAGGTGTTGCCTTGTACAGCCTATTAAAAAATGAAGGAGCCTCAAGGTCTTTGCGCAATGCAACCATATAATCTCTAAGGGCATACAGACCTGCAAAAAATACAGTGATACTCATTGTTATAAATAATATTACACCAAAAGAAGAATTAAGAGACTTTCCCAAAGCGTCAAGAAAGGTGCCAAAGATTACATCGGTAACTATTATGGCCCAAGCAATAAAGGTCATCAAATAAGTTTTTTTGCTAATGATATTTGTAGTGACTATGAATGGCATTTTTGTAGCCAACACGTCAATATGTCATGCTCCTATATACGCACTTTGGTTTTCTTCATATTTGGTCAAACGAAAGCACTACTTCAAAACAAGAATTGAATTCAAAAAACTTTATTTCTATGACATTGAATTAGAGGGCTGGCGAGAATATTAAACCGTATCTTCGTGCTAATCCAAAGACTTGATAGCCAGATTCTAATAACCTGACTGCAGTGTATTTGCCTATACCACTAGATGCTCCTGTTACAATAACTGATTTTCTCAGTCTGTTATTCTTCAGCTTACTACGAAATATTATACATATAACATATCTTATACTATTCACTGGTGGTAGTCAATTCTTTTGTTTTCACCATATTATTTGTAAAACCCACTAAAAAGTACTGATATCACGGTGGGCAAGGATGTGTAAATCATATTGGACATGATATTGAGGCCCAACATAGGATAGACCAAACCATTCTTGGAGAAAAGTTAAGAAAACTCCGCTGAGTTACAAAAAACATAATTATAAGAGGATATCAGTACTGCATGTGAATAACAAATCATACTTGGTAATATTTTCTTTGGGTCTCATTATTTTATTTAGCTCATCTATGATTGCTTACGGCGTTTCCTTTACACCACAACTTTACCTCAAGGACTCTTCTCCTTATAATACACCTTATACAGATTGGATAAAGAAGTGGTGGCAATGGAGTGTCTCTCTACCCAAGGCTGAACATCCACAAACTAATCCAAAAACGGTGTGTGCGATGGGACAATCAGGACAAGTATCCTTCCTAGTTCAAAACTTACAAGGCCCTTCGCACTACTCATGTACAATTCCTGCCAATAATGCTATTATGATTCCAATATCGACAGGATCATGCACTTCAATAGAAGCACACTCCACGAAACTTGCTGATCTACTCAGTTGCGCCACAATAGGAGATAAGTATCTCACATTCAAAGCAACACTCGATGGCATACCACTCAACAATCTAGAGAATAACTATGCCACGACTAACACTTTTGATATGACAGTACCAAATGATAATTACGAATTTCTTAAAGGTGGCACGTACCCAACTGGAGCTGGTGGTTACTTTATATTTCTAAAACCTCTTCCAGTAGGTCAACACAACTTACATGTAACAGCAAGAGTAGTTAATCCTACCGATCCCTCCTTTAACTATGACTATGATACATCCTTTGATCTGAAGGTCCGATAAACTCGCAACGTTGCAATCACTAACTGAGATTAGCAGATGTCCAATGACATGTCAGTGAGATGATACCGGCCGAGTGATAATAGGTTACCAATTTGCATCACCTATTTTTTTATCCGTTCCTATGGATAAAACTGCAATATTCTTGCTATTTCAGGATGATTACTCTCACGCTTGCTTAATAATTCCTACCTTTGGCTCCGCCATTCACTCTGTTGTTTTACCTTTGTGCTCATTTGTTACGGTATTTCACGCTCATATTCCCCTGTTGTTGCATGACTACGCTTATGATAGCTTGGAGAAGCTTTAATTCTTGCTATTCGTCATTCCATGTAGCCAGTCTTACAAGATCTTGCAAGAATATTCCTTTGCTATTCAAATTATTATTTATTCACAATAGGCAAACTAAACGAAAACGTAGCTCCTTTACCACTTGCATTATTCTCAGCCCATATCTTACCACCATGAGCTTCTATAATGCTTTTTGATATGAACAATCCTAATCCTGTACCTCCTGTTTCAGATTTAGTAGCAAATTTTGTAAATAGCCTAGGCAATATTTCATAATCTATACCTTGACCAGTATCACTTACACTAACAATAACAACATCATTGTGACCATTCTTCTCTTGAACTGCTGCGGCAGATATAACTATTCTACCTTCCTTTGTGAATTTAATAGCGTTATTTAAAAGATTCAAAATCACCTGATAAATTCTGTTTCTATCTGCTGCTATAAAGACGTCCTCATTAAATAGTGATTCTAGTTTGATATTATCCTTATACTCTTTTTTAATCTGGTGTCTAGAGTCTGCAATTGCGCCATTTATCATCTCAATTAGATTGAACCTGACTTTACTCAAATGTAATGATTTACTTTCTATTTTAGAAACATCCAAAATGTCTTCCGTTAGTCTTTGAAGTCTTTTTGCATTTCTGTTAACTATTTCCAATAATTTTGCTTGTTCTATATCTTTAGTCTTGGACAGAATAATTTCAGATAATCCAAGTATAGGCTGTATAGGAGTTCGAAGCTCATGGGCTGCTATATTGATAAACTCTTGTTGTATTTTATCATGGCTTTTTAATTTTTCATTAGCTGATTCGAGTTGCTCGTTTGCTTCTTTGACTTGCTGATATAACTCATTTTGCCTCCAAAGGTTCTCAAATATTGAGACATATGAGAGCACGGTAGGTTTGCTATTTGAATAAGTTGCCAAGCCCATGGCTTCATAAGATTTCTGAGCAGCATCGTCTTTTAATTCCACCGCTAATGAGAATTTTCTATCCACTATTAGTAGGCTAACTTTTGTTTGCAAATATGGGTCAATAAATCGGATATTAATTTTCTGCTGCGATTGTTGTTCCATCCATCTTCGAGCCGTCTGTACAATTAAATCATCTTTTGGTGTTAGTATTCTACTCTTTACTTCTCTTTCATTTGCTGCTTCTTTTAGAAGTTGTACTGCACCTAAATATTCCTGACGATGGAATGCATTAGCACTCGAAAACATAACCAATATTTCCTCTCGTGCTGATTTAAGAAGATCAAAGATAATCTTTTGTATCTCAGCAGGATTTTGAATGATCTCTATTCCTTCAGTATCAATCCCTTCTTCTATAGCTTTTATTCTATCCTTAGCATCAATTCCATTTTTCCATAACTCATTGAAGATCGAAGTAAAGTGATCTATGTATGGTTGTTCAGTACTTACCAAGAGATTCTTAATCGCCTGACCACTTCCAGTTTTCTCTATTGAAGCGACCATCTCTTTGTCTGAGACAGCAAAATCTATTGGTGGCATATTTTTGACATGCCTTATATGAACACCAATGGTCAGAAATTTTTGTACTACATCAATACTATCTCTATCTATAGAAGCAACTAATCTAATGCCTTTATGCTTTCCTTTAGAATACTCTTGCATTATTTTTTCATATGAACCAAAATAGTTGTTGTAGACTAATCGTATTCCACCAGCCTTTGAGCATACTAAAAACTCTGTTGATGTTTCTAGGATTTCTTTACCCTTGCTTAAAATTTCATCAATATTTTGTAAAACATGAATCTCTTTTAGTACTTCGGATACATATTGCTTCATATCGTTCTCTGTAAGTGATGATTGGATTCCTGTTTGTTGTGTAAGAGTACCTTGTTGCTCTTTTGCAACGTTTACAGCTCTTCTTTCTATTTCTTGGTCCATTTCAGAAGTTCCGATAGCATCAAAGAAACTAGCTTCTTGTAAGGCAATTTTTCTGATTGACTGACGTAAGACAGAGTCTTGAGACGCAGATGTGGCCGCTGAATATATTCCTATGAAGACTAAAAATGACGCCAATCCCATAAATGAGGCTGAAAGGAGCCCAAATGGAGGAAAAGGACCAGTTATTATTTCTTGAGGCCGGTACGAGATTAATAACAAGAGCAAACCGATTCCAGAAATAACCAAGTAGCCCTTTACTTTTTCGTTTTGGATCTTACGTGCTACTAGCATAAAAGCCAGGCCAAACACAATCCCACCGACTGGTGTGCTAACCTCCAGCATCAAAACGTAAACAATACTGAAAAGCATTGGGTTTCCAGAACTATAATCAAATAATACACTTGTCACTATGGGCTGGAACTGACTTAGAAAATAGAGTAGTGGAACAAGCATGATTATCCAGAACTTTATTGCACCTAGCCTTTTACGGTAGTTTTGCAATAAAAGGACAGTTCCTAACCAAAAAAGTACGAACGTAACACTAGAGGAAATGGTATACAAGTCAGTCAATGATGAGTAATGAGTATGCAGGATAAATCCTCCATATGGTTTCGGTTGAATGACATCAGGGACGTAGTTGAACTGATCTGACACATATATTATCCCAATAATCGCATTAATCGAAAGACTTAAGCTCGCAAATAGATAAGCAAATGTGATCCTGCTCTTGTTCAACTTCAGCCATGTTATGAACTTGTACGATAATAGGCCCATAACTCCTACCGCGGTTACAGAGCTTATCATG
>DASQQB010000115.1:0-33307 GCA_035643635.1 Nitrososphaeraceae archaeon | reverse complement strand
TCATGACTAATACATTCATACTCCTGTCAATATAAATCAAGATGCCTAAATAATTAGATTTACGCTGATATTCGGGCACAGGCGGATCACTATTTTGTCTCAAAAATATTCGAGGCTAATATATCCGGTTAAGAATATAGTTAATATATATTTCAAAGTAATTTTTTGCAATTTACAATTCTATGTTAAAAGAGATAGGTTATCTGTTGTCAGAACACAATATACATTTGTTGTTATCTTGTGTTAACAGTACATCGCTGAATGCTTGTCACTTACTGTGTCCTATCTTACACTGATATTAGCGATTATCTGGAGTATGTTCTCAATTATCTCATAATAATGAACTTCTTCCTTTTGTATAGAGATTCGTAATATATGATGATTATCTAATGGAAACGATGCAAGCATTACTTTTTCTCGGACTGAAAAGCTGTAAATAGTCCTACCAAACTCTTTGTCAAATTCCTCTCGCATCATGCTTCTTAAAGCAAATTCTACATACAGTTTTTGAGAATCCATCGCGGCTTCCATGGATTTTACACCTTGCCTCATTCCTCCTGCTATTAATTTTCCCATTTTATCAATAACCGTAGCAGAGCGCATATTGGGACTAAGAGTGATTATGTCATTACAGATCTTTTCGAATTCGTGACTCTCGGACATGTCGATGTGCAGTGCTATGTTACTTTAATGCCTAGTCATATATGTATCGAAATCCATTACCTCCTTATAGAGACATCCTGTTATCAATATAAGATTGAAAGCATCTTCCGTAGTGGTGTTATGCTTCTTACAATCATCTGATAATCTGTTGGAGTTTGTTTCTCAATTCTATGAATAACTACTTGTCAATTATAGAATTCCGGAATACATAGAGAAGATAACTGTTTGCTTTGTCTCTATTGTATTATCTATTGTATTACCCATTTTTATATGGAGATCGGTGATCACAGTTTGAATAAAATTACAAGTTCTGATAGTTAAACCAGAATTTACTTTCCTTGCTTCTGCAAATCTTCTTTATAATCAGGTTCTTTTGATTCTTTACTCTCTTTTTGCTTTGATAACATAGGTTTCTGTCTAGACTATTCGCTACAAATCTCCTACTGTCATTTACGACGTCAGTATTTGTTGCTAAATATTCAACGTAGAGAATAACATTCTGATATCTACATCTAATAAAAGAAATTGTTATTTTATTTACTTTATTTTATACTATCAGTTCCGCCGATTTTTTCTACGGTTGGTGGATGTAGTACTATAAGTTGTCCTATCATAGTTGGTTGATGGTAAGTGCAATAAAATCGAAATACTCCTTCCTGAACTGCTTTAAAGATAACCGTTGCATTCTGTCCAGGAAGCAAGTCTTTGTTTATGTTGTATGGAGAAGCTATTGTAAATGTGTGTCTGTCAGTAGTATCAAGATTGTAGAAGTGTATTATTAATTTATCACCTTCGGTTGCTACCAATACATCTGGAGAAAAGGTATCTGGTGGAATACCTAATTTTGTTTCATTAAGTCCTTCATGTTCTGCTGTAAATAAGTAGAATATTTTATTGCCACTATTGCTGTTAATACTATTGTTACTATTACTTTTAACGTTACTCAAATTAGCAGGGGCGGTTTGATTGGTGGTAATAGCGGTAGAATTAGTAATTGCGTCAGTTTTTTGGGCATTTGCTGCTTGCTGTAATATTGGGCTAGATGTGACCAGTATTGTTATAGCTATTGTAAAGTATAATCCTGTGGCTGCTAAAATACCAAATCTCCTTAGATTTTTTATCATAACTTTACTTATATCAATTGTTTATATGTTTTGTTTCGTGGTTGCAAAGATTATATCAAATCGTAGTATTATTGTTATTTTCGCGTAATCTAGTAACAATATTTATCTCTAAGGATATCTACATATTGTGCCTGCTATCCTGCCTCGTCTTGGAAAGACTTCTTCGCCGGTACACATCAATATATTTTAGTTGCCCAAATATCAAGGGCATGTAAGAATTGCCAAACACTGACTTTGGTGTCTTTACCTGGGAGTCGAAATCTGCTTTTACCTCTTTTAGGTATGTCTTCTACCATATTCAAAAAGTTACCTTAAAAAAGTACTTTTGGCTCCTAGCTTGAGAATTCCCCAAATCTTGTAAGATATGGCTACTGCAGCGCCTATCCAATGATACTAAATTTTGATCATATACTCTTGTCAAATATCTCAGGACTCACCTAACCACTTTTGGCCATCAGCCAGTAATGCAATTAAGCCTAATAGTTAAAATCTCTGCTTGCTCTAAATATTTGAGACAGGCTAGGAGTTAAAAATGACTTGTTGAATATCTTTGGTAACCTCTTTGAAAGCTTTCCATGCTGACAAATCGCAAATCTTATCATCAGCAACCAACAATATTGTATACTGTGTTATACGAAATTCTTGCAGTTTGGGGATGTATGCCTGAGCTAACTAAAATGTGTATGGACATGACAAACGCCTCGAGTACCTACCTGAGCATTGCTTTAGGGGCGATAACCGGTGCAGTAATAAGTTGGTGGATCTACAATATGCAAAAGAAAACATCTGTTAAGCAGGATGAGACTCTTAAACGTATAAATGACGTGGAGCAAAGTCATGACAGGTTATTGAGATCAATAGAGCAAATCCAACGACATCAGGAAAAGCTTATCAGTGAGATACTTAATTTGGATCGAAAGATTAATTCTATAATTGGAACGGATCGGCCTGCTAGGTAATATTACGGCTTCCGATTGATAATTAATATTAGCTAGACATGTCATCGCTTATTTATTGGTGATACAAGGTCAATGATATCTAGGATTATTGTTGAAAAGTCGAACTCAATTATTAATTATTGGTTCGTTTGGATTCTCGCATAACCTCTAATAATTAATATCTTGTTTGTCAAGCGGTTATATTTAGAAGAAAGGTACAGAAATGTCTATTGAACAAAACGTCTATTCAACGTGAGACAACTTAACCTATATTGTTTTCACATAAAGATATCTAAAATTTCTTTTTATAATTATCCTGAATATCAAATTTGTCTGGTGTATGGACTTAAGTCGTCATTCCATTTGTACGCAATGGTCAGTTTGCCCATCAATGCCATACACCAGCGAAAATATTTGCGAGCACATTACTTAAATTCTTTATCAAACAGTTATGATCCCTTCGTCAGCATTTACGCTTATGTAAGAGCCTGATTGGACCAAGGAAATCATAGCCGGCTCAATCAATTCTACAACTGGAATATTTGATATTGCACATCCGGAGGCGGTAGTTATGTCTGTTTTATTGCTGCAGATCATCGACAAAGGTGCTGCTCCATTCAATCTTAGAGAATAAATAGAATATGCACCAACACTGCTTCCAATGGCATTTGGAAAAATCAAAATGACATTTTTAATTGACTGACCAAATAATTCATGAACCTGATCATGGATAACTCCTTTGTTGATATCTAACATGGTAAGAAAGTTAATAGGCTGATTTGTAACAAGGGCTCTGCCTATTCCTATTCCACCAACAACCCTACGGCACTTGATTCTCAATCTTGCTTATCTTGCCTCAGTATAATCAAGTATAATATTCTTCAAATCCTTAAGTGCAACTGTTAATTTGTTAGCGTGGTTAAGATAATATGCCGCCTTTACACTATTTGTAATCGCAGAATCAGCATTTTCTTTTGTAATTAGTGGAGTAAGGCATATGCAAGAATCACAAATAAATTCGCCGCCGGCTTTTTCTATATTCTTTGTTATACCGCTCATAGTGGCTTGAATACTTATTGATCTAGGACAGAAAATCATACAACGTTTTGTGAATTTTTTATGTTCTATTAACTTACTAATCAAATTCAATTCGTCCATTCCAAGCTGAGGGCTGCCTAACGCTATTACGTCTCCATCTTCGGAAGTATTTAACTCGCCCTTAATGGTATTAATCTCTTCTCTTCCACAAGAGATAACCTCTTTACAACAATGATTCTTGCTCATAGTATACATTCCACATGAGCCTGACGTGCCGATGCCTGCACAGAGCGCCTTTGATTTAACTAGACTAGGGTTTCCATCCAATCCGTCAAATGCTACACAACTTTCACTAACCACTTTTCCAGCGAAATAACCAAGCAATCCATAATCTAGTTCAGTTGATAAATCGAAAGTGGGTTTAATAGCGATTTTTGGATGCCTAAAAGAATCTATTCTAAGGTCAGAATATGGCGTCTTGCCAATCACTGAGCTAGCTAATGCGCTTAATGCACTTTCTTTATTTGTTAGCAAACCCAATAAAGAGTTTGAGAATACAGCTGCATTACTCTCCGAAAAGCTTATGATAGTTCCCTTCGGCGGAATATCGAATATTTCGTAGGGTATGCATGTAAATGAAGGAATAGCCCCAATTCGCTCATATGACTTCACTATTGCCATCTGTTTAAGGACAAATCTCTCATCGGGCAGGTCTTGAATTCTTCTTCGATCGAAACCCATTGGATTTATAGTAGTTTTTACTGATGTCTTTGCATCTTTACTAAATTCTTCAAGAAATCTGACCCCTGCGTCACCGATAGTATTGTAATTTACCCCCGAAACGTGAGCCCATTCTATGGGAACCAGTTTTTCTGCGTCGGTGGCCTCACCTATAGCCAATAGAATCCTGTATGCCAAAGCAGTTGTCTCGCCAGATTCTCCTTTGATGGCTTTTTCCTCATCTCTGGTCAGATACATTATTTATAAAATTGAAAAAATTGTATCCTAATTTAATGTTTAAATTTAAACATACGTGGAACAAATATTCCTTCACATCATAAAAAAAGGACCTCGTTACAAAATTACTTTATGCCATATCTTCTAGGCAGTAAATATGATAATAAATTTGGGATCTTGGAGAAAGGTAATTCTGAAAAATGGATACCAAATTGGTAGGTCTACCATATCCTAGACAATCTATTTCGTAGAATTAAGATCCTTGCCAGCTCTCGAACTATCTCTTGTCTTATAGTATTGAGCTATTTTTCCATTGTGACACGCATCTAATTGCTGAATATTTCTATTACAAAGCTGGTCTGTTATTTTAATTAATTGAGTATCACAATCGGCTCTTCCAATGGGTAGCGATCTCAGACAAATATCAACATCATTATTAATCTGCGTATTGAGCTGTCCGATAGTAACCTCCTTTTGAGTGTTATTGCCGTTAGTAGTATTATTAGTACGGCTAAATACCGTGATTGCAGTGGCAAGAACCGATGATGCAAGAACAGACATCAAAACTATAGCCAAGATTTTTTTACCTGACATTAGCAACATCTCCTAGAGATCTATATTTAGATTTTTTCTTGATTACAGACTTTTTCATAGTTGCTGAATTCGTGAATTAAACGCGGATTATGAATTAGTCATGTTAAACACAGATAATTTACGATAGGTTTATTTCATTAATATCAACCTATTACTCTATTACAAAATCAACATGCTGATTATCTCCTATTGAGACAGTTCTATCGAGCCTGACATCACTCAAAAAGCAATATCCTGTATTTTTATATTAAAATACACATTTTGATATTGTATGTGTTGTACAATTTATTTAGCTGGTTTCTTTAAATTAGCTTGCACTCAGAGTTATTGAATGGAGAGATATGTATTTTCCTATGGAATGCAGCAACAAGGATCAACAGGATATTACAATTAGAGTGCTTTTCTGTGAAACACATAACAAAAGATGTAATTTCTTACAAGGGATTTCAAAGTGCCCTTGTTGTAGCAGGAAGGTATGTCTCTGTAATTATATTCTATAAAGTAGGTGTAATAACAGATTTTTGATTGAATTTAAGAACACCGATTGAATGTGGCTGATCCAGCCTGATATGCCTACACTTTGGCAAAGGCTCTGTAAAGATTAAACCATCACAAGCCCTCCTTTTTTCCCCCATTTTCATCTATCTTGTCCTGAGTAAGAGCCCACGGAAACCATCTACCAATCAATTTGGCCCAATCTATCTTTAAGGATAGATATACGATGACAGCAAGGATTGCAACACTGATAATCGTTCCGATAATAGCATATGTTGGATCGATTTTTCTAGATGTTAGATCTTCTACAAATGGTCTTCCCAAATATGCTGTGCTCCAAACGATAATTTCGTTTAGTATAAACTTACCAAGGAAAGTTGCTGTGGCAAACTTCCATGGGCTGTATTTCGCTAGACCTAAGGGGATATATACCAAATCATCTGGAATAGGTGTCAAAGCAGCAGTAAATGCACCAAGCCAGCCGTATTTGCTTAAAAGCTTTTGTAGAGGTAGCATTCTCTTCCTGGTAGTGTCGCTCAAAACCCTGCGGCCATAATAGCTAGCGTAAAATATTATCATTTTTGCGGTAACAGCACCCGTTGCACTAGAGATAGAAATTATATTAGGATCCAAATGCTTATCGAGTGCACTTGTTATCAGGATTGGAAAGTATGGGACGGGCACGAAAACAATAATACTACCTAAAAAACTGATAATGAAGATACCAAAGTATCCAAGGTTATTGAATAATGCAAACACTTCATTAATATCCATAAAATGCACTAACTCGACGTTTTCACATATACTTGCGTGTTATTAATAAGTATGATACTTTATAAACTACACAAATGGATGATCTTAGTTAAAATCACTATTAATATAGACACTTTAGGAGTCTAAGTAACTTTACAAATTTGAATAGATAATCAAAATTAGCTCTTAGGATGTATGTGTTGAGATTCAAGTAGATGGGGACAATACGCTGATCGCCATGATGCTGTGTCTAACGATGTTGTTACTGCCATTACTTTTTTTTGCCTGGAAGCTTTCCGGCGTGGGTATAGGAATCACTGTATTAGAAGGGGAGAATATTATGATCAAACTCATGATAATAACTAGTGCGATAGCAATCACGATATACAATTTTTTATTCATACATTTGTACCTCAGACAAAATTCGGCCCGTCCCAATATATAGATAAAGACAGAATTTAATCTGTTTCCAGGACAATGATCGTGCTATCTCGCTCTAGCTTTATCTCTGTTCTATACTAATATACATCCTCTAGAATACTGAATAATTTAATTGCTCAAAGATTATTCGAGCATGATAGAAAAGAATTTAATTCTCAGCATTGCGATTGAATAGTTTAAGGTTGCATGTCTTCTTATTTCAAACTCAGAGAGAGAGATCAGAGTGGCCATATCGGATCGCTTACTAATCCTAGGATGTTATATCAGCAAAATTCATAGGGATAACTTCTCTTACTTGGTTATATGGTTGTGTAATTCCAAAAAACGAATTATGAGAACGGGGAAACTTTCTCTAATGTTACATTGGTATATGATCAATGATTATATTCTTTGTAGAACATTACAATATAGAGTGAGCACAGACTCTGCAATTACCTATAGATGAATGTGAAGAATGGATATGGGATACATTAGATTGTACAAAAGATTGTAGTTTTGAATATATAAAAGCCCCTGACAAAGAATTCCTAATATTCAATACAGATGACTGTTTCGTGGATGCAAAAGCACTAGAAAAAATTAAAAACACTACGGGAATGGTATTGGTACAACTGAGTACGCATAGCGGGTATACGCAGCTATGGTTCGGCCGAACTATTGCATCAAAGACAAATGTCAACTTGCATAATTTGAAGCTTATTTGAGAAATGCTCCGTAAACCTGTAAGATAATAAAATTTGGTGCTCCTATGTGATAAGGTTGCATGATTTGCCAAAATATATAATTTGACCTTCTTAAATCCTATACTACATGAACATGTTTGATGCGAATAAATCTAATAACTATCACTTTTGTACTATGTACAACGTTCTTGTCGAAAATTTGCCTGATGATGTGATCATCTTGCATTTCTTTATTATCGATGTATATCGAACATTATAAATCTGAAGGGATTGTAATATATTGAAGCCTACTACTCCGTTAAAAAAAACTAAATACAGGAGTAAAGCAATTATTAAGTTAGTCAAAGATCCTCTAATTGTACATGGATATTTATGTTGAGACAAGACCGTGGGGACGCTTTGAAAAGTTCAATGAGAATCAGCCGTGTACCGTCAAGCTAATTTATATCAAGAAGGGTTCTCGGCTTAGCCTTCAGTATCATAAACAAAGATGGGAACAATGGAAGATAATCAAAGGTACTACAGAAATACAAATTGACGAGGAAACACTTGTAGTCAAGCAAGGAGAAACCGTTGTTATACCTAAATATGCAAAACATAGAATAAAAGCACTTAGAGGTAATTCTATTGTACTTGAGATATCTTACGGCAAATTTGACGAAAATGACATAGTAAGACTTGAAGACGATTACCAGAGAGAATCACCAGCCTCTAGTCACGCAATTTCTTAGTTATCATTAGTTCCTTGTGGTTTAACAGGGGATAAGGAGATAGCATGATCATCTATACTATTTTCTACTCCTACCGATGTTCTTTCTATTCTTAGTTCTAAATTATTACTTTCTGCATTTGATAAGTTAAACTTTTCTGCCATAAAACTCCTAATTCTAGATATTTCGTCATAAACTGTATTCAATTCACTTGGTATTGAAACATCAAGGGGCTTTTGTAACAGAGCTCTGGGAATTTTGCCTGAAAGATCGTGCAGTATTGTAAAGGTAACCTTATCTATTATTGTTGCATGTGCTATCCTATCTAAACTATTTGCCGTATAAAATGCCTGTACGTCAATAAGATCCAGCTGATCCTTGTTGGGTGACTGCGATATGTACTGGCCAGCAGCATTATTTGAAGTCGTGCTTAATACATTTCCACTAAGCGGGAGCTTTATTATGAGAAAACCTTCAACTAAATCCTTGCTATCGTTACCAGAGCTTAGTAAATAACGTAAGTCCTTACAAATTATGCCCTTGGCACTTTCAGGTTGCAGCGTTTCAATTATTGCATTTGTTGTGGAGCCATTATTAACCACTGCATTCCATAAAATCTTTAAAGGATATTTTTGTTTGTTATATATACTAATATCAGTGTCATAATGTCCTGGCCTGAGTGGGCCTTCACTTCCTATAATAGACCCGCACACAAACTTTGCACTGTACATAATAGTGTTAAACCCAGGCGACGTACTGCCTGTTGATTGATTATTATCCGGAGATACGAAGGTAGCTGTTGTTACTGAATTGCTTTTGACATCAACAATCTTAGATATTTTAGCTTCAGGTTTGGCTAAGGAAGGACTGCTTGGAGTTATTGTGTGATTGCCTTTTCCAATGTTAATTAATGAAATAACGCCTTTTGATATTCTTTCCACATCGTTGGCAGAGTCATCTTTGACTATAAACTCCCTAGTGGTAGCTGAGAATGGGTCAGGGCGTATTGAAAATTGAGTACCTGATAAGACAGAGCCATTGTTGCCGATTAGATCCATAGTAAGGGCGCCACGGTCGTTGTTACTCTGAGATTCAACCGCATAGGCATTAGTACTCTTTGCAGATATGCATCCGTTTTGACAAATAAATTCTCTAATGAAAAGTGAAGTACATAAAAATAGTATTACAATTACAAGATACAAAATTGTTGACCCTTGGATAGGAATTGAGCTCAAATACAACAGCATATTGTAATTATCGAAATATAAATAAAGCCCTCTACTCTTTTACGGGATATGAGCGCAAGTAAAAAACCACACATGAACTTGGTGGTTACCGGTCACGTAGATAATGGTAAATCTACTATTGTTGGTCATTTAATGGTGGATATGGGTGTTATTGATCAAAGAACTATTGATTCATTTGCTAAAGAGTCAGAGGCAACGGGTAAAGGTGATACATTTAAGTACGCTTGGGTTTTGGATAGCATCAAAGATGAAAGAGAGAGAGGAATTACGATTGATCTTGCCTTCCAAAAATTCGAAACCCAAAAGTTTTTTTACACATTAATAGATGCTCCTGGTCACAGGGACTTCATTAAAAATATGATTACAGGGGCGTCTGAAGCAGACGTTGCTGTTCTTGTTGTTTCTGTCAAACCCGGAGAAACAGAAGCAGCAACTGATCCGGGTGGACAGGCAAGAGAACATGCCTTTCTGGCGAGGACTCTAGGTGTGAGTCAGATAGTGGTCGCGCTTAATAAAATGGACGATGCAGGTTATGCAGAAGAGCGCTATAAACAAGTAAAAGACGTAGTGGAGAAAATGTTAAAACTAGTAGGCTACAATACAGCCAAAGTACACTTTATTCCAGTCTCTGGTTGGAAGGGAGATAATCTGGTTAAAAAATCTGAGAATATGCCATGGTACAAAGGTCCTGTATTAGCAGAAGCATTAGACATGTTCGAGCCGCCAGAGAAACCAACTGGTAAATCTCTGAGAATTCCAATTCAGGATGTTTATTCTATTACCGGTGTAGGTACGGTACCTGTAGGAAGGGTAGAAACGGGTAGAATCAAGGCTAACGAAAAAGTCATAGTAATGCCTGCTGGAGTAACAGGAGAAGTAAAGTCGATTGAAACTCATCATACCCAAATGGATTCCGCAGAAGCAGGTGATAATATCGGCTTCAACCTAAGGGGTGTTGATAAGAAGGCCATTAAACGAGGCGACATGATTGGTCCGTCAGACAATCCTCCTACTGTAGTAAAAGAGTTTGAGGCACAGATTATTGTAATTCACCATCCGACTGCTATGGCTCCTGGATATACACCAGTGCTACATGCACATACAGCTCAAGTCGCGGCTACACTTTCTGAATTTGTAGCAAAAATTGATCCCAAAACAGGTGGCACGGTGGAAGAAAAACCTAAATTCTTGAAAACGGGAGATGCAGCTATCGTGAAGATAAAACCAGTTAGGCCACTCGCAATAGAAACTTTCAAGGAGTTTCCAGAAATAGGCAGATTCGCACTAAGAGATATGGGAACCACTATTGCTGCTGGGGTAGTAAAATCAATCACAGAAAAGTACGACTCTACAAAAAAATGAGTGAATGTATCTATGCCACAAGAAGCAAGAATAAAACTCACAAGTACTAATCTTTCAACACTAGAAGGCGTATGTTCAGAAATAAAAGGAATAGGAGAAAAGAACGGAGTAAAATTGAAGGGACCTCATCCACTTCCAACTAAGAGAATGAATATTGTTACAAGAAAGTCACCATGTGGACAGGGGACGAATACTTATGATAAATATGAGCTCCGTGTTCATAGGCGAGTCATAGACTTGGGTGCGGATGATAGATCGATAAGGCAACTTATGAGATTAAGAATACCAGATGATGTTTATATCGAAGTGTCACTGACACAGTAAATCAAGATATCACGTACGCACAGACATTTTACTAGGCTAAGAGCATATTTATTGTTATCACTTCGTTGACATGTATATTATTATATGGATTCTGCATCCCACTTAGGATCGAAATTAAGCTAATTGCAACCTACATACTAATATTAGAGTACATACATGACAATGCTTTCTCTTTCTTGATTTTTCTCAGAAGAATCAGATTCATTGAATCATATTAGAAAAGCTGAATTTAATGCAAGATTATGTACGGTTCTTCTCAAGAGTTTCGTGAATATGATAAACTAATGTATTAAAGTCTACTAAGCTATTGCATGATGATCTATCAGTGAGCTTAAGTATACTTCCTTAGTCATATGCGCGTATCAACTCTTTGCAAAGCCACGATCCTTAATAAAGCCACTCATCCATTATTAGCAGGATGCTAATGAGGTATACATGGAAGAGCCAACTGAACCATGCCAAACTGTGTTGAGCATATATGACGACGATTATGAGATCTGAAGCATCCTATGAGTTTGAAAATGGGGTTCTTGGAGTTTAGTTAACATTATTTGCTTTGGGTAAAGGACTGGTGCTATAATATCCATTTGCTGTCTTTGAAGAAATACCGCATTCCATCATCTCTCCTTGCCCATCGGGGATTCCATTTAAGACTGATCTCATCGTAATCGTAGTAGATTTCTTCTATATTAGATGGCAATACAATCAACTGTAACGGAATTATATCTACAAGATATTCTATTTTTTCAACAGCCATCTCGAAATGTCTGTTATCTTTATTTGATATAGAAAACATCAAGTTAGATCTTAATTCCGACGTAATTCCATTAAAGGAAATACATGTCAAAAGACCTTTTTTACCTCTCCTTCGCTTCATCTCCTTAAGTATGTTCTTAACCTGATACCATCGTTCAAATGTAAAGAATTGGAAAAATGATTCACTAAATGAAATAGGGAATTCAATCTGAACTAAGCTAGCATATTGATTATCTATTGTCTCCAACTGAGATTCATCCACATCTTCGAAATGGCTTATTAATATGTTGTAAATTATTTCAACTTCATAGATTGCTATACCATAATAACTGAATTTGACTTTTCCGATATTTTTATTCAAATACTATTGATCACGTAAAATGTATATTTAGAATAAAGTCCTTTGCAATGGATAATATTACTACAGATCTAACCTGCACTAGATCTATAATACAGAAAAACAAAACTAGCTATACACAAACAACAATATTAGTGTACCAATCTCCTTATTATAATTGAATTCATGTCTTAGGAGATATCTAGCTTGGGAAAGAATTTAAAGGTACAATATAGAGATAGCAGTTAAAATTGACGTTGCTTAAAGTTGCGGTCATAATAAAACTAGAGCCAGATTTTTCAGAAGGAAATGTAAGCTATAATTCCGATGGTACCTTGAATAGGGCTGAAACTAAAAGTATACTTGGTCCCCATAGCGCCGTTGCTGCGAACGCTGCCTTTTATGCGAAGGTAAAGTATGGTGCTTCTATCTCTGTTGCAACTATGGGTCCTCCGATCGCTGATATCGCATTGCAACAGGCCCAACTGACATGCAATGCCGAGAATTTATATCTTTATAGCGACAGAATATTCGCGGGAGCTGATACTTTAGCAACTGCTGAGGTTTTGAAAACTGGTATAAGAAAGATGGAAAGCGGAGAAAAAATGGACATTGTCTTCTCTGGACATAGAGCCTCTGATGGTGAGACTGGTCAAACGGGTCCCCAGACTGCATGGAAGCTCGGATATACCTTTCTTGGCAACGTAATTAGCTATGATGTTGACATTAAAAGACGAACAATTAAAGCAAAACGTTTGATAACTTTGCAAGGACTTTATGACGTAATTGAGGAAGTGGAGGCGTCGTTACCCGTATTTATAGCAATTGATCCATCATATAAATTCGATTTCAATACTATTTCGCAAAGATTGGCATTAGCCAAGCATCAAAAGGAAGCAAGGGAACGATCTGCGAACTTTAAGAGCTACCTTAAGGTCTTAAATGCCCAACAAATTGGTGTAGATCCGAAATTCGTCGGCCTCCCAGGCTCCCCAACAATTGTGTATAGAGTGGAGCGTATACCCAAGGCAAAGGCTACCAGAAGGGCTGAACTCATAGATGGATCAGATATAGAGCAATTACGAGATGTAGTGAAGCGGATTGGGAATCTTGTAGATGGACAGATGATAATCAAATGAAGCCCAACACTGACACGGCATTATCACCATCAATATCGTCTTCCTCATCTCCAGATATAACGTCAACTGCAGATATCTCTGATGGACAAAAAACACAAGAACATTATCTCCACCTTTACGTAATAATCGAACACGAAGAAGACAAAGTTGTTCCGGTAAGTTTAGAGATGCTAGGAGAAGCGAGACGTTTGATGGATAAATACAATCAAAAGTATTCAACGGATGAAAAGGTTGTCGCTGTTGTACTTGGAAATAACATTAGAAAGTTATGTGAAGAATTGATATATTATGGAGCAGATGCGGTAATCTATTCATCGAGTCCCCGATTGGAACATTCAATAAATGTCTTGGATACAAAGGCGATAAGCCAAATTGCCACTGCAAAGGAATGTGTACAAAAGATATCTCCACAATATGGTGAAACCTTCAGAAAACCAAGATACATGTTTTTTGCTGCAGACAATATAGGTCGACATCTTTCATCTACTGTATTGGCAGAACTTGATTCAGGCCTTGCATCAGACATTAATAAACTGGTTATAGAAGACCTTCAAATAAAACATGAGCACAAAACAAAAGGTCAACCTATAAAATATGAGAAGATACTTGAAATGTATAGGCCTGATTTCTCCGGATTTCTATGGACTACAATTCTATGCCTTGATAACAAAAATCCAGCAATACAAAGAGACTATCATCCACAAGCCTGCAGTATAATCCCTGGAGTATTTCCACCAATACAACGTGATATCTCAAGGAATGGAATGATCATAGAATACATGCCGCAGATAGAAGAAAAAGATTATGCTAGCATAAAAATATTGAGTCGAGAAATTGTCAAAAGCCCTGTTGACTTTGATAGCCATAAAGCTATCGTAAGTTTTGGTAGAGGCATAAAAGATAATCCTGAAGAAAACATAAAATTGATAGAACAATTGGCATCAGAACTTGATGCAGAGATAGGAATATCCTTACCAATTTCTAAAAAACCATATGCAATAAGCGAAAAGCTAAGTGACAAGTACGCAATCCCAGGCAGAGTGATTGGGACTAGTGGCCGTAAAGTAACCCCGATAGTATACCTAGCCTTAGGTATTAGCGGAGCGATGCAACATATTGCAGGAATGAAAGAATCGCAATTTATTGTCGCGATCAATCCTGACGATGAATCACAGATTAGAAGTGATAGTGACATTTTTATCAAGGGCAGAATCGAAGAAGTAATACCTATTCTTCTAGAAGAATTAAGAAGACGAAAAAAAACGGTGGTTGCTGAATAACAGCATTGGAAGTGATGAGCGAATATGGAAAAATTTGATGTCGCAATAATTGGTGGCGGATCATCAGGACTAGCTGCCCTGACACAATTATCAAACCTACAAAAAGGGGCTGTCTTGATAGAAGCGGGCAAAACTATTGGTTCAAAAAATATCTCCGGCGGGATCTTGTATTCAAAAAGGCCGAAAAATGGTAAGGTCTACAACGTAGAAGATGTATACGGGAAGGAATTTTTGGAGCAATCTCCAGTTGAAAGACGGATCACAAAGTACATTTTACACGCCACATCGAAAGACAAAGTATTTTCGATGGATCTTACCCAGTTACATGAGTACCAGATAAATTTTGCTTACTCTGTATTGCTAAATAAGTTAAATTCATGGTTTGCAAAACAAGCTGGAGAAAGTGCCGAAAAAAATGGTGGAGGCATAATACCGGGAGTTCATGTTCGCTCTATTGAATGGGAAGCCGACGGCAAGGTCATTGTCGAAACAGATGAGCTTGATCGTTTTGAAGTTAAAGCAGTAATTGCGGCAGATGGTGTTAATTCAGAAATTGCAGAAATAAGCGGTGCTAGAAGTAAATTTGCTCCACACGAGCTATATCAAGGAGTTAAGGTTGTCGTCAAATTGCCTGAAGAAATCATCGAACAAAGGTTTCAAATCGGGACAAATGAGGGCGCGGCACACCTTTTTGCTGGTGATGTCACGCTGAACCATATAGGCGGAGGTTTCCTTTATACTAACTTGGACACTCTTTCTGTGGGAGCTGTTTATCATTATGACTCCTTGATCTCAAATCCTACTGAGCCTTATGTTCTGATCGACACCCTACTAAAGAACCCAATGATAGCCGAATTCATTAAAGATGAGGTTCCAATAAAAGAGGAAATTGATAAAAGCATGCCTAAGGAGGAACAACTCAAGACTCGTTTTGCAGTTAGCAAACTAATAAAGTCATGGCAAGAATTGCGCCATATGTACTATTCTCCATCGAATCTATCAAAGCTCATTGAAAGTGGCAAGTATAAAACTAAAGATGAGGTAAGGTCAAGGATCGATTCGATCCATCAAGAATTAAGTAGCAAATACAAAACCCGATTCACCACCGATTATACAGAATTAGAATATAGTGCAAAGTTGGTACCGGATGGAAAGCGCTGCAGAATGAAAAAGCCTTACTACAAGAATATTTTATTTATCGGAGACGCCGCGGGCCGTGGTATTTTTGTTGGTCCACGAATAGAAGGGCTTAACGTTGGAATTGATGATGCAGTGAGAGCCGCTAACGCAGTTGCGAGGTCAATAGATAGAAATAATTTTTCAGAAAATTATATGGGAGAATTTTATTCTCAGTCCGTAGAGGAAAGTCCGTACACCAAAGATATGAAAGAAATTGATAAAAACTATCTAAAGATATTTCTTGACTCCACCAAGAATATTCCAAAAGATATCATAGCAGCTAGATATGGCATGATCTTCAAAATAATGTCTAGTAGTACTCTGAGGGGCCTTGCTGTTGGATTTGCCAACATACTAGGATACGACCGGCTTTTGCCATTAGTAGAATCAGAAGAAACCTATGTGAGGGTCCCAATTGAACTGGCAGAAAAGTCAGGTGAACGAATCTCGTCGACATATATTCCTACCGTACCTACTATTGCTCAACGCGTAGCAAAATTAAATTATGATGATGATTCTATATCGCATATCAAACTACTTAATTCACAGAGCGAATTTATGAAAAAAATGATTGTACTTTGTCCAACAAAATGTTATTCAATAGAAGAAGGCACTGTCATGTTACAGCATGAAGGATGCATTGAGTGTGGTACTTGCGCTGCAGAAACCGATTGGAGACATCCCCGTGGAGAAAAAGGTGTTGATTTTATCTATGGTTAACCATGTATGTGATATTATGGTAACATCTTCCATTTTATAGAACAACCAATAGATGGATCGAAATCCTTGTCGAGATTCTCTTTATTTAAAATTTTTTTTATATTATTTTCCATTATAGGAACATTTGGAGTCATATCTGGTTCTACTGCGTCATTAATTCTGCCGTGAAATACCAGCCTGCGCTCGGAGTCAAATAAAAAAGGATCAGGAGTACATATTGCACCATATTGTTTTGCAGTTATCTGACTATCGTCAATTAAATACGGAAAATTCAGGCCATAATTACTTGCAAAAATTTTCATATTTTCAAAGCCTTCGCCCTGGTAAGCTGTATCGTTGCTATTAACGCCCACTAACTGCAAGTCGGAAACGTCGAAATTTAATTGAAGATCCACTATATCTGATATTCTTGCCTTTACGTACGGACAATGGTTGCATATAAATATGACAAGCAAGCATTTACTCCTTTTAAACTCATCTAGAGGATACATTTTATTGTCAACGCCTTTCAAATGAAACCTTGGGGCTACTTGACCAGTTTTTAAAACTTGACTTGAAGCTGTCCTAGCCATGCTATTCTTCTTTTATTGTTAATGCTAATATTAAAAGATGCTCTCGCTGTCTTCCTTGGCATACTATCGTTATTGTAAAAATGTAGAAATCTAGAAATAAATATTAATGCTCCTGTATCTCACAGCGTTAATATCAGAACTAAATAAGTCGGATAGGAACAAGTAAAAAATCGATTAATTCTGGCAGTTTTTATTCATAATGAAGCTACTTTTTATCAGACAGATTTGTTGCTATAGATTCTTGTATTGTAAGTAGTATTTCTATCAAAGGTATGTGTCCCGCGGGCAGGATTTGCCCCAAAAAAGCCTCATGCTAATTTGTTTGAGCCTGCGACTCTTCGGTCACTGCTAGTTGTATGCCCGATAGGCTGCTTCTCGTGGTCAGCGATGTTATTATTATAGCCGACTTCTACAGCCGAAAGCTCTACCAGGCTGAGCTACCGCGGGATATGTTCGTTGTTAATTTGAGTGTTATATAATTGTGTTCAGTATGCTGCATCAGAAGGATACTCAGTCTGATAGATACCTACATGCGAAACTTTCCTCAAAAGAGAACAACATCTAATCTAAAAAACTCGCCATTGATTAGTCAGTTAGGTATCTCGCGATATCTCTAGCGAAATATGAAATTATCTTATCAGCGCCAGATCTTTTTATAGATGCAATCGAATTCACTTTCCACTCTTCTTCATTTATCCAACCGTGAAGTGCTGCAGCCTTTATCATGGCATATTCACCTGAAACATTTTGTACAGCAGTAGGAAATCCCAGTTTTTCTTTTATCATGTATACAAGGTCAAGATAAGCCATTGCAGGCTTTATCATAACCATATCTGCTCCTTCTGCTATGTCAGCTTCTATTTCCCTTAAAATCTCTGTCCTATTTGTATATGATACTTGGTATGAAGACTTGTCAATTTTGTTATAATCGTGTATGTTCTTGGAGTATGCAGCGCTCCTGAATGGAGTATATAAAGATGAACAGTGCTTAGCAGAATAAGACAGTATTTTTATTCTTCTAAAGCCATTTTCATTAAGTGAATTCCTGATTGTAGTCACCTGTCCGTCCATCATTGCCGAGGGTGCTACTACATCAGCTCCAGCTTCAGCATGGCTCAAGGCAGTATCTGCCAATAGGCTCAAGGTACCATCATTGTCGACTGCATCTGAGCCATTGACAGCGTGATCAGCCACCAATCCACAGTGACCAGATATGTTATATTGGCATAGACAAACATCTGTAATTGTATTTAATGCATCCCCGAATTCCCTCTTAATTTTTCGCAGGACCTTTTGTACAATCCCATTTTTGTTAGCAGCAGCTGATCCAATCTTGTCTCTTTCCTTAGGTATGCCGAATATAATAATAGAGGAAAGTCCAACATCAACAATCGACTGAATATGATCGGTTAATTTTCTCATGGATACTTTGGTTGTTCCTGGCATACAATGTAATTCAGGCTCCTGTTCTTCCTTTTCCTGAACAAATATCGGGAATACCATTTGGTCTTTTTGTAGACCTGTCGATTCAAGAAATTTTTTGTATAGACGTTTGTTGATCGATGGCTCAGTTTTCTGCAAATACGAACTGATACTCTCTTACCTAAAGTATTATGAATACTTATTGAATTTAATGGACGTAGGATACTAATATGTTGAAATAAAAAACAAATAAGGAATTAATCTCAAATCTTCGGAGTACCTAATTAGCCTTTAGATCTCGTTTGAGATTGATGGTTTCCTTCAAACTATCAATTTTCATATCACCACCGCCAGTTAATAATTTAGAGAATGAATGATTAGCCTCCTTTCCTAAAGTAATTGCTTTCTTTCCCTTTCGCAGAAAGGAAACCGTCACTCCGTTATCGGTTAGCGTCTGACTGAACTCTTTAGCAGTTTTTAATTTATCAAATAATCCCGTTTCATCTTCAGGAGCTTTGAACAATGTAGGTTGCAACAAGTCAATAATTATGTTATCATCTGAAATTTCTATTTTCAGTGATTCCCGACCTCCTGCATCAAGCACAATCCTGCCCGCAGTTACGGTTTTTAGTGCCTTGATTAGCCAGTTACCTATCTGATCATTTTTGTCGAAATGAAGGTGATCATCTCCTACCATAATTCTCTTTGTACATAGGACCCTTATTTTAGATGTTTCTTTTTTTAATATTGAGTGTCTCAATTATACTCCTTCTTATGAAATAGTTGCCCCACACTATGATTAGCTATATTATTTTATATGAATATCTAGTAAAATCTTTATCGATAGCAATGATAAACATAACAATAGGTATACCATCATTTAACGAGGAAAAAAACATTCTTAGACTTTTGCACTCTTTGTCCGCGTCTAATCGGAAAGGTTTTATTATTTCTGAAGTAATCATTTCTGATGACTCTGATGATTGCACCCCCGAATTAGTAAAAACCTTCTCCATACAGAATCCATGTTTGAATATAAAATATATTCACCACAGTACTAGAAGAGGTACCGCGTTAGCGTGGAATGAAATTTTCGAAAATGCTAATGGAGCCATTATAGTATTGTATGATGCCGATACTATTCCAGATAGAAAATGTACTAACGAACTAGTTCAATATGTTGAAGGAAAGATAGGGCTGTGCGCCTCCAATCCTGAACCTGTCGGCGAAAGTTGCTTAGTGAATCGCGCTACGATTTTCATTTCAAGATGGCTTCGATCTATCAGATTAAGGGGGCTTTCTCAATATACTGTTATGGGCAGGTCCCTTGCAATTCGTACAGATATTGCAAAAAAGATAAGATTGCCTGAGAGTATAATCGCCGTAGATCTATACCTTCAGTGTAAAGTTATCGAAAATGGCCTAGATATTTTTTATAATGATAATGCGATAGTTTATTTTTCGCCGCCGAAAACTATGTCAGATTTTGCTTCTCAGATCATAAGAGCATCAAACGGCCACAAGCAGATCAAAGATTATATAAAAAAATTTAGTTTTCAATTGTCATCTAGAGTCGCACTAGTTGAAATACTGAGAAACCTCATTTGTGATCCTGTTGGGGCATTATCGGTTGCTATCTGCTATGTTGTTCTTCCATATTATCGATCCAAGGTTAAGGACTTAAATTCTGTCCGCTGGCACGTTGCTGCTAGTACAAAAATGCTAGACTCAGGATTAGATAAGACTAGCGCTTAGATCAATAGCTGATAGTAGCAATAAATTTTAGATATTTGGAAATCTCAGATGCACGTTCTTATAACAGATTTTGGGTTATCGCTTGCTAGCTCATGGTAAAGAGATTGGAAATCATCAGCAATTATAATGATTCTAGATATTCTTTGAGAGGCACTGACAGTTAGTATAGGGGATCGTATCAGACCACTGATGTCTTATGATCGCCCTTTATTTCACTTAAAAACTGATCTAAATCTGTTTCTGTTAAGCCTCTACCCATCTTAGCGTCTCGACGCGCGGAAATCTTACCATGATCAAAGGCAATAATGGTTGGCACTGCTGATATCTCAAAACGGTCCCAGAGAGGATTATCATCCTCGTTTATTTTCGCACCTACCATCTTATATTTTGAAGCTTGTGATTTCTGTTCAAAAAAGGGTTTGAATTTCTGGCAAAACGGACACCAATCAGCATAAAACATCACTATTGTCATGTTCATAGAGGATATCCATTTATCAAATTGGTCTGGTTCAATGTTCTCCATGTAAAAGATTAGATAATATCATATATATCGGTGACTGGTAGCTCTAAGGTAAATAAATAGAAAACACATCGCGACTTCCTCTACCCAGTGTTCCAGATTCGGTGTGCTATAATAACCGCATGTAATTCTGGCGAGAGAGGAATATCTAGGAAATTTATCAGTGTACATTTTGATAGATACGCACAAATTAAAGCAAACCTATCACATAGACATAAGTACGCATACCAAAACAGTTCTTAGATTTATTAATTAGCAATCAGGATCTTCTTGGCTTCAAGATTTCGCTGACTCCATCTACGAACTCTTTTTGAACTATGTGTATTAATTTTATGAATTTGTTGTCTTCTGACAGAACCGTTTTCATTGAGGTTTCAACTTCATATAATGCTACCTTGGCACCATCATTTACAGTATCAGGATTAGCCGTAAGTATATTCGATTCATTATATAATATTATTATTTTAAACCCTAAAAACTTGGCATGCCATTGCAAATCGAGTTCTAGTTGCTTGGCATAAATTTCATTTTCTTGCGTGTTTGATGTATTTCTGATAACATCGATTGCTTTGAAAGAAATCTCGCAGCATTCTCTTAGATATTGAGTTATAATATAATATAATCGAGCTGTGCAGTTTTTTATGGTATCAGGCTCAAAATAAGGGTAAAGTAGTGTTTGGAGTATTATACTGTCCTGATATTTTATTAACAACTTTGGGGGATAATTTGTTATACTGGATAAAATGTAAAGCAATCCATGTGAAGTTAATTCAGAGTTATCCGCTTCATGCAAAGATTTTCCTTGATGTGCTTCTATAAAGTTTATATCTTTTAGTCGTTTTGCAACAATATATTCACTCGTATCTACCTTTGGATGACGTCTAAGCTTAAGATAAGAAGTTATTTTACTCGTTGACGGATTAGAGTTCATAATTTTGAAAAGGAATGACTTGTCAGTATCTTCAATTTTCTCTATTCGTTTATAGGTCAATACTTCTGACATATATCCTGAATAGTCCATATATCGATATAGATGGGTTGCTTCATATATGTTCGTTATTTCCCATCTTTGTAAAAGACAAAGCATCGTGCAAGCTTACCTTTGATTATAATGTCTTGAAATAACAAAAAGTGTTCACAGGCCGTTTATATCCTGAACGTATAAAAGAGGTCTTGCTAAGCAAAATACAGGTTCTATTATTAGAATGCACAAGCCATTTCAGCAAACTATAATATTCACATTTATCTTTTCAAAGAAACAAATGCAAAAGCAGTTTATTGTAGATATTTGAGAAGTTATAAAAATTTGAATGTAAATGTAGATATTTGAGAGGCTAGCAAATTGTATGGACAATGAATTGGTGACACCTATTTATAAAAAACCAAAATCCCTTGTCATCAGACAGATATTTCTTATTGCATATTTGACTGGAGTTTTATGGCTTCGCAGAAATCCGCTCTCAATGGTTTTCAGCGCAATAAGTCCGTTTTCGCTATTGTTTGTTTTATTTGTAGTTAGTAACGGCCAGTATATTCAATTTGCCATTGCCGGTAGTCTTGTTATGGCGTTGGTAGGATATGGACTTGCTCTAGGACAGGATATTTCATTCTATAAAACAGAGTATAAAGTTCAGGATGTCTTTGTGGCATCTCCCGTTTCATCTCTTACATATATGACGGGGCTCGCATTATCTGAACTTTTATTTGGTCTGCCGGCATTAATTGTCCTTACCATTCTCGCTGCTTACTTCGAAACTTCATTCACTAACATCCCCTTATTAATATCAACAATTTTGTTAATTTGGGGCTCAATGTCAGCTATGGGATTTTTCCTATCATCACACATGCATCATATGAGGAATTCAACACAGTTAATTTCTTTTGTGAACGTTGTACTGGCAGTATTACCTCCTGTTTTTTATTCAATAAACCGTTTACCAGTAGACTTACAATATTTATCCTATGCTATACCTACTACTCATGCATCGCTAATGTTACAATACATAATGGGAATTCACACTCCTAAAGAATGGTCTATTACTGTCGGTTTGGTAGTCCAGATCGCTTATCTTGTAGGGTTCGTTGTTCTGGCAAAGACAAAGGCCATTTGGAGAGAGGTCTGAGTTTATTATAGATGGAACAGGTTATAGCTCGGAGCCAATGAAACCATTATAAGATCATGAAACAGTGTTTCTTATAACAAGATATGAAGGCAGAGGAATTTTCCAAAAACATACTGTCCATTGATCCTGACATTAGATTTGCTGGAATAATGGATAAATCTGGATATTTGTATGCAGGTGGAATAAGAGAAGGTTTAGAAGGATATCTACATGGAAAAAACAATGAAATGAGCTTTGCTCAATCTGCTTATATTGTTGGGCTGAGAAAAATATTTTCTTCTGAACTAGGTAATCTGCGGTATATTGTCTATAATTACGATAAGGTAAAACTCTTTAGCTTGCCTGTAGGGGAAAACATACTAGTTTTTTCAACAACTTCTAATGTTGATACCGAGAAGTTACTTTACAGGGTGACAGAATATGTCAATTCCGTATACGATAAGCTAACCCTATATCCTCCTGCTAATATTATAAATAACGAAAAGAAGGAGGTACTCAAAAATCTACACGAATCTGGTATTGCAGAAGAGATGATTGCTGAGCAACTTGACCTTAACCTATATACTGTTAGGATTTTAATTCAAGAATTAACAATTTAACTGGATTAGTCAAGCATTTTCCCTATGAATGCTAAGGATTTAGCCAAGATTTCAGCATAAATAAGATACTTACTGATCGTGTTTTAAAACATTCTTTGCTGCAAGACGAATATCATCTGATTTTATCGTCTTTCGACCAGCATGATTTGACAGATCTACTGCTTGTTTAGCAATTCTTATGGATATCTCTTCAAGTATTTTTCTAAGCTCATTTGCAGCCTCATCACTAACTCTTTCTGCTCCAGATTTTTTTATCACGCGATACATGGTAGCAAGACCGAGTTCAGGATTACTATTAGACATATTATATGTTCTATAGGCTATCACTGCGTTAAAAGTTAAATGGTAAACAAAGTAATAGCTATGTCTTATATTATGGCAGGGCGCAGAGAGTTTGGAGACTAATTATATACTATTAAATGTATTATTAAAGATGCTTAAACGCCGATCCTTTTACTGCTGTAGAAGACGAATCTCCTGACCTATAGACAGTTTGCTGGACAAGCCATTGGGATAGCCAGATCCAAAAGATCAATATTTATACCAAGATAGGGAGATTCAAAATGAATTTGGATGTTGTTTGTAGAATTGCTGACAGAGAGTAAGGTTTTGTAAACTGATTTATTGTAAGTGGGTGTCTTTCATCTGCCTTTCTGGGATTATATTATTCCAACAGGAAGCCTTGCGTTGCAACATAACCCCTTTTAACGGTTATAAGTGAATTAGCCGTTTTAGATACAGGTCTACAAAACACATGAAGGCCATATTGCTAGCCGGAGGACTCGGGACGAGAGGCAAACCATATACCGATTACTTCCCGAAAGCCATGATTCCTATTGAAGGCAGGCCTATAATTGACTATATAATCAGGTATCTGACTATCTTTTCTCATATCAGCGATATTATTATAGTCTGCGAATTTGACAGACTAGGAAGGCAGATAATTAATTATTTTGAAGGAAAAGAATCCATAATAGGCAAGTCCATTTCATTTATCGAAGATAAAAAATGTGGAACCGGAGGTGCCCTCCTAGGGGTCGAAGAAAGAGTGAAACAAGACGAGTATTTTTTGGTATGGTTTGCCGACAATCTTGTTGCATTGAACGTAGATGACATGGTAAAACAATACTGTGCTACAAATAAAAGAGAAAAGTCAAAACTTACAGGAATCATTGCAGTTAGGAAGGAAAAAGCAGTAGAAACTGGTCGGATATTACTCGAGTACGATATCGACAGTCAACACGATTGCGGTATTAGACCTATAAAATCCTTTATTGAAAAAGGAATCTTAGAGCTAGAGCTGCCAGAGGCTACCGGAATTTATCTCTTTACTAACAAGATCTTCAACCATTTACACAAGAAGACAAAGCAAATATCACGGACTGTGAATTTGTCAAGTGATATATTTACACAAATACCAAAATCAAGAGATTTGCTCTTTTCTTATCTCATTAACAAAAATCTAGAGTGGATAGACATTGAATCACTCTCGCATCTAGAAAGGAATAGAGTGAGCGTAATGAAAGTGTTAAGTCAAATGGGATTCTGATATGATACGTTTCTTTAATAGTAGTAGCTTCATCCCGTATCTTTGCTTCTGTTGGATGGATCAGTAATAGGCTTTTATGTATTCGAACTGAAATATTATCTATAGATAATTCCAACAAAATCATTTCCTTCTATCACAATAATACGTTTAATTTTTTAATAAGTACTGATGTCCTCAACTTAATATATCCTTGTTTGTCGAATTTGAGTATTAGTAATTGGCCTTAGAAGAGATTGACTACGTGTTAGAGCTTCTGGATAGGAAGCTTGTAGTAGCAAAAAACGATATCGATTTAACATTAGATATGGAAAATACAATCTTCATCTTGATGGTTGAAGGTTCCCCTGGTTCTGCAGGCGGAAGAGGCGGAGGCTCGGGGAGTAGAAAAATTAACAGAATACTTGGTTTTGTTTGCGGCAAAGGAGTTTGTGTAAAAACTTTTGATACCGTTCAAGAAGGTATAATTGAACAGTTCGAGCTTCCCTACAGTGCAGTAGCGATGGATATTAAACTTTCGACAGGAAAGTCCTTAGTCATACAAGGATTAACCGATTCAGAGTTAATTAAATCTTATACTGATTTGGCGAATAAGCTAAAATAGTATCTTACCTCATTCTGTACGTTATTGTCATCAGAAAAAGAAAGGGCTGGTAATATTGAAAGGATGGCTTCGGCTATTGAAGATCTGCTTTACATGGGTATCATTAAATTTAGCGGTATGGATGAGCACAAAGGAAAAGTAATATTCTCTAGCCAATTCTCAGTTATCGTTTCAAACATCATGTCGGAAAAAAAAATAAAGGAACATAACCATAATGAAATAATGAAATTGATGTATTATTCTATACTGATCTATATGAATGAATATCTCAAACTGCCGAAATCTCTAACCATGGCATTTGGCAATGATCTAGAACATCATCAACAAGATATGGAGTGTAGTAATTTAGTTTCTAATTATGTAACTATATTACAAAGCATTTTTGTAGAGCAAAGAAATGAAATAAAATAAAGTGACCTAGCATAAACATACGAGTTGTGGTCGACCACGTTATAGAAGGGACACGATTTAGTTGGATGATGACTATGGCCTAGTCCGGAATATTCACACTTAGATTATTTTAACCATCTAATCTAAACATACTGTTAAAAGAACTAAGATTAATAGCTGTGGATATTTCCTTGTTTCGAATTCAATAAGAGGCCGCTTAATTAGTTATGCAAGAGGATTAATCCTCGAAGTGCTTTGCTGTATAGTCCTGAAACGCATTAAGGATTCTCCTTATGATTATCCATCGTATATAAAGACACAATGGCTTACTACATAATCAAGGATCAGAATCAAATTGTTAAATGAGAAGACCTAAAGCAGCTAAATATTTTATATATATCCACTAGGCAGATTACAACGTGAATACTTATAGAATAAGAAATGTTCCCCTAGTAACTAAAGAACATCTTAAAGATGAATCAGATTTTGGTTGTGTGATATGTGGTTGTCCTTTACTTGAATATATTTCTACAATTTCTAGCAACGGCAATAGCAACAAGAGTGCATCTACTGCAGAAAATATCGTATCTGTATGCCCTAACTGTCGCGCAAAATGCCACAATGGCGGGATAACCGACCTTCAATTGCGTAATGCTAAAACTAATCCACACAATAAGACCCATCCAAAGGATGCATTCCGTTTAGATAAAGTAGAATTAACCGTGAAAGTAGGCAAATCAACGTTTGTAAATACACCAAGAATCTTGGTAGTCAATGACTTTGATGTCATAACAATAGATAGAGCAAAGGATGCATTTTTGATTATGGATCTAAATTTTTTCGATAGATTAAGCAATAATTTAATCGCAGCTGTGCTCAGAAATGATTGGATGTATTTTGACGGTGTTTGGAATATAGATTATGTAAATCGTCGTTTGAGCATTAGACATACAACACAAGGAATTTCACTCGAAATATTGATCAAGGACGAAGAAGTACAGCTACTGGCTGACGGGATATATTACAACGGACATCTAATTCGAATAAATGAAGACGGTATATGGTTAGATGATAGTGAGATAGGCATAGAACTGAAACAGTGTGTTTTGAAGAATTATGAAGTTGGAATAAACATCCAGGCAGATTAGCCTTTAAAAAGGCTGTGTTTCAGAATATTCCGCTGCAGACTTCTCCATACGACCGCATAATCAACATAGGCTCTGTGCGTTGTAACAATATAATGCTTGGGACAGAGTTAAATAGAACGCATAAATGGATTTTGTAGCATTAATCCATATTTCCTTTTTGCTAAAACAGCATATTATATGGAGGATAGAAAAGGCTGCATCTAGCTTTGATTTAGCTGATGGAATGCATTGCGTGTATCTTTTGTAAGTGTATAAAGAGAAAAATCACAACTCTCACATATATAATAAAGACAATCAAACTCTGCAGATAACGTCATAATATCATGACAACGTGGGCATTCAATCTCATGCTCGAGTTCTTGTAATTTATGATCCTCCTCATTTTCTACTATTCCCTGATGGTTCTGCTCTAATCTATCAGAATTTATTTGCATAATCATCTTGCTGATGATATTTCGTTTTTCGTTATTATATAGCAGCACACCCAGGAGGGAGAGGGAGTGAAAATTAAACGCTAGCTATAATACTTACTTTTTCTTAGAATTAACACTATTACAACAGCATTTATAATTTTCCAACAATCTAAAAAGAACTCCAACCAAGTCGCCTTAGACTGTTTTCGGGCGGTCAAGAATTTTCTAACATTGTTAGATCAAGAAATGGTAAACTATCCTAAATGTCTTCTTCTGTGACAAGGGGTACATAACACTTGGCAATTGGAAATCTTATTGTTTGATCTATTGCCATCTTTGTGATGGAAATCCCTTCCATAGGGTAGCAATTTTTCCCTACATTGATAACATTTGTATTTTTGTTTAGAAATTGCTTCTTTCCTTACTGCTTCTGAGAATGCCCTTCTGTTCTGTTTACTAGAGATAGAGACCTTTGATAACGATACGACTATACCTACGGTCCACAGCAAGATGGCGGTAATCTTATACTTTTCTACGTTAAGGTGGAAATTCATGAAATAAGGGAAGAACCATATAAAACAGCTCACTACAGCTATGATAAATGGTATTTTAATTGAGGTTGTGGCTTTCAGCTTTAGAGCTAACAGTATGACTAGACCAAATAACATTCCCAAAAAAAGCCTAGTGTCATCCGTTGTAGTGTAGTTCACATAATGTATGACACTTCCTAAAGTCAATCGGAAGTGGGGTGTCTGAGATAACAAAAAAAACAGGAATAATACCAAAACATAAAAGGTTATGTTACTGACTCTATTCATACGTAATCTACTATAACGAATAAAAATATTGAAACTTTCGGAACTAAATTAGGTATTTTCATTATATTATCAGATTAACGTTATCTCGATACTCGTATTTAGTAACACTTCTCTACTCTGTATTAATTATTATATAACTAATACTAAGAATTTAATGACTGCTGTTGAATTGGCGATTGCTGGCTATACCTGCAAGTATTGTCCCCCTGTTAATTATGTTTCTCTTTACGCACGTTTCGCTTAATGATTTATTTGCAGTAGGACTAATCCCATTCATAATTTCTACATCATCGGTAATAGGAAAAATCATGTTACAGGCTTTTCGTTTCAGGTATTTTATTAGCAAGTTTATTGATCATCCAGTCGGCTCCACTGGAGAGATTATGACTGCTAGGCTCGGTGGCGAGTTTGTTACCCAAACAACTCCCTCTTATGTTGGAGGAGAGTTGGTCAGAATAGCATGGCTTACAAAGAAAGGAGTTCCAGTGGGAAAAGCAGCCTGGGTCACAACAATGGAAATCATTGCGGATGTTTTTGTAGGCTCTATGCTTGCCTTCATCGCAGGGGGACTTGCCATATACAAAGGCGGCACCTTTATAGGAACTGCTGTGATCCTCATTACTATTCCAACTTTTGTCTTTTGGTTGTTACTGGTTATATTTTCAGCAAAGCGAACGTTGCGCCTGCCTAATTTCTCTCTGAGACTAATGAAAAAGTTTATTGCTAGAGAAAAAGCAGAGAGAATAATTAACACCGCAAATACTGCAATAGCAGATCTTTGCATAATGAGCAGAGAAAATTTTAATTCAACTGGAGCAATCAAAACTTTTGCAGCTGGAATTGCAATAACCTTTGTAGCATTTTTACTACAAGGTTTTTCATTTATGGTATTAGCGGATGCAGTAGGGTCTAATATAGGACTGTTTGATTCATTAATGGCTACTTCTGCATCAACCGTCTTATCAAATCTTCCAATCACAATAGGGGGTTCTGGATTAGCAGAACTTGGTATATGGGCATATTTATTAAATCTGCATAACATCCCAACTTTTAATGATATAGCAAAGGATTCACAGCTGAGCGTAATTATAATTTGGAGGATTGCTTCTTATCATGTACCCCTTCTAGTCATGTGGATATCATTGATGAAATTAACAATGGGAAAGGATTTTCAAACTAAGATAAATTTGCCCAGAATTTCGAAACCCATGCCACACAACAATGACAATGTAGATAATGAAAATGTTTCGAAAAGCAATGACATTAATGATGATAAGCCGATCGGCGATGCTTTAGACAAAAAAAAATAGTTCATATTTGATTAAAAACTGAGATTATTCTGAATTTATTATTTTCAGTAAAGGAAGAAGTAGTGATTCTGCAGGGATTTGTACAATGCAATGAGATAAAATTTACCCTCCTATTTTGAGAACAGAGACATGAAGATTTGAGGATACTCAGCTAATATTCATAAGAATGTTGAGCCAATAGTACAGCAAATTGATTACGTCATACAAATGCGGGTGCTTGAATGTAATGAATTCAGTTGATCGGTTCGCCGATTAGATACAATATGGTTTTATTTGCTCTCTTCTTCATCTAGTTGCTCAGAGGATATAGAATTTGAAGCCTCCGATTCAACGTCCATCATTTGTAATTCTTGTAGTTCGAATTTGTATATGGCATCCATATCCAACGAAAATTTCGTTTTCAAAAATTCGATGAGCTGTAGACTTAACGATCCCTTATACATCTTAATCTTAAACTCATAAACAAATCCCTTCAAGAAATCAGTCATTTTCATTGTCTTCGGAACATCGAGTCCCTCGATAATAGTTCTACCATCTGGTAAAACAGAGTAAAGCTGTACATCTATTTTAAAGTCTTTTTCATAAATGTCAAGAATATATCCCATTCTTGATATCACCTCCGCCTGTCCAAACTGGACAGTTCTGATTTCATCCTCAGCCCACTTGGGCATTGTTTCTTCAGTAGGCTTGCTCGACGTGCCCTTTGCCTTACCCATGATATCATATATGGCAAGCCTAGCTAGATAAAAATCCTTTTAAGAGTACAGTCCTATGGCATCAGCATTATCACCCAATAATTGCTGGTTTTGACTTACCTAACAGAATTTCTATCCAAAAAACTTTCAATAATTGAAAAACCAATATCACTCTAAAATTCGATATTCAGTAATGCCTGCTTGATAGTCATAAATCGTATAACAAGAGCCTTCTATGAACCAAAAAGCAAGATCATTTATTACTCGGTAGTCAAAAGAATAAATTATTAATAAATAGATGATAAATCACACGGATCCCAAAGGTTACTATGCGATTCTAGAAGTTTCACAACATGCTACATATCAGGAGATAAGAAGGTCATATAGAAAGCTAGCCAGAAAATATCATCCTGATAGAAATCACTCCTCATTTTCTGAGGATATGATCAAAAAGATAAATGCTGCATTTGAGACCCTATCAGATCGAGAAAAAAGACATCAATATGACATCATGGATTATTATAATTCAGTTGACAAAGACATGGATTATAATTTTAGTTATACATCTAATTCTGCAAGCTACACTTCTGAATCCCATAATAATGTTCGGGACCAAAAGAATGATAGTTATAGAAACGAAGAACTGAAGAACCCTTGGAGAAATGTCTCCTCAGGAATAATAGAAGATACTGCAAATGCAGATCTTTTGGATATCCCCAAAGGCCGATTTCACATTATTGTCGAGCCGTCTTTGTGTATGGCTTTTGGCAGCTGCGAAACATTAGCGCCTAAAGTATTCGTCGTGGAAAAAAACAAGAATTTTAATCCCAAAGCAAAAGTCGAGTCGGAAATAGGAGGAACTTTTGAGCAAATTCTATCGGCAGCACAAACATGCCCAACTAAGGCGATCAAAATTATTGACAGATACACTGGTGAACAAATATATCCATAGCATGATTTCAACCCTTATCATACATACTAAGCATACCAAAGATATTCCGACTGAGGATTGGCAACATGATTGAGTAATATGTTTTCCTTGTTGGTATGACACAAGATCAAAAAAATAGACAGTCTATTTTATGCCGGTCAAATATCCCTCTTGCTCCAGCTTGTCAGCATGCGCTGCTATATATCTCCACACAATATCAGCTTTATCGGATTGAAAATCCCAAGGTGCTATTAACACCAAGTCATTATCTCTTATCCACATTCTTCGTTTAATCTTTCCGCGTATACGACATGTCCTTATCTTTCCATCAGTACTTTTAACGATGATGTTATCACCGCCTACTAGCTTTATTACACGACCTAGTAGCTCACCTTTTTGAGGTGTGACTAACTCTTTAAGATGAGATTCACTTAATACTTTTCTTTTGCCTAAGTCTAAAACCCCGTTTTCTATGACTTCAAATGTAGTTAAAAATGTATGCGTTACAATATTAGTAAATAATTTTACTACTAATTAAAGTCGAGGCAATTGAATGCGTACACTTCACTTCTATAGGCGTTTTAGTTAAAACTGTTATAAAATGCTTTGAACAAGAGCGACTTCGTGACATGCATGAGAGAACCAGAATATTATTGTCCGAGGTAAAGTAATAAATAGAATAACCCAATATCACTAAACATTAGCTAGTTAGAGACCAACTAAAGTTACAACTATAACACCGTTGGGTTCATTTTTTATTCCAAGAGATAACATATAACAGTATAAGAGTATGACATTTATTAGATCAAACTCAGAACCAGATCGTGGCAAAAGCAGTGAAAACAAAGCCAGTTCTTCATGTGTAAACCAAGGCGTTGCTTCAGGCTCACTAGAGCATACACTTCAGGTCTGCCTTAATATGTTACGATTAGACTACAAGGACATTCATCAAAAATGCCTTGAAATCATAGAAAAGATGCCATCTCAGATTATAGACACCTACGGCAACTGGATCATAGCGTTGAAAAGTGTGGCAGAGGCTTGTGCTGTTAGTAATATCATATTTTCCGAGTCACAAATTTGTGATTTTCTCACAGTCTCTGTGAGGGGGGTAGACAATAGAGAGATGCATGAAGAAATAGTTGAAAACATCATATTCTATATTTATAAAGACCTAATGGAAAATTACAAAACGTTAAACAATAACTTAAAGATAACTTATCCGCAAATAATAGTTGATGTTCTATCCATTATTCATAAGGGTGTTGATACTCGAGGTAAAATCACGAGCGTATACAACCTAAAGAATTATTATCAGATGAGCAAGACAAAATCTAATGGTGACTATTTGAAATCAGAAGCATTGTCTTCTAACCAATCTTTTCTGCCGTCGTCCTTATCGTCTGATCGGCTAGGTAAAAGTGGTACACATAACAACCAGATGATAATCAAGGAAAACACTGATCTTGATAACCGAGAACTTGTAGAAGGTCTTCATAGTATAACAGGTAGAAGTACACATGATTTACAGCCGTTAGTACGAAGATTGCAAAGCAGCGATAAAAAGAAAATTTCAGATCTCTGTATCAATTTCAAAAAGTTGCAAAAATACAGCAACTTGCTTGGAACAAAAGGCTTTGGTGATGAAGTTCAAAAGGAAGTGGGAAGAAAGCTAACAGAGAGGCAATTATTACAGGCGGCTGTTTCTATAAAAAAAGTAA
>DASQQB010000114.1:0-32060 GCA_035643635.1 Nitrososphaeraceae archaeon | reverse complement strand
CACTAGTAGATGAGCTAGGGTCAACTTGAAGCCATAACCTCGCAAAGAGAGCAGGTGAATTCGCTTTAAGCCAACCAAACATTTTTTCTTCTTCTTGAAGACTTTGTCCTAGAACGGGCATCGCATCGGCTATATTCAATTTGCCAGCCATTTGTATAAGCAGGTTATATCCTATTACTTCAGCGCTTTCCACTATAGAATCTTCTACTGATTGGATCAACTCTTGCTCAGCTGGAGTCATGGAAGGATGCATAATCTGTGTTATCGACTCCGGTGGCATTGCTATTGGCAATTTTCCTTTCTCTTGTGTGGGAGTTCCTCCCATTTGCGTGATGAGCTGTATGAGTCTATTTCTGTGCTCTTGTGTCTCCCTAAAATGACGTTCTAACTGCTGCTTCACGTCTTCTAGTATTGTAGCCTCTGATCTTCTTTGGACTCTCTCTAGAGCTGCATTTTCCATAGCCAACGAAGAATTCAAATATAAAACGAACTTGTCCTTTATATTGTGACTTGTCATAAGTAGTCTTATTCTCTCATAGAGTGTATTTGCTTTAAATGTTGGCAACGACCTCTTGCTAGAAGGTTTGATTGATGTGCCTAAGTTTAGCTACATTTATTGATACGTTTTAGTGATGCGATTTTGCGTTGAAGATACTCGAGTACCTCACTACTTAATGGTAATGCCATCTAGAGAAACCATAAGTTTTAACTGCGAGAGATGTCCTTCCTTTTAGTTTAACCAATAATAAAAACTCTTATTTTATGATATTGCAATTCATGATCATGGTATCAGGTTGGGATTTTTTGGCTTAGCGTTGTGTTATATTTATCCACTTACTCTCCTTTCTTCAATCGACCATTGGTAAAAATTTCATTCGTTTGCTCTCTATAAAATGGCTTTTTTTAATCATTGTTTCTTTACTTTTCGCATAGCATTAGAGTCAAGCTGGATACGACAGTTGTTCCCTCTTTTGTATTTTATGCATAGCACACGGCGGGTGATGATGTACCTATATTCCTTCGGATAACACGATCTGTTAATACTAATACTCATGCCGTATCTGGCTTATTAATACATAAACCTATTTGGGACATTGATCCTTTACTTAGCAAGAGCAAAATCTACATCTTAGATAGTGAATTAATAGATTCTGAATAAATTATATATACGTATGAACGTTTATTTATATCGTACATGCCTGTATTTCTTGACGTTCACAAAGTGCCGTTTAGCGAGGATCATTTGAAAGAACTTAGTGGTGCACCAAGAGATGAATTTGGGGTTGAACATGTAAACTTGTTGTACAATAAGGAAGCGAATGTTTGTTTCTGTCTTCTTGACGCTCCAGATGTGCTTGCCGTCGAAAATCACCACAACAAGGCTGGAGTCAAGTGTGAATGGATAACTGAGGTAACTTTAGCCAAAACCTTTAAGGCACGTTAAATTCGAAAATTATTTTTAGCCGTCCGATTGCATATATTATCACATTTACGGTTATCAGCTGTCTTTAGAATTTAAATATCCCAAGTTCTTGTTAAAATATACTCTTGGTGACCTATAGTGGAAACGATGATCCTGTAATTCACGTAATATCTGGACACGAGGAGTTTGTTAAGGCTCAACTTGAAATAATTTCCGATGCTAAGGAAACCTTTGATTGTTGTATGGATAATACAGCACTGTCTATATTACTCAACGACGAAAATATTTGTAAAGCAATAATAAAATTAAAAAATAGAGGCGTTAGGTCAAGGTTCGTGACCGAATTCGACAAAGATGATAAAAGTTATTATAAAATGCTCATCAGATATGCTAGCGAGGTTTTCCATATTGATGGTGTTGTCGGCAATTTCACTATGGTCGATGAGGCTAAATATATGTACTATGTCCTGATGGACTCCGGAAAAAATATCACTATTTCAAAAATCTTGCACACTAAATTTAAACCATTTGTGGATGCCCAAGAATATCTCTTCGAAAACCTTTGCTTGAAAGCCACACCAGGTAAAGAAAAAGTTAGGGAAGTCTTGATAGGCACCAGAGGGGATTTCCTCGACACTATCCAAGACTTGACTGAAGCTAAAAAAATTTCTATAAATCTTGTTGAAACGGCTGTTTTCGAAATCCTTTTGTTATTTCCTTCGATTAACGCATTCTATCGTGCAGAACATAGCAATGTACTAAATTTCTTGTGGCAAGCATCGCAGCGAGGTGTAGCTGTTAAATTATTAATACAAGCAGATGAATACAATGAGCTAAGGGATACAATAAAAGAGAGCATCAGACAAAAATATTCTTCAATTAACATTCAATACACCGACAAACCGCTCCCAAACAAAATCACAACAATGGTCGTTGATCAAGCAGTGTCTATAGCTATAGACGTAGAGGATGATAGCAAGAATACTTTCGAAGAAGCCGATGGCATGGCAGTTTACTCAAATAACGAATCTGCTGTTTCGGCATGTCTTTCAATATTTCAGTCTTTATGGATAAAGTCTGAGTTCGATAAGCAGCACAAGGTAAAACAGGCCTACTTTGAAATGTTCAAGGGTTTCAAATTAAAAGACGAGTTTTATAACAGAAGATGGTCATTTAAAGAAGCAAAGGAAACAGAATAGGTAATATGGCCTTTCAGCGGAGATTTTGAATAACCCAAAAGGAAATGATGACATGAAAGATAGAAAATAAGGCTTCATATAAGCGTCTAAAGAAAGAAATTTTAAGTTAATACCTACAAACCTATTAGAAGTAGCTGTTGAAAATCATCATTCGGTGCATAAATTTAGATGATATTAAACGCAAAGGATATCTAGAAACATTAGAAGGTCTTGTCGCACCAGATATAGACAAAAAAAAAGCCAAAAAAATTCTGCAGGAGATAATGAAAAATCCATTACATAAAATATTTGTTGCAAAAATGCAAAAAGAAAAAGAGAAGAATAAAAATAAGGAAAATATGATAGTAGGGACAACTACCCTCCTTGTTGAACCGAAATTTATAAGCAAAGGCATTAGAGTTGGCTACATAGAAGACGTATCAATCAAGAAAGGATATGAAGGATTAGGCATTGGATCCCAACTTGTGAGTTATGTTACAAAGAATGCTGTGTCAGCACAAGGCTGCGGAAAGGTGCTGCTATACTGTTCATCAAAGAATACAGCGTTTTATGAAAAATTAGGCTATAGATTAGCGAATGATACGTTTGTCATGAGGTTTGAACCGTCAATATCGTAATTATCAACTCATCTTCCCAGGTTGCTTTGTGAAATGGTGGAGCTATTCAAAATAAATGCTGTAGAACTAATGGGTTTGCAAACATACGTGATTTGACTAGAGCCTCCTAATGTCGTAAACATAGCGACAAATTTGAAGACGTCGATTTACGAAGCCTAGTTTCAACTTGACATGCTAACGAATGAATCACGATACACGGTCTGATAATTGATAGGCCTTGGCACACCCGCCTAAAGTGAGAACAGAATTGATAAATTCAACGTTAAATGTTATAGACACTATGGAAGATAAGGACATAGAAACCATCAAGGCCAAATCAGAACAAGCTACTTGTGAATTATGTGGCTTAACAGCTCGTACGAGACTGGAACTGGATGACCATATTCGTCATGCTCATGGAGACAGCCGTCAAGATAAATATCCTTCCACACAATAAATGCAGGATTCATTCAGTGAATAGCTCCAAATATGAGAATGAGTAGTCACAAGGTTTTCTCTCATTCCAAATTTTTCAGGCGAAAATTTTTAGTTGATATGTGAGTTTTAACTTACCTAAAATGGCTAGATCATTGCCACAAAGTACTCTGCTATTTTACTCGAAGCCAAATAGCGTTTGAATCACTGATCCCAACTAATCTAATAATTAGTGATTTATGGAGCAAGGACCAATCAATTCCGATATTTGAAAATTTGTATATATGCCGATACCCCAGAACGTAAGATAGAGCAGGTCGGTTGTCGAGTGTAAATATCTTTGATATGTACAAGATATTCTGCCGATCAGAGACATTTTTTCAACAAAAGAGCCACGAAAGCGGGCACAAATTTAGCAGGGCAAAGTAGTTAATTCTTTGAATGGTGGTAGAGCATGTAGATTACTAAATTCTTCGAGGGACGTATCACCACCGGATATCGCTAGTGATATGTTTATATATAATTTAGAATATAAAATAAATGTGGTAAATGTGCAGCTCGAAAAAGAAGAGATCTCGTTTACGCGCAGGGCGCTTTCGGCCCTTGGAATATCCATTGTAGCCGACACTTTGGACTACATAGCAGCCCCAATATTCGATACTCCTATTCTTGGAGATGTATTTGACGCATTTGTGACAGGGTTGTTATATTCAATAACAAAAAGTAAGATATCAACTGCCATAAACACGATAGAGTTCATCCCATTCATAGGTGACTTTATTCCAACATACACGCTATCTACTTTGATGTGGATAATCAGAGAGCAAAAGAAACGGAATAACAAAAGAATTATACCATACAAAAAGTATAAAGTAGTCAATGACTAGACATTTTTTTATTTAGTTTTGCTAAACTATTAGTCAGTTGTTCGTCAATAGTCTACTCACAAAAGTAGATCTGCGTTGTATTCTACCATATTAGCTATAGACCATAATTAGAATGACAGCCTATTTGGTAGATATTCTTATTTTATTTTTTCAGTACAATCACCTAGCATTAGCCTTCGTGTTTATAACAGATATGAATAGCAAAGCTTTGGGTTATATTAGAATACGCCATAGCACTGCTATAGCCTTTCCTTGTCCAAATAGTATGCAAAAAATGTCCAAGCACTAGGAGGAAAAAATTATTCTAAGTAACTACCTTTTGGATATATGTATTGGCGTGCTTGCACACTTAGTATAGTACAAGCCGGTAAAGAAAAAGTATACGTCAATAATTGCACATAGATATGTACAGGTACTGGTGGGCTTCTACATTAGCACTGCCTAAAATAAAAAGCATAATAATATACTCTTCTCAGTATCTTTAGTTATGACAATGAATTGTCCTGTATGCGGTACAATGATGGTATGGCTGAATGGTTCAATCTGCCATGATCCTCCACAAAAATACTACAAATGCAAAATATGTGAGATATCCATTACAAAGTTCGTAGATGGATCATATGACGTTACACAAAAACCGAAGAATGTGGAATAAAAAGGATTAAAGTACAGGGACACACAATTTGCTTTTGTGGCCAAAAATGAATATGGTACTTTATTTATTTTCCTTGTTAGCATTAGTTTAGCATTACTTTATCTCAAGTAAATACTTGGTAGTACTTTAATAATTCGTTTTGATTAGGAAGATAATGATACAAAAGCCGAAGAATAAGATTTCATTAAAAAAACAAGTAGAAAACAAAGACAATATTCTAGTTTTACCTGGAGTATATGATGCGTTGAGTGCAAAGATTGCCGAGCAAGCTGGTTTTGATGCAATGTTCCAAACAGGGTATGGATCGTCGGCAGCAATGTTAGGGATGCCTGATTTTGGTTTTTTAAATGCAGCCGAGACAACACAAAATGCTGAGAGGATAGTGCATTCGGTGAATGCTCAGGTCATTGTGGATGCAGATACTGGTTATGGAAATCCCTTAACTGTCTGGAGACTAGTTCGTGATTTGGAAAGCCTTGGAGCTGCAGGCATTTTCCTTGAGGATCAGATATGGCCAAAACGGTGCGGCCATATGGTAGGAAAAGAGGTTATCTCTCAGGATGACTATGTTTCTAAATTAAAGGCTGCGTTAGATGCTCGTAAAAAAAAGGATTTTATCATTGTTGCAAGAACTGATGCACGTGCAACACTAGGCATCGATACCGCTATTGAAAGAGCTAAAGCATACTATAGAGCCGGAGCAGATTTAATATTTGTAGAAGCCCCCAGATCTGTCCAAGAATTAAAGAAAATTGTCGAAGCAGTTGATGCTCCATTAGTAGCGAATATGATAGAGCAAGGCCTCACGCCGATTCAAACTGTAGATCAGTTATTCCAAATGGGTTATAGAATGGCCCTGTATCCGTTGTCAGGGCTTTACGCAGCTGCATATGGGCTAAGAAGGGTATTCCATCATTTGAAAACAAAGGGTACGACGAGGGATTCACGGAGGAGAATGGTTACCTTCCAAGACTTTAACAAACTCTTGGGTCTGGATGAATATATCAAGCTGGAAAAACGATATGCTGTTTGAGAGTTAGAGCGGCCTCGTCTGCTGTAATAACCTAATTGTGCTGACCGTAGTATATCATAAATACTTATGGGCACTAGAGCAACTTCTGAGGCGGTTTGAAAGGTTTTCAATCACATTTTATGTGTCTGAGATTAAATAAACCTGTGATAGTTTCACTTTTGAAGTTACATCTTAACACTGCATCACTAGTGGCTCTGGCTCACTTATTCTTCGGATGATTTAACGCCACGTGAACGGAAGCAAAATCATAGATCCTTTTAAAGGTCGCACATGAACACAACATGATGATCCACCCCATATTGTTAATTTAACGTTACCCCAATAGGCTTGATACATTATCTAAATATATGAACACCGATAAATATTTACTCAGTTTGATTTACTAACAATGTATGAAAATTGCGTCTGTTGTAGGAGCTAGGCCTAATTTTATTAAATTAGCACCAATCCACAATATTCTTGCTCCCTTTTCAGACCATATAATTATTCACACTGGACAGCATTATGATTATAATTTATCCAAAGTATTTTTCAAAGAATTCCATCTTCCAGAGCCGACCTTTGATTTGAACGTACGCTCCAGCTCGCCATGCCGCCAGATTGCCCAGATGCTGGAAAGACTAGAAAAAATATTCCTAAAACATACAGATATCGACTTAGTGATGGTCTACGGGGATACGAATTCAACATTCGCTGGCGCCCTATCTGCCATGAAGGCTGGCCTAAAGGTTGCTCACATAGAATCAGGCTTGCGGAGTTTTGATAGATCTATGCCAGAAGAAATAAACAGGGTACTTACAGATGACCTCAGCGACTATTTATTTGCTCCAACACCAACTGCGATAAAAAATCTCGAAATGGAACACGTATTTGGTAAGGTAGTTTATACTGGTGATATTTCAGTTGAAATTCTGAGATATGCTCTACCGGTAGCTGAGAAATCCTCTATCTTAAAGGTTCTCGATCTTGAACCAAAATCGTATATCCTGTTTACAATGCACAGAGCAGAAAACACAAATTCAAAACATAATTTGAATATTATACTGCAAGTGTTTGAGCTTATTTCTGAGGAAAAAAAAGATTTAAAAAAAATAACGATAGTATTTCCCATTCATCCCAGAACTGTATCCTCGTTCAAAGAAAATAATTTGTATGACAGAGTAAAGCAGTGTGCTAATTTGAAGATAATTGAACCGGTGGGATACATTGATTTTCTTCATTTGATGACCAATTCTATGAAAATAGTAACTGATTCTGGAGGTATCCAAAAGGAGTCTTATCTGGTGGGAGTTCCGTGCGTAACAATTAGAAATAGCACAGAATGGGTTGAAACTGTAAATGAAGGGTGCAATGTGCTCACTGGTGTTGATGTAGAGAAAATAATAAAAGCTATTTTTCATTGGCAACCGGTAGGGAAGAGAATGCAAGGGCTGCGTGGGGAAGTGCTTCATCAATCCGATATCCCCAAGAACCCAGTTTTTGGAGATGGAAGAACATCAGAGATAATTAGAGACGTTTTATGCAACCAGTCCTAAAGGTAGATCGATATATGGCTATATGCATCAGATTTTATCGATATTACTGTTAATGGCCTCTAGTTCCCCCGAATGTGACAAATTCTGCTATCAATTTGATTGTAAAGGCGATTCCTCCTACTACGCCCATGCCTAATAATACAAGGCGGAGATGTGTCAGATAGTCGTCTTTACTGGTCTTTTTAGCTAGCTTCATAGTTTGCATCATTTCTATGAGTTTGCGCTGAATGAAAGCCAAGAAATTCCAAGCCAAGAAATTCCATTAGAGGTTCGGTTTACACTGTATTTGAACTTACCGTTATCCCGTATTTACTGCTAGTATTTATTGCTATGAGTAGATTGGTGTAGTGTGAATATTTATGGCATAAAAATAGATCGGAGTTGAGCTACCACGGTCATTCGTAAAATACTAACCTACGGCGTATGCTGGTTCTTTGTCTGTTCTCTGCATTTCAACAAAGGTTTCAGTGTTCTGGATTCCTTCAATCTTTCCTATGCGTCCAATTACAATACCATGCAGTTCTTCTAAGGTCCCTGCACTGACTGAAATCACCATATCAAACCTTCCGGTAACTTCGGATATGGCTCGAACTTCTTTAATCTTTAATAGCTCCGAATGAATAGTCTCCTTTAATTTCGGGTCCCTATTGAGACCAACTGTTGCATTGACATTGATACCAAGCAAGCGTTCGTTGACGATTACTGTGAATTTTTCAATTAAATTGCGCTTAGTAAGACGGTTTATCCTACTATATAGCACGGAAGCATTGACGTTGAGTTTTTTACTTAATTGTGGAACAGATATACTTGCGTCCCTTGTCAGCTCAGACAAGATCTTCATGTCTAATTCATCGAATCTTTGCAAATTTAATCTGTTTTACGTTTGTACTCTACATTAATAAATGTAATTTTAATTATTTTCACAAAATACTCTTGAAAATAATCAACGATCTGTTTGAGGTTACTTACCGTCAGCATTTTGATGTCTGCGAATGCTGAGATAAGAAATCAATCTTTCCTATCGTCTAAAAGAGACAGAGTAGTATGTGAAGGGAAATCTTAAATAATTTGTAGCGCCTCTTGACTTACTTGGTATGTTTGGAAGATCAGGAGTACGGAGGATAAAGGTTAACGATTATGTTTTTGTAGTCCAAAAAGAGCAGCAGGATAATAATATTTTAATTATAGGTAGAGTTGAATCTGTTAAGGGAACTAAAATTCAAGTAATGGGCTCGTATATAAGGCCTACTGGTTTGATAGAATATGCAAAATCGGGACGAATTTCAGGCAGACCAAAGGAAGTTCTTGATAATCCGGATCCTAATAATTGCATTTTCATGCTAATTGACAGGGTCGAAAGTGGACGGTTCTATCAAGAAGTAGACCAGAACACTGCGAAAACAATATGGATAAACGAAAAACGATTTTTCGTGTTAGATGGATGGATACGAGAAAACCTTCCAGATATGTTTGCAGATGTACTTCGCGCAAGCACTGATCAACAACGATTAGAGGCGCGTTCACAATTACTGGATAAGATGAACTCATTATATGAAAGAGACCTAAAAGAGCACGTTTATGCAGTAGCGAGAAGTACCAAAGTACTATAAGTGTTTGAAAGTTTTATATTATGGTCTTAGTGTTATTGTGTTTAGATTATGGAATATGTATATGCCGCCTTGCTATTGCATAAATTAAAGCAGGATATCACCGAAGATAATGTAAAAAATGTAATCAAGTCAACTGGTGTGTCTCCCGACGACGTTAAAGTCAAGTCATTAGTAGCCGCCTTAGGCGAAGTCAACATTGACGAAGCACTAAAGGCAGCACCGGTTGCATTATCAAGTGCCTCCCCTACTCCTTCTTCAGCACCTGCCGAATCGGCAACGGGGGGAGCATCTTCATCTAAAGAGGAAGAAAAGAAGGAAGAAAAGAAGGAAGAGGAAGCTCTCGAGGGACTGTCCGCTCTCTTCGGCTGATTCTCTTTGGAATACCATACTGGAAATCCCATCATTCATAACAAAATAGATAATCTAGTGTGAAAGAAGGTTCGAAGGTTCTTCACCTTCAACTAATTAACTATCATGGCGTCGGATCGTAACCATTCTTTCTCGTCTCAGAAGCGACATTCTGGGCCTTTAACTCTGCCATACAAAGTACTAAACTGACTGTATCTTGAGACAAATAACCAGCTTGCACAGCGAGTGCTTTCGCCTCTTGGTTTGCCCGCACAAGTATTGGCCTTATAGTTTCTGGGGTAAGATATACTAATTCTATTGCCACTGAAAGGGCTTGTTGATATGAATTTAGTAGATCTTTACGATATTCAGTTAAGGATATCCTTAGATCCTCTTCCTTAAACACCAGTCCCTCTGACAAAGCAAAGTTTACCGTAATTCCCGCTTCAATTGGTTTTACACCAAGCTTTCCCAGTAATGAGGCAAGTTTCTGTGATATTACATCTCCTGGATTTGCTACTGTATTATCTCTATTTATCCAAATGTTCCCCTGATCGATTTTAGTAGCAACGTTTGCCTCTTTAAATTCGGAGAGCACAGGACCTGGTGTCAGGCCAGTGTTTCCCGCAGGTATTGTGATCTGCGTTGTTGCAATATCTCCTCCCTTTGCCGGCAATAATACCTTGTTCTGACCAAAAATTAAGTTTAACTTAAAAGGACTTAGGTTGGTGAACATCAACGCGCACTGTCCTTCCAGTTCTTTACTAAGATCTGGTAAACTTTTAATATCTTCAACTTTTTCGAATGCCTTTTGGACAACCTTGTTTTTTATTATTCTGATTATAATGGAATCTCTAAATTTCTTGCGGATAAGCATAAGTTGCGTGCTACGTACTTTGGTCATTTTGGTTAGAGCAATAACATTATAGCTCTTAGCCAGCTCTTGGATTTCTTGATACATTTGGCGTTTCTTCTTAGGATAGTTTTTTCGTTGTTTGCCAGTAGTTGTGACCTCGGACATCATCGCAATCATTCTACCTTTTTGTCTTTATTTTTCTGTATCGGTTGGGCTAGTTTTGCAACTTTACTCATAGTGAACTTTACCATTGCATTACGGATATTCTTTTCTCCTTGTGGTAATTTCTTTTCAACTGCTGCAATAACGGCAGCAGCGTTTGAAACTAATTGACTGTCATCCATTTTTTCATCTCCGATTTTTGCTGAAACATTCAGCTGATTTTTCGATCTAATTCGAATCGAACCCCTTAAACGGTTCGCAATTGCTTCTACTGGTGCACCATAGGGCATAGGAGTAGGCATTTTACCCTTCGGACCCAAAAATTGGCCAAGGGAACGACCCACTGTAGACATTAGTGCAGTATCAGAAAGAAAAAAATCGTGCTCTCTAACCAATTTTCTTGCCTCTCTCTTATTTGTGCCTATTCTGTCAAGTTCTTCCAATTCGATAACCTTGTCAATTTTGGCCTTCCTTGCTCGCGTCCCCATATCTCCCGATCCAATTAAACAGATGCTTGCCTGTCTGCCTGGAATATTTGGCAATATGACAACTTCATTGATGTTGAATCCCTTCTTGATATCAATATCCTTCAACACTAGAGTTAATTCTGCTGATTGTTGAAAATTACGTTTCACTATCCCCACTCGGGCTGTCTGTACCAACTCTTTAAGCTGGCTATCGCCTACCAATCTTAATCCATGTTGATTTGGCATCAGCCATTTAAAATTGTTTAGAGGTCATTAAACCATTTTTAATAAAATCAGTTCAGGAGTAGATCTGCCTTGGAAAACAACGTGGATCAGACACCTCTCCTTCGTGTCGTAAAATATTAAAAGTTTTGTTAATGTAAATAGCGGGCCCGGTGGGCTTCGATCCCACGACTTCCGGCTTTCTTCCATATGGATTAGTAGAAGGCAGGCGCTCTATCCATACTGAGCTACGGACCCACCAGAATTTACCAATGTGTAATCGGATCTTCTCGCACTCAAAAGCAGAATATCCTTATAAAATGCTTAGATATCTCAGATATAATTGCTTTCTTAAACAGTATCAAACGTTCTGTGTATACCCGGCCAGATTGGGATGAGTTTGATCAGGGTAGTAAGCTATAGGAATTAATTTTATATGCTGGAATAATATTATTCTGCTTGATATTATAACATTTAGTCTTACGTGGAATAAAAAGAAGGTATAATAATGACAATAGAGCTTTGTTACTTGCAAGGTCATCATCTAAATAAATGATAAAATCTTAGTTAATATGATAAGCATGGTCTTCAAAGAAGATACTAATAATGACGAAAATGAGAGTGCCCCTAATCAGGCTGTTAATCTAAGATATCAACAGCAAGAGCAGATTACTAAGGCCTTTAATGCATGGTCTGAGGCTCTTAAATTCCCCACTGTAGGTCCGTTTCATGCTTTTTCTAAGGATTTTGGATCCAGTATTATGGAATTTTACAAATTCACTCAGACCTTCATTCAATTTCAGACTACTCTCGCAGATTATTGGACGCAAATTGACAAAGCATACGTTCAAGCAATGAATGAGGTAGCTCTGAGTGCTCCAGAACGCTACAGTACGAAGGAAGATATAGAAAAATATAGAAAAGTAATGATCGATTCATTTGAAAAATCTTTTACTGCGTTGTTTAGTTCCAGAGAGTTTGCGACACTGCAGAGCGAGGCAAAAAACTATGAACTTGACCTTTTGAAATACCTACAAGATAACGTCGAAAAGAATTTTACACTTCTAAACCTTCCGACACATAAAGAAGTAGATGCTATATCGGAGGATGTACATGATCTAAAGAGGCAGATGCGTGATATGAAAAAAAAATTGGAGGTGCTCACCATAAGTGACACAAAAAATATTCCCACCTGACAACAAGTTTGCTCGTCCTGTAGAGGGGGAGAAAAAGATGGCGTCTAGCTCATTAAGAGATACTATAATGGAACTTGAAGAGGCTTATAGAAAGCTCAATAAAATGAGATCTACGCTTTACGCCGCTGGCGACGTAGAGGTGGGCAATACACCCCATGAAACCTTAGATGAAAATAGGATCTATAGACTTTTGCATTATATGCCCATGGTGAGTAGGACAGCAAGGACACCATTGCTTCTTGTATATGCATTAATCAACAGGTCATATATTTTGGATTTGCAGCCAGACAAAAGCTGGATACGCAGTCTACTGAAGCAAGGATTTGATGTCTACCTGATCGATTGGAAACCGCCTTTGTCAGTAGACAAATATGTTTCTTTTGACGACTATGTAAACTATTACATGGATGACTGTATAGATATTGTGCTTGATAAATCTTTTACTGACCAAGTTACCTTGCACGGTTATTGTATGGGTTCTACAATGTCGGCTATGTATGCTGCATTGCATGAAGAAAAAGTTAGAAATCTAGCTACTCTAGCACCGGTCATCGACAGTGATAAAGACACGACTGTTTTAGCTAATTTTTCAAAATGTATGGATTTTGAAAGCATGTTTAACTCAATAGGTAATATGCCTCAAGAACAACTTCAATTAAGCTTTTCTGCATTGAAGCCCTTCAAACAGGGATTAAACAAGTACCTGAACCTTATTGAACATATTGATGACGAAAATTTTGTACGAAATTTTTTAAGAATAGAAAAGTGGCTTTATGATACTCCTCCGATTGCCGGAGAAACTTTTAGGCAATGGATTAGGGATATTTACCAGAAGAATCTATTAATAAATAATGAGATGAAACTAGGCCGGGAAATAATAGACTTATCAAGGATTAGAATGCCCGTGCTGAACATAATTGCTGAAGAAGATCATCTTGTTTCACCAGGATGCAGCGCCTCACTAAACGATGTAATATCTAGTAGGGATAAAAGGATAATGCGTTTTCATACAGGACACGTGGGTTTGATCGCCAGTACATATTCACAGAATAACGTCCTTCCAAAAGTTGGTCAATGGTTAAGAACCAGATCACAATAAATATTTAGATAATGGGCTATGACATTATTTTCACAGATGTATAGATGCGTTAACCTTTACTAACTGCACTCACAACCATGACACGATTCAATGAAGTGTTAGACTGTCTCCCTATGTTTCGTTTGAAGTGTGTCTTAACTTTCCATATTAATTTTGTAATGTGTAGTTGTCTTAATATAAGAGCAGATTGCACTATCTCGAGATTGTAAATGACTAAAAAAACTACCGAATGCGTTGACTATATCGATGATAGTAATAACGATAATAATAATGCTAAAAAAGATAAAACTCCAGGGAATCCCGAACAGATAGCGAAAAGAACTGTTGTGCTATCTACGGATGTGAATGACTATGATACAGGAGAAGCTATCCATAACAGTAATAAGTCTAATAACGAAAATTATTCCATCCTTAAAGCACTAAAACCTAAAACAGCCAGAAGGAATAAAAATTTTAAATTGGGTAACAAAGCTAACCTAAAAACAATTTAGCTCATAGATATTGTAAGAAAGTTTGCTGTGAATATATGATTGTATAAGCGGTTCCTCAACATCTTATAATTTTCAAAATAAGGGTAATATACGATATACGGGATCTCTGACCACTTTCGCGTTAATTACACCGATTCGACTCCGTTGCGGATCAGGTTTTCTTCTGTCTTTTGTCTATTGGTATTATAATCACCTGCACTAAATCACCATCTTCAATTTTCAATGCCTGTCTTTCGGCTTCTGGTATAGAAATTCTTCCACCGTATTGAACAGTAGTTTTGAACATTGCATTATTATATGTTAAACCTTGAATCATCGAAAAGAAATTATGCATAGACTCTTGTTGAACGGTGGCCAGATGTTTCATAAAAGCCAACTGAGCTTCCGTTCCCTTATCCAAGGCATTTTTAAAGGCGCCAGTTGTGTTGTCAGGTTCATTTTTGTTATCATCCATTAAGATATATTGTATTGTAACGTTTATTTAATATTATTCGATTCTATGTCAAATCAGGAGATGTTGTATTGTTTAGAAACTTTAAAGCAACGTCGGTGAACTCTTCTGGTTTTTCTACGTACGGAGTGTGCCCACATTTATTTATTATAACAAGCTCGTTATCTGGGATCTCTTGAAAGCCGTTTGAATATTGTAACGGAATCATATTGTCGTTATCACCCCATACTAACAGTGTAGGGACATTTACTTGAGATAGCCTGCCATAAAGTTTTGGAGAATCTCTAATTCCAAGCAGGGTGGACATAAATGCATATTTTGCATTAGGCAGTCTCATTCTATTTACAAAATCTCTCACAGTACTCTCTGTAACGGTGATGGGATCATAGGCCATACTGGTGAATGCGATTTTGGCACTCTCAAAAGTTGGGTAAAGAGCGGCCATGATATATTGATCAAGTACCCGAGTCGAAGTTCGCATTAGACCAGACGGTGCCGCTAAAATTAATTTTTCTACCTGCTCGTTGAATCTGATAACAAATTCGGTGGCTAAATATCCTCCAAACGAAGAACCAACAATCAGCGATTTAGCAATATTGAGATTATCTAAAAATCCTCGAAAGAACTCAATAAAAAAATCAATCGTGTATTCAGCTACAGGTTTATCGCTATATCCAAAGCCTATAATATCAGGTATTATAACTCGGAAATGTTTAGATAGAGTATTAGATACGTATAACCAACGTTCAGCAGAGGCACCAAGACCATGCAAGAGGATAAGAACTTTTCTTTCTGGTTGTTTACGCCTGAGTTTACTAGTCGAAGGCGGATTGTTAAATTCTAGATACCTTATGCTCTGACCATTCACGTGTGTCATCCGCATTGGGGTATCTGCCTGCAACAATTTGTGTTACGATACGTTAATCATTTCATCTGATATATTATTTATCCGCTAATTAGAAGTTGCTTTGTTATGTAACAATGAGTGGGTACGATAAACCTGGCTAAAGTACTTTGGGAACATACATTATGACATTTGATTTCAATTCTGATATGTTATTGTATTTTTATTCTGCGATCCAAGGGATGTCCTCACAATATACATTACTGACTTAGGTCAGGTGTGCTTTAGCTCAACAAGAAATACCAATCCGACATAAACAGTGCGATTTACGATTTTTATAAAAGAGTCACGTAGATTTGAAAAAAGAGAAAAAAGTACAAAATAGAAATAAGACCTATCATTACAATTCACAATAGCCGTAGTATTGTATCAAAGCAATCATGAGACTGAATTATGGTTTGATGATACCATATGAAGAGTGTGCCTGCTATGCAATAAAAATGTGATAACATCAAATGATTCCTACGAGTTTAATGTTAAAATAAAGCAGATCTATACGATAACGTGTGTATAGATCAAGGCCTAAAGGAAGGCTACAAAATGACGCCTCTGAACTCTTATCTTCTGTGAGTGAAGATAGCCAGATCTTTTACTATGACGTTTTAGGAAGCCAAGCACACTCTTTAATGCTATATGACATAGGCATTCTGTCCCACTCTGAATTGAGGAAAATATTAGAACCCCTAGAAGAGATAAGGAAACAGGGGAACATCATATCTTCTGAAAAATATCCTAGTGTCAACGAATTTGAAGATATCCATGAATTTCTCGAGGGATATGTAATAGAACACGCCGGAATTGAAGCAGGCGGTAAAATGCATACCGCTCGCTCAAGAAACGATCAGATAATGGTCGATATTCGTATGAAGGCCAGGGATCAAATTAATGAAATCTGCATAGCGATTGTTAATCTCATTGATTCTCTATTATCTAGGGCACTGGAACATACAGACACGACGATAATAATGTATACACATATGCAACATGCCCAAATAGGAACGTTCTCCCATTTCCTAATGTCCTACGTTGAATCCCTTTTTAGAGATATCGACAGGTTTTATGTGACATATGGAAGAGTTAATCAATCTCCTCTTGGTGCATGTGCGATAGGTGGAAGCAGCATTAAAATAGATAGACATAGAACTGCTGTTTTACTAGGCTTTAATTCAATTGTGCATAATTCTATTGACGCGACGAGCTCACGGGATACACTAATAGAGTTTATATTTTCGATCACAGTTATGATGACAACATTAAGCAGAATCGCAGAAGATTTCATTATCTGGTCTACATCAGAATTTTCCTATATCGAAATATCTGACGAATATAGTTCTACGTCGAGTGCGATGCCTCAAAAGAAGAATCCTGACCCTCTTGAGGTAATACGATCGAAAACCTCTTTATTATTAGGTAATTTGGTTTCTATGGTATCGACTGTAAAAGGCCTTCCGTCAGGATATAGTAGGGATTTGCAGGATTTAAAATTATCTGTATGGCAATCTAGCGATGTCGCACTACAATGTCTACGGGTGATGAATAATATAATAAAATCTATCACTGTGTATACAGAACGGATGAAACAAAATGCTGTCGCTAGTTATGCAATTTCGGTTGATATTGCAGAACAATTAGTTACTAAGAAAAAAATGCCATTTCGTTTGGCTCACCAATTTATAGGAGGGCTTGTTCAAAAAGCTGCGAGCAAATCTAATCGTCCACTTGCAATGCTGGATGAGAAAGATGTCTCAAATTCTTTAGAGAACATGAACTTTGCTCTTGACGTCGCTGAAGTGATGCAAATAATAAGAGAAACAACCCCAGAAGTGGCTATTAGAATGCGAACCTCTCTAGGCTCTCCTAATCCTATTGAAGAGGGAGAGGCTATAAGAACGTCATATCGTAAATTGTCTGGTTATAGAGAGGGAATTGCCAAACGTAAAAAATCAATAGAAACAGCATTCGATAATCTTTTGATCACTGTGCAAGAGCACTTAGAGAATAAAGAAGGATGAAGGATAAATTGGAGATTGACTTTGACTTTTACTTGTATGCAATCCAAACCATGTACCAATAAAAAGTTGTCAGAATGCGATTAATCAGATAGTATTAAATCCAGGTTACTAATATGGTCCAGAAATATTATCTCTTTAGTTATGAAAACAATTAGCCCGGCCCAGATTCGAACTGGGGTCAAAGGCTCCAAAGGCCTCTATGCTTGGCCACTACACTCGGCGAAATTGTAATATTATCTCTCCACCGGGCTGTCCGGGCCTATCTTCGTATATTTCACTATCTTTATAATGTTATGTATTAACTACTCCGTGGCATATTATTGATGAATGAAAGCATTTTGTTTACCGGATCTTCCATCTTATCAAGAATTCTTTTTGCCCGAATCTGTTGAGAATAGATATATTTTTTGTCGTTAATCATTTTTTCGGCCAGTTTAGCAACCTCTCTTGAATCGGCGGCTCTTTTAACTAGACCCGAACTTACAAGGTACTTTTCAACATAAAATCTGATCGGAGCGATAGAAATGGTGGGTTTCCCTAAAAGAGAGGCTTCTGCTGTCATAGTGCCGCCAGCGCCTATGAACAAGTCAGCTCCTACTATCAATGGGAAGGCATCCGTCACTTTGCGCAGCACATGAGCCTTTCCATTATATTTCTTTGTTATTTCATTGAATTGGTCCTCATTCCTACATAGAATTATAATATTAGTTGAATTTGAAAATCGATCTAGAAGCTTATCTATCATATGTATTCTGGATCGGATTTTCTTTTCCGTAATGTACGATGCTTGTGACTCTTCTGGTCTAACCAAGATTGTTTTTTCCCTCCCGCAGTATTGGTTGTTTAGATCAGTACAACATGACAGCAGAGAATATGATGATGAGGATAAAGAACGCGGTTTCGATAAGGCTAAGGGATTTCTCCTAATCCATGCCACTGGATCCAATCCTTTATACCTAATAATAGAATTTCTAGAAATGCCACATTTATCCCATGCTGAATAAGGAATAACCCAAGGACAAAACAGATGATTCATCAGAGGCACAGTCAGTTTCGAAACGGCTTTTGCGTGAGGAGAATCACTGAAACCAATATGCCTAATTCCTAGTCCAAATGCTACCCTTGCAGCTTCCGGGGAAGAGAATGTTATGGCAATATCTGGCTCAAATTGCTTTATTGCATCTGCCAATTCATAGGCGCGCTTTGCGCTTTGGCGTAACTTTTCGTATCTGTCTGCACCGCCGTGGCTTCCGATGATCTTTATATCAAGTTGTTTGATCTTGGCGAGTTCAACTGCTTCTCTGTATTTTCTGGACGTACAAAGGACTTCCTCTCCGTTCTTCTGTAGTTGTTCTACAGCAGGTTTAAAAAACATTACTTGTTTAGGCGTTAAAACGTCGAACCAAATTCTCAAGTACAATTTTTTATAATAAGGACAGTGGAAAAACTTTTCTTTAGAACGCTTTTTTAAATAGGTAAGGATTATTAAAAGAGGCTGAGGCTGAGGAGAGACAGAAATTTTGAGCACCAAAGCACCTTTGCAAACAACTGCCTCGTCTGTAGCTGTTTACGGATTGAGCACAGAAGGATATCGTGTAGCATCTTCTATTGCGCTAAAGGGCTCGAAAGTCTCTTTAATTGATGAATCTGCCAGAATGGCTATTACTCTCAAACCAGACATTGCTAGAACTTATCCGGATGTGAGTTCGCTTATTGAAGATGAACCTTTACTAACTCTTGAACCGATTGACGTAGCAATTAGCAAAGCTGCTTACATTTTTTTTTCACCTAGGATTAGAAAGGTCGGACAAGAAGTCAAAAGCGATGTTTCTTCCAAATTCAAAGATGCAACCAGGGCTTTAAGACCGGGTGCGTCAATAATCTTTACTTTGCCAACCGGCATCGGAGGTAATAACGAAAATATTGCTTTAATAGAACATATTACAGGAATGTCTGTTGGGAAAGATATTTTTTATTACTATATGCCCATTAACGCGCCGCTGAACGTCGGACATGAAACCCTAATTGGATCATTAAAGTCCAAACAGGACACATATTTGTCTAAAATGCTACATGATTCTGATGTCCTAGGAAAATTAAATTTCGTAGATATTGCATCTGCAGAGCTTGTACATTCTATTAATATTTTGGAACACTACTCAGGCATGGCCGGCGTTCTCGAAATTTGCAAGAATGCATATGATGCAACGGTTACAAGCGAGCTGATGCAGAATTCGTTTAGTAATATATTCCTAGATGATGTCGCAGGTGGATTATACGATTTAAGGATAATAGGCTCTTCGCTAGGCGGAGTCGGTCCCCTTATGTATTTAGTTAATGGGACTGTCAAAGGGATTGAAGCCTATATTAAACACTTGATAGACAGGATACGATATATGTTAAAAAAGAGAGATCTAAAAGCTAGCAGAACTAGGGTAGTTATTGCTTGGAACCTTGATTCAAACGAAATGAGAGGAGATAAAATGGATCTTATGTCTTCACTACAGACCAGACTAAAAGACTATATTGGAGACGTCGATACTTCGAAAGGCCCTATTCTTGATATGTACCCTACTGACAAGACCACAGTCATAATAACCTGTTCAAAAAAGGATTTAACGAAACTGGGTACTAGAAGCAAACAAAACTCCGACCAGATTATTGTGAAGGCCAATCCGTTGTGTGAAATTATTAACTTATAATCTGATACAGTTTGTTGGAAATGCTACTTAGAAGAATCCCAATTTGCTTTCTTTTTATCGTATTCATCTCTCGAATATTTTATTCGAGCCGGGTGTCCCATGACTACTACGCCTGCAGGAACATCTTTAGTCACAACCGCTGCCATAGCCACTACACTGTTTCTTCCTACTGTAACTCCTGGTTTCATTACTGCTCTACTGCCTATAATTGCTCCATCCTCTACTATCACTCCGACCATCCTGGGACTCATCGGATATGGATCATTGGTAAAGGTTGCCCCAGGACCTATGAAAACGTTTCTTCCTATTATTGTTAGAGGGGGGATATAGACGGCGCCCTCTATCCTTGTGTTTTCGCCAATTTTGACTCCATAATCGATGTGCGTTAAGGATCCTATCATTACATTGTCTCGAATTTCGGTATTGTCGCCCACATATGCAAAATGCCAGATCTTCACGTTCTTTCCAATTTTTGCACTTTCCGAAATATAGTTCCTCACTTTTACAAAATCGTTTTTACTGGAATCTTTTTCCTTTTCTATCCTTGAATCTTTTCCACTCAGACCATGAGACATTTTCTTTTTCATTGTCATGTAAATTTGACAGCGCTTCTAATTATCCTATCTTCTCAAGGCTCCAGGGATTGCCGTACTTTATTATTTTTTCAGGTATCTTGTCACGCCATCGTTGCAAAAATTCGATATCCTTGTTTTTTTCTCGTAATTCGTCTGGTAGCATAATTGGAATTTCCTCAATGATGGGATAGTAACGAGAGCATTTAGAACAAAACAAGATACCTTCAGTGATAATTATCTCTTTGTCGTCATTAGAGCTGTTTATCAAATCATTATGATAATTTTTGCTAGTATCATTCAAAGTTTTGGTAACAATCTCAAATAGCTCTAATGGATAATTCTTATCAATTGGACAGGCGAGAATGTCTAATAGAGATTTCCTCATTTCGGGTTTTTCAGGTCCAGATAAATTGGTGATCCCGTATTGCTAGATAAAAGCGCAGCTTCAGCAACCTTTGTAACGTTGGTAGCATCTATTGCAGAAACAAATTGTTTGCTGACTTTGCCGTCTATTGCGTCGAGGAAGGATTTCAATTCTAAAGTGAGCGGTTCTTGGAATTTCTGGCGACGAGGTACTATAGTAGAGCCTTCTTCATCAATTTTAATTTCTTGAGTTATGAAATCTCCGGTGATAATACCGTCCATACAGACGGCGCTAAACCTCCTAACCTTCTTTGGAGTGATCCAATTAGATGCAATTATTGCTACCTTCTGATCCGAAAATCCGAGCATTATTGTTGCAAAATCTTCATATGTATGGATTTTTTTTCCGGCACGTGCAAAAACAACATCAGGTCTAGCATCAAAAAGAAACATTGCTGTATCTATATCATGAACCGACGTGTCATAAATTATACCAATATCAGTAATATGAATTGGCATCCTGTTTTCTCGATGAAATTCCATCATTAAAAGATCGCCATAAGTTTTTTTTTCTATAATTTCCTTAACGTCTTGGACAGCTGGATTGAATCGTTCTATATATCCAGAAGTTAGAATTACTTTTTTCCTTTCAGTTGCGGCGATCAATTCTTCGCATTCAATAGAAGAAAATGACAATGGCTTTTCTACAAAAACATTGATTTCTTTTTCCATGATTTTTTTTGCGATAGTACAGTGGGACTTTGTAGGAGTGCAAACCAAACACGCATCTAGATTTGGTTCAGTATCTAGCATGTTGTCTAATGAAGAATAGCATTTCACACTGTATCTACTGGCTATTTCTTTTGCTCGAACGGTGTCCGAATCACAGACTGCCGCCAGCGCTCCGATCTCATGCAAGACTCTTGCATGATTTTTACCCCAACCTCCTACACCCACTACAGCCAGTCTGAATTTATTCTCAGTTATGACTTCTACCATACAGCAGTCAACCACCTAGAGTATTGTTCAGCACCAGCCAAGACAATTCTTGAATAAAGCTGGCGTATACTCTTCGTTACAGGTCCTTCGTTGGCTTTTCCTACAGGCATCCCATCTATGCTTGTCACAGCCGTGATCTCAGCGGCTGTCCCGGTAAGAAAAATCTCATCAGCAATATACAGCTCGGCACGAGAAATAGGCCGTTCTACTATTTCATAACCCAAATCCTTGGCAATCGTTAACGCGGTATCCCGAGTTATTCCTTCAAGTGAAGAACAGGAGGTTAAAGGTGTATAGATCTTGTTATTTCTTATTGCGAATATGTTTTCACCAGATGCTTCGCTTACATTTCCTTCCATGTCCAGCATTATTGATTCATCGTATCCATTACGCTTGCTCTCTTGTGTAGCAAGTATTGAATTCAAATAATTTCCAGCTGCTTTCGACATCGGAGGCATTGAGCTGTCGTGGATCCTACGCCATGATGAAATACAGGCCCGGATGCCTTCGCCTTTAAAGTATTTGTCAAAAGGAAAAACTATAATTATAGTATGAGTCGGAGAATCCTTTGAAACGTTAAGATCGATCCCGTGCTGGCCTACAATAGTTAAGGGCCTTATATAACATGATTCTTTAATTCCTGTTTTATTCAGTAGTTCTAACGTAGAATCACAAAGTTCTTTAGGCGAATACTTGACATTGAGAGAATATATGGCCGCTGAACGATGTAGGCGCTCCATGTGTTCCCTTAATCTAAACACAAATAGATTGTTGTTCGCGGCATACGCACGGATTCCTTCGAAAACAGCGGTACCGTAATGCAGGGCATGAGAAGTAACATGAACTGTAGCGTCATTCCAATTCAGAATTTTACCATCCATCCATATGAATTCTGTACTTTTTGTCTTCAATCAAGGCAAATTCATTTGGCGGATTATAAAAATCTTCTAAATTACAGGAAGCCATTCTTGGGAAATTTCATCCCACATATTTTTATTGTATTATCCTGAGAGCTGGCAAAACTTTGTATAATAGTCCAATTCTCCTCAATGATGCTGATGGTTTTTTTGGGGATTTTGTTGTGCCATGACGGTGCCGTTCTCTCTCGTTCGATCTGTTTCTTTTTTTCAGAAATCGCATAGTCATACAGCGTTGTCCTTACTTCTGATGCAGATAATTCTAAGCGATTGGCTTTCAATGGGCGCAAGCAGTACACATCTAACATCAATCGTTCTGCTTTGTTACCCGTATACGAGACGAAATCTTCCTCCTCTATGGCTTTGATTATTTGAGTGCGAAGGTGCCAGGAATATGGGGAAAATATGGGAGGAAAATACTTTACAAAAGGCGACTTGAAGGTGTAAGTTGGCAAGATCATTATGTCTTTGTTACAGTCACCGTAGACTGACTCTATCATAGCCTTTCTAACAGCATACGGAAAAGGAAAGCTTCTTGTATTAACCTCTTGGTTTCCCTTCACAAATCGCACTGGAAAGATATATACCCTATAATCCTTCTCAAGTAAAGATATAATTTTTTCGTGTGCATTTGTGAATGGATTTAGATGTGCAAGGTAAATAGCAGCAGCCCGTGTTCCCATATCACAAACAAAGAAGGCTATGGCTATGTCTACAAAAAGTGATAGAGCCTACCACTACTACTACTACTATGAGCTCCTTTTTATTTCAATTTCAATCGTAGAAACATTTCTAGTCCTACCATCCTCTGACTTTACTGTTTCAGACGCGATTCTTACATCTCCTATGACATATCCTGCATTCTCCATCCTCTTAAGGATGATTTGAGAAACATCCACAGCTCTGCCAATACTTAATCCTCTTGCCTTAATTGTTACCTTAGGCTGATTAGCTAGTTGTATTAGTGTAGATGTGACGTACGCCATCAAAGGTTTTTTGCCTATATATATTGAATCGCGTGTTCCTTCCTTGTGAATTTGCTGATTTTGTTGTGGTTGTGAGTCAGACATATTAATGAATATAAGCTGCATAGGATAATTTAAATCTAAGAGCGCCAACTTGTCACTTCTCTAAAGGTCCTTGAGATCCTTTGCTCTATTACAGTTGCCTTGGTCTAAATCCCAAATTTTTTACAACGATGTAGTATAAATCGGCAATATTTTTCAATAATCTAAGTAACTACTTATCTTCGATTAAGAAGGAAATGGCAAGTCTACAAGACCTCAGTGCATATGTGGCCTAAAATGAGATCGATGCGTGTTAGAGGGTGGTAACTTAATGATAGATCTGGCCTATTGATTATTTAATCTTGTTTTTAGGGCAGAATTATCGCTGTCGCAATATGAATAAGTCCAAGCGTCCTCTCCTGTTGTAACTGCGTGGCCTCATATTCATGAGTTTAAGATGGGGTCGGCCGGATTTGAACCAGCGGCCTCCAGCGCCCGAGGCTGGCATCATACCAAGCTAGACAACGACCCCTCGTTTGAAATCAATTTCCTGAAAGTCCAAGCGTAGTCTTCTTACTTAGCACGCTGTAAATTATAATGTATCTATTTCCAGTCTAGCTATGACGCTACCAACAAAAACTATCTGTTTAATTTTGCAGGACCCAATAGCATACTTACTAGTGGTCTGGGCCTCTGTGTTCACTATCTATGTGAATGCTCAATTCCTTAGTGTCATTGAATTCCTTTCCACAAGCTTCGCATTTTGGATGATGTAAATGTTCATCTCCTTTAGCGGATTCCATACTACTCACTAAGCTAAGTACAATAAAAATATATTGAGCCTATCAAACCTCACTCAAAATGCAGTATAATAGATAATGGTCAAATACTTGATATCGTTCCTTGTATTAGGCGTTAATTATTCGTCTTCTACATTTGCGAGATTTGCTGATAATCTCGTATGAATGCCATACTAAATATTAATTTGACTAAAATAACGATAATAGATATTCTGGAAGTTTTGTTCAAACTTGTCTACCATTTCTTAAAGGAATGCTAATTCCTAGTTGATTGTGCTTTTTTCTTATGGTGGACTTATTCAATCGTAGGCCAAGTAACTCTCATCAGAATGCAGTTTAGAGTAGACGATGCAAAATTGCGCTTACTTTTTCTTTATAATAGTTGCAGAATTTAGGTCCATATTCTTCCATACTACATCGTATCCTAAGCTGTGTATGAGTTCTGAATAACAAGAATCCGGTATCTGATTTTTTCTGAAAATGTCACAAGCGTCAGTAAACTTCGTTACCCCTACCAACTTCTCTTCGAGTATAATTGCCGTAGACTTTGAGATGAGGTATGGACCGACTAAGATGTAATTGTGTTCAATTATAGTCTCGTTTTCTTCTATGCTCCTATTGATGATTTTCGTGGCGGCATCAATGGGAATACCATGTTTGTGTGCTAGTTTGCTAATAGAAATTATTGTTTCCTTTCCTCCATTATTATCATTTGGCGTAATATGCTTTATTTCTTCCAAAAGAGTGATGTAGTTGTCTTCGGCAATCTTTTTTAGCATAATCTTATCTATCATTCTGATATACTTCAAAAGAGGACTAACAGGTATCTGATTATTTTTATAAAATATGATTCGCTCATCGGTTAATATGGAACGAATTTCTTTCCATGCAAGCCTTTCGTTTGCGTCAAAACTTGAAGATGCGTAGGCTGTTTCATTTATAGCGATAAATAAGTCGATGTTATTTGTAGATGTAGAAGGTTTTATAACATCTACCATCTTTTGTAATTTTCTTCTCAGATAATCTTTTGTCCAAAAGCCCACTATTTCAAGATATATATTTTTGTCATATTTTTCAAATACAAAGTCTGCTATAAGGGCCTTCCCAAGTTGCGTTATCAATGGATTAGGTTCTCGTCTCATCTTCCATCCTTCAGGCAATAGCTGACTAAACGTGGAAGCAAAGGTCTCTTCTACTTTACTATCATAGGAAAGGGTCTTGTAATTAGAAGGATCTGTTCCTTTTTGATCACCGTAGTTTTTATCAAGGGTGCGGTAGGGATCCCATAGAAGGGAAGGAGCATTCTGATTAGAAATCTCAAATTCATAAATTTTTTTTCCTTTCGGATAGGTTTGTTTTATGATCCATGCTTTAATTGACCACTTCTCTGAGGAAATGATTGAAGGCACGAGTTTGGCGATCTGTGTTCCATATCTATCTGTAAGCTTGAATAGACTGGTCGGTCCGTCTATTGAGCATACAATATTTACAGATTCTCCGCTTGTTCCAGCAGCTAGCTTGGCACTTTCAGCATCTTTGTTTAGAGGGATATGATTTATTCGTCTTGGATGTCCCGGTTCATAAGACCCTTCGCCTGGCTTCTCCTGGCACGATATTATCTGAGGATGTTGTAAGCTATACATCAAACCGCATTTTTTAACGTCCCTTAATACACGCTTCCAATCAATACCTTCAAAAAGAGTAAACTCGAGTTTGGTACAATTGAAGAGCAATGTTTGAATCAACGATAAATTATACCATCCTGAAAGTTCTTCTGGTGTGATCTTAAGAAATTCCTTTATCAGTAAGTTTTCCTCGAGATCAGACCACATTTTATTTTTCACGTCGTTGGCTAATGCTCCTATCTTTTCAGCAACATTGGATATTATCTCATCCCTTTCATAGTCGGTTAACGCGTAGCCGCATCTTGATGACTGCTGAAACAACAGTCTTCTTATCTCTACAGGATGTAGAAATGCAGGTTTGTTATTTGTAACGCTATACTCATTAATGCCATCACGATAAGGATCATACATATTATTAGGATCATTGTCCTCTTGTTTATTAGCGGTGGATTTTTGAATAGTATCTTGTATCTTTGTACTTTCATTAATGGTAAGATCAGGAATAAAAATACATCTTCTTTCCAAAAGGGCGAAAAGGCCCCTTATGAGCTTGTAATCTCCGCTTAGCGATTCAAGTGATTGTATTCTGTCCAAGAGGATAGCTTTTCTTTCCTTTTTTTCAAATGTGTTTTCAAATTCTTCTATCAGCCTCGAGGCAAGATCTAATTCATTCATACCACAGAAAAGCGGAGTTATGGCCTTGCCTTTTGATGCAGTTTTGAACCTCAGTAGATGGATCGGCAACATCTCTTGTGAACACTTGTTATTATTGCAGATACCATTTATTACTATTCTTGAGAATACAGAGACACAAGCACAGTATCAAACTATATTTTAAAAGCTTTGGAGAATGCTTAACTATGGTGTTCTACGTTTTAGATGTCAAATCAAATGGCGTCCATAGTCGTAATGAAAGTCTATAGATTTACTATCAGGACGTTATAGGCAAGTCGAGTTCAGGCAAATCTCAATCATGTACTTTTTGACTTTACCATTGCACGCTTTCTTTTTGTACTAATACCTATCTCTCGTGTTCCAGCAGATGTTATCTCGATAAGATTTGCTATCTTTTCGACACCAGCTCCAGGTCTCAAGAGCCTTCCGAGCCTTTGTATAAATTCTCTGGCACTTCCAGTTCCACTTAGAATAATTCCGAGGTCAGCATCGGGAACATCCACACCCTCATCTAAAACTTTTGACGTCACGATTGCGTTGTATACATTTTGCTTGAATCCTCGTAATACTTCCTGTCGCTCCTGCTTCTCTGTTTTATGAGTGATAAAAGGTATGAGGAATAAATCAGATATCCGATAAACCAAACTGTTATGTTGAGTGAAAATTATTATCTTTCTTCCTCTATTTACTGCCAAGATTTCTCTTAGTTCTTCTATCTTAGATTTACTGTTGAGGGCTATATTCATTGCTTTGTTCCTAGACAACAACGCCTCTCGTGCAAACTTGTTTCTTCCAGACATTAGTATAAGTTTTTCAAAGGGAACAGGATAATGAAAACCAAGTTTCTTTAGATTCGATTGGTAATTTAATATACTATCGTTATACTCTTTCATCTCTTCAGGTAGCATTTGCACTTGCCTTCTCTCTATATGAAATTGAGCAAGGTGTTTTTCTTCAACTAATTCACTTGCGGAAACCTGAAACACGACTCCTCCAACTAGTCTTGGCAGCTCCACTTGCATACCATCCTCTCTTTCGATGGTTGCTGTCAGCCCGAGTCTAAATGGAGATGCCATATGTTCTGCTATAGATCTGTATCCAGGCGCGGCCAAATGATGAACTTCATCAAAAATTAGTAATGAAAACTTATTGCCTAAGCTTGGAGCTCTTATATAAGCAGAATCATACGTCGATATCGTAATTGCCTCCATTTGATCGATGCCTCCTCCAATCGTTCCTACTTTCAAACCTTTAAAATATTTCATGAGGACGAATTTCCACTGCTCCATGAGATCAAGAGTGGGTACCACAATGAGACAAGCAGAGTTTAGCCTCTCTATAGCTTTTATGCCTATCATCGTCTTGCCTGCACCGGTAGGAAGAACTATACAGCCTGTCATTGCAGCCTTGATCCAACTGTCAAATGCCAATTGCTGATAATGTCTCAAGGAGAAAGGGTCACGACTATCAGCTTGTAGTTCTATCTGAGGAGATGGGATAAGGTCAAGAACCCTGTCATGATAGTTTATACTACTTTCCTTCATAAATCTTATAATATTTTTGTAGTCTAGAGCAAGCGCCCTAGGAGAGCCGATTCTTGGATCGATGGTTCCAAAGGGGATGTGTGCGATTCCATCTATTATTATTGTTCCCTTGTCATACCATAAATCTACAGTTAACACATTGATATGTTTAATTACAGCAGATTGAAAATTTTAGTGTTTGGAGAACAAACGAAATGCTCCTAGTACTTGTCTATAGTCATATTGTACGCTCTAGCCACTCTCCCTCCAGGCTAAGGGTTTCATATTTTAATTATAAGACTCACAAAGTAATAGAGATGATTAAAAGGAATCGTTATTTGAATACTGTGGAAGTGGATTGGAAGGTTATATGATTAAAAGTTTACGGAATATTTTGCTTAAAATTTAATATATATATTTCCATATGCTATACTAACATAGTGATCGTTAAAAATGACTAGCGATGAGAGATTGCTGCAATTCTTGAAGGATGGCAAAGATTGGGAGAGGAAGAGCACTAACTTGCCAGGGGTATTTTTGCTTAGGCTACCCTCATTTAGAGGAAAACCAGCTTCTATTGCTATAGAGGTTAATCCTATAAGCACATCAGGCTCACCTACGAAAAAAAGGGGCATAGTCATAAGGTCAGCCTCTGAACTCGACGAGATTAACCGACTGTTATCGAATCCCAAAGTTATTAACTTAGCAAAAAATATGGATGAAGTCAATCCTGAGAAGAAAACTTATGCAAGCGGCACTACAGAGGACGTATTTGAAGTCTGAGCGATGACAAATTCTCTGAACTCCTTGCTGCTTTACAATCAGTTCAATGGCTTTGACGTCATATATTACTAGTAACATGTCTTTTAGGCAAGACGACCCCCGAACAGAAAACTCGGGGGTCCACTACATAAAACACCCTCTCATAAGGGATAATTGTCTAGAAATCAGGACCTATCAGAACAATATAGCAGATGCTGCGCGCATGAGGAATACTATTGTAATTCTGCCAACGGCCCTAGGTAAAACTATCATTTCTTTATTAGTCGCTGCTGACATTCTTTACTCGCATCGAGATAAACGCGTGTTGATCCTGGCACCTACTAAGCCACTCATCTCGCAGCACTTGAATTTTTTTTCCTCTAATTTGAAAATTCCTCGGGAACAGATGACTCTGATAACTGGAAAGAATTCACCGGAGGGTCGAATGGGAATTTGGTCTAATGAGGAGTTAAGGCTAATTTTTGCTACACCAGAAGTTTTGAAAAATGATTTAGACTATGGCCGTGTAGCTTTGGAAAATTTTGCCTTGATAGTTTTTGACGAGGCTCATAGAGCGGTGGGAGACTATGCTTACACTAGCATAGCACGAAAATATATCGATCATTCCTTGTGTCCTGTTATACTTGGCTTGACGGCTAGTCCTGGAGCAGAAAACAAGAGAATTCATGAAGTTTGTAATAACTTATTTGTAGAACACTTGGAGCAGAGAAACGAACAAGATGAAGATGTAAGTCCATACATAAATCCAATAGAAATGAAGTGGGAGTGGTTAGATTTGCCGCAAGAATATCGGTATATTGCTTCGATTTTGGCGGCGATGTTGCAAGAAAAATTAGAATGGCTTATGCTAAAAGGGATCGTTAAGAAGAGAAGTACGGAATGGATTTTCAAGACGGATCTAATAAAAGCCGGAGAAGAACTCCAATATGCTCTACAGCTGACTATGGAAGAGGAGAGAATTCCCTTCTATGCTGCCTTAAAGAATCAATCGTTTGCTTTGACGTTAATGTATTGTCTTGAGCTCATACAAAGCCAAGGACCATATTCTTTAATGATCTTCTTATCTAGGATAAGTCAGGAGCAAGGAAAAGGACGCTATTCTCTTCTTAATGATTCTAGGATACTGGAAATAAAGACACTGCTACAAAATATTACAATAGAGCATCCCAAAATTAACCATATTATAAAATTAATAAAAGAACAAAACAACTCTTATTGTGCCAGCACTCCTCTCTCCATCACAGATGACAAGCATAAAAGTGATAACCCGCAGGTAACCTCTATTTCAGATTCAAGGATACTGATTTTTACTCAATATAGAGATACTGCCCAGCATCTAGTCGATGTTCTGTCAATGCATAACATAAGAGCACACCGATTTGTTGGGCAATCCAAAAAACAAGGAGATATAGGAATGAAACAAGATGAACAGATAGAAATCATCGAATCTTTCCGGAAAGGGACTTTCAATGTACTAGTTGCTACATCGGTTGCTGAAGAAGGACTTGATATACCAGAGGTTGACTTGGTAGTTTTTTATGAACCTATAGCAAGTGAAATAAGGTATATTCAAAGAAGAGGAAGAACAGGGAGGAAGTCTGCGGGAACAGTAGTGATCTTAGCAACTAAACATTCGATCGATGAAAGATATCTTGCTGCAAACAAAAGACGAATTGACAAGATGAAACATTCATTGAAAACACTAAATAGAATCTTGAAACCCATCAGCAGGTCTACAGTCAAGCTCAACCCAATGACTATGGAAGAAATTTCAGATATTGAGCGAGGAATGAAAAATCGTGATTATCACTTAGGAAAGGCATTTCCTATCCAATCTGACAAGCATCTATCGTCAATACCTTCTCTGTCAGAGTCAGAAAGAAAAGAGCAAATACACATTCGCTCCTGGAACGACAAAGCAAGATCCTTATCAGTAAATGACGGACAAACTCTGAGTAAAGAATTCAAAAGGCAAGTAGATAAGGCTGTAAGACGTATTTATTTAGAGGCTATTAGGGCTGGGTTAAATGGAATCGACTATCAAATGTTAATCGAAAATACGACGTTTGCATATCCTGTACTGTCAGAAGCAATAAAAAAACTGGAACGATTAAAGAGGATAGCAAAGTCGAACGAGGGCAAAAAAATTGTGGTAATAAACGCCGATGACTCGGAGAACATCGATAGGATTGCTCCAAAAGGCAAGTCAAGAAGAAAATATAACATCTATATAGATAAACTCATGACAGGCAAGGCCCTTGTGACTGTAGACGATAAATGGCACGCTCGGCTAACTCAATATGATTATGAAGGCCCTGCACAGCTTCTGAGAAAAGGATCAGAATTTACCGCTATTGGAAACCTCTATCGGAAAGATGGAGTCCTTAACCTAAGAATCAATCGTATAGTTTGAAATAATCAATCTGCAACGCTATAGAATGTCGATAGCTAGTGATAGGATCCATTATTATTATGCAAATAGCTGATTAGCCAAAAATTCAAAATAATAA